>DAHUYL010000195.1 GCA_027315255.1 Solirubrobacterales bacterium | reverse complement strand
GGGTAGAGCCCGGGCTCAATTGCCAGGCTCGAGGTCGACGAGGACGATCGCCTTGGCGCCGAGTGCCCCAGAGCAGCGACCGTCTCTGGCGGCGTCGCGGCCGCTGGTGTCTCCGGCACTGCCGAAGCGAGCGCGATACGGTCGCCGTGCCCACGCGCAGATGGCCGCCGCCAGACGTCGTCTCACTCGGGGACCCACAGCCGTGGGACGCTCGTGGGACGGCCGGCAAATAGCGTCGCGCCGACACCGTTCGAGGAGCAGCCCTACGACCGGGACGGCGCTCGTCGAATCAGACATCTCACACGTCGGAGGCATAGGAATGCTCACAGACCTGGTTCGGAGAAGGGGACCAGCCGGCGTTCTCGTGGCGCTCGTCGGTTCGCTGGCCCTTGGCGGTGGCTACGCGTTCGCCGGCGGAGGCGGCGGGACGATCACGGTGTGCGTGAGCCATGGCGGAGGCACCCTCTAAAGAGCCAGGAAGTGTCGCAAGCACGATCCGAGCTTGGGTTGGAATCAGGCCGGTCCCCAGGGTCCGCAGGGCGTACAGGGTGCAGCTGGCCCGAGCGGTCCGCAGGGCGCGACCGGCGCAAGCGGCCCGCAGGGCCCGGCCGGCCCGACGGGTCCCGCTGGCCCGGGCCTCGGAACGGCCTACGAAGCGGCTCGTGCGAGTGGGCCGACAGGGGTGCTTCACGCAACGGATTCGTATCCACCCGCGCCGTTGACGACCGTGGCGACCCTGACGGGCCTGCCCGCGGGGTCCTACGTGATCCGAGGTATGACGAACATCGTGACCCCGTCCGCCCACAGCTTCATCTCATCTGCACGCTGAGCGCAGAATCCGACACCAGCACCGCCGACGGCGAAGGTGGGAACGGTTACGAGGCGGGTCTCAACGTCAGTACCCAGCTGCTGCATACGTTCGCCGCGACCGGGACGGTAACGCTCGCCTGCGCGATCGAGGGCTCCGCGTCGAGCGATACCTGGTCGGCGCGCAACACGACGCTGATAGCGGTGCCGGTGAGTGGCGTCAACGTCACGCAGGTGAGCGGCTGACCCACCTGCCCGGCGGGGATGCGTGCGGGCGTGCGCGCTGTGCGTGCGCCCGCGTCATCACGCGATCCCAGGCCTCGTGGCGGGAGCGGCATCGGTCAACCTCGGACTGAACGGTGTCGCCGTGACGTCAGTGGCTGGCGGCGAGCGCAGCGTCGGGCTCGACGACCGGACGCGAGCCGGCGGCGCCCGCGGGTGTTCGAGTTCGAGTGCGCAGCCAGACGAGCAATCCGCCGAGCCCCGGCACCCAGACCGCGATTGCGTGGTAGACGAGCACCGCACCGACGGATGCGGCCGGCGAGAACCCGTACAGGACGAGCGCGCCGGCAAGGCCTGAGTCGAGCACCCCGAGACCGGCCGGGATCGGGATCATCGTGGCGAGGTAGCCGACGAAGTACGCGACCGCAAGCGCCAGCGCGCCGACGGGATGGCCGGTGGCCCGGCAGGCCGCCCACAGTGCGGCCATGTCGAGGCACAGGAATCCGGCCGCGCCGAGCATCCTCCAATGCGGGTTCAGCAGCGATTCCCACGCGCCCCGAAGCGATGCCGCCACGGCACGAGCGGTCGCCGGAGCACGCGTGTGCTGGCGCCGCCAGCCGATCATCATCGCCGCCGCCGCCCCGATCACGCCAAGTGACACGAGGATCGGGATGCCGGCGTGCTCGAGATCGTGCGGGCCGTCGCCGATCCCGGCAAGCAGGAGCGCTCCGGCGATGCCATTGAGCAGGAATCCGAACAACGTCAGGAAGCAGAGCAACGCCCCGCAGCGCTCGATCAGGCGTCGCGCGCCGATGCCGTGATCGCGAAGGAGCCAGCCTGTCGCCGCCGCCGAGGAGAAGTTCCCGCCGGGCAGCACGGCGCCCGCACCCATCGCGATCCACGCCACCTTGCGGCCGACGGCCGGCGGCGGCTCCGGGAAGAAGCGCCGGAACACGACGACGTAGCTCAGGCACGACCCGATTTCGAGTCCGACTGCGGCGAGCACCCACGCGGAGCTCATGTCGCCGATCGATCTGATCACCTGCGCCGGCGGCGCCACCCACAGCAATACCCCGACCGAGACGAGGCCGAGGACTGCCGTGCCGAGCACGCGGATGCGGCGCGGCAGACGCTTGCGCGATCGAACCTTGCCACCCTCATGCCGCTCCATCCCGATCATCATGATCGCGATCGTGCTGTCGATTCGTTAGGAGAGCGATAGGTTCAGCTGATCATGCTCGGATCGGCGAGCGCCGCCGCCCCGACCGTCGACGCGACGGCCGCTCGGCGCCGGCGGCGTGTCCGTGGGCTGACGGATCGGTCGGCGCGCGGCGAGAGCCCGTCCGTTCGAGGCGATGGTCGAGCCCGAGCTCTCCGGCCAGCTTCGTGACCTCGCCGTGCTGGTCGGGGGAGAGCAGCGTGATCCCGATCCCTGTGCGACCGGCGCGGCCCGTGCGGCCGATTCTGTGAACGTAGGTTTCGCTGTCGGCGGGCGGGTCGAAGTTGATCACGTGCGAGATCCGCTCGATGTCGATCCCGCGGGCGGCTACGTCGGTCGCGACCAGGGTGTCGATCGAACCCGACTCGAAGCGTGCGAGCGCCTGTTCGCGCTGGCGCTGAGATTTGTTGCCGTGCATCGCGGCCGCATCGATGCCGTGTGCCGCGAGCCGCTTGACGAGCCGGTCCGCGCCGCGCTTGGTGCGGACGAAGACCAGCGTCAGGTCGCGGTCGCGCCGCAGCTCGCTGACGAGCGCCTCGACCCGGTGCTCGTGCGCGGTCGGCACGAAACGGTGCTCGATCTCTCCTCGCGCGCGGCGAGCGGCCGGTCCTTGCTGGTGGATGGCCGGGTCGTGCGCGTAGCGAGCGGCGATGCGACCGGCTTCGCCGTCCAAGGTGGCTGAGAAGCACAACGTCTGACGACTCTCCGGACATGCGCCGACGATGCGGTCGATCGCAGGCCGGAAACCCATGTCGAGCATGCGGTCGGCCTCGTCCAGCACCAGCATCCTGATGTGCTCGAGCGTGAATGCATTGCGTGCGAGCAGGTCCTCGAGGCGGCCCGGAGTCGCAACCAGGATGTGCGACGCAGCGGCGTCCCTCGCCTGCTTGACGAGGCCGACGCCCCCATAGACGGCGGTCACGCGCAGTGCGCGTGCGTGGCCGATGCTGCGGATCTCATCGACGATCTGGCTTGCCAGCTCCCGAGTCGGGGCCAGGACGAGCCCAGCCGGCCGCCGGTCTTCGGCGGCGATCCGCTGCACCAGCGGGATTCCGAATGCGAGCGTCTTGCCCGACCCGGTTGGTGATTTCGCGATCACATCGCGGCCGGCGAGCGCGTCGCCGATCACGACACGCTGGATCGCGAACGGCGCGCTGATGCCTGCCGCTGAGAGGGAGCCGACGATGGCGCGCGCGACGCCAAGCTCGGCAAAGGACTGCTCGGACATGGTTACTCCTTGGCGGCCCTTGCGGATCCGCGAACGATTCGGGAGGCTAAGGCTGACCCGAACCGCTGTCACGCGGGACCCAAGCAAGCTGCCTCGCAGCCGGCGGCGCCGACTGCTGGGTCCAACGTAGCAGGTAGGTCTTTCCTGCAGCCGTTCGTGCGGCCGCAGGACCACGCAGGAGTGCGCGTCCTCCCGGGCCACCCGCTTGTGGGCTGGGTGGCCCGGGCCGGCAGGGTCAGTTCTAGCGCCGCGCGAGCAGGCGCGCCAGGAAGCGCTGCGTCTCGGGCTGTGCCGGGGCCGAGAAGATCTGCTCGGGTGGCCCGTGCTCGACGATCCGCCCGTCTGCCAGGAAGCACACCCGGTCGGCGAAGTCTCGCGCGAACTCCATCTCGTGGGTGGCGATGATCATCGTCATCCCGTCCGCCTTCAGCTCCCGGATGATGTCGAGCACCTCGCCGACGAGCTCGGGGTCGAGCGCGCTCGTGACCTCGTCGAGCAGGACTGCGCGTGGGTGCGTCAGCAGCGCGCGGGCGATCGCCACCCGCTGCTGCTGGCCGCCGGAGAGGTTGTCCGGGTATGCGTCGGCCCGGTCGCCGAGGCCGAAGCGCTCCAGCAGCGCTAGCCCGGACGCGCGCGCCTGCGCGCGGTCGACCGACTGAGCTCGGGTTGCGCCGAGCGTGACGTTGTCGATCACCCGCATGTGCGGGAACAGGTTGAAGGCCTGGAAGACGAGGCCGAGTCGCCGTCGGATCGGGACCGGATCGAGCCCCGGGACGGTGATCGGCTCGCCGTCCAGCAGGATGTCGCCGTCGTCGATCTCGTCGAGCAGGTCGATGCAGCGCAGCAGCGTCGACTTGCCCGAACCCGAGGCTCCGATCAGCGCGATCGCCTCGTGCTCGTCGACCGTCAGGTCGATCCCGCGCAGCACGTCCGTGCCACCGTAGGACTTCGTGACGCCGCGCAGCTCGAGGACGGGCGGGCTCACCGGCTCACCGTGGCCCGAGCGCGAGCAGCCCGCCGCGCTCGCGCATGTTGCGCGCCTGCATCCGGTCGACGAGGCGGGTGAGCGGGATCGTCACGGACAGGTAGAGCAGCGCCGCAGCCATCAGCGGCGTGTAGTTGAAGTACTGGGCGGCGAAGATCTGCGCAACCCGAAACGCCTCCTGTGGCCCGACCACGGAGACCAGCGCGACATCCTTCTGGAGCGCGATGAAGTCGTTGAGCAGCGGCGGCAGCACGCGGCGCACGGCCTGCGGCACGATCACGTGGCGCAGGGCCTGAGTCGGTGTCAGGCCCAGCGCGAGCGCGGCACCGGCCTGGCTGGGATGGATCGACTCGAGCCCGGCGCGGAACACCTCCGACACGTACGCCGAGTAGCACAACGCCAGCGCGATGCCACTGAGCGTCGTCGCGCTCGTCGGCATGCCCGACAGCTCGAGCCCGGGGACGGCGAAGCCGAACAGGTAGACGACCAGGATCGTCGGTACGCCCCGGAACACGTCGACGTACACGATTGCGAGCATCCGCAACGGGAACAGGACAGGCACGCGCATCGTGCGCACGAGCGCGATCAGCAGCGCGAACACGAGTACGACCACCTCGACGATCAGGAACATCCGGACGTCGAGCCAGAAGCCGCTGAGCACGCTGCCGAACGAGGAGCCGAACACGCTGGCGGAGAAGAACTGCCGACGGACCCTGGGCCAGCCCGGGCTCGTCAGAACGTAGGCGACAAGCCCCCCGATCACGACGATCGTCGAGATCGCGGAGATCGTGATCGAGCGGCGGGCACGATGCCGGTGCGCCCGCGCCCGGTCTTCACGCGTCGTCAGTGGCGGGAGCGTCGTCACACGCAACCTGCGGCGGTCGCGAGGCTCAGTGGAGCACGGGCACTGATGCGGCGGACGCGATCCAGCGCTTGTCGAGCGCCGAGAGCGTCCCGTTTGCGCGCAGTGCGTTGACTGCCTTGTCGACGCACATCGTCAGCGGCGAGTGCAGCGCGAGCAGCAGTCCCCAGTTGTCGCCGCCGGGGGCGCTGAACTGGCCGGCGATCGTCGTGTGCGAGAGCACGGTCGAGGTGAGGTCGAAGGCGGTTGCGAGGTCGACCACGATCGCCTGCACGCGGTGGATCTTGAAGGCGCTGACGACGTCGTTGGAGGTGTTGAACACCTGTGGCTGCGCCGTCGGCTTGATCTCCGCGGTGACCGCGCTGAGGCTGGTCGTGCCGATCTGCACGCCGATCGTCGCCTTGCGGAAGGCCGCGAGCGACTTGGCGTGGGCGAGGGGCGACGACGACGCGACGATGATGCCCTGCGGGTTCGTGTAGTACGGCGTCGAGAAGTCGACCTCCTGGGCCCGCTGCTTCGTGATCGAGATCTCGTTGATGTCGAAGTCGAAGCTCTTCGGGCCTGGCGCGTACGAGGAGTCGAACGGTTCGACCACCCACTTGACCTGGCTCGCCGTGAAGCCGAGCTCGCCCGCGACCGCATACGCGACAGCGCTCTCGAAGCCCTTGCCGTTCGACGGCTTGTTGTTCTCGAAGTACGGCGGGTACGCCGGCGAGTCGGTCGCCACGGTCAGATGCCCGGGATCGCGCAGCTTGAGCTTCGCGGGCGTGCAGGCGCCGCCGAGCACGCCGCGTGGAGTCGCACCGACTGCGGTCGAGAGGCCCGCGCCGATCGTGGCCGCGAGCACGAGGCCGACAAGCGCGATACCGCACGCACGGGGGATCCGGGGCCGCCGTTTCGCAGCCGGCCGTCGAGAGCGTTCGATGCCCGCGGTGGCGACGCCGGCAGGGGAGGTTGCCGGGATGCGGCCGCTTCGGATCAACCAGCCCCTGATCGGTAGTTGGCGGCGGCCGCTTCTCCACGTCTTGCGGATGGCGAGGGACCCAATGCGTCCATAGCCTCCTGTTCGAGTCGCGGAAGTCCGAAAGGAGCGACCCGATGAAGCCAAGGAGTGCCGTCCGAGTCCGCGCCGGGGGGCCGCGCACCGGTCCGGTCGCTGCGGGGGTGGAGATGGCACCTCGGGGCCGGTTCGCCCCGTGCCCGCAGGGGGCGGCGGAATGACGTGCGGTCCCCGCTTTCTCCGCGTCCTCGCGGGCGTCAGCTTCGTCGGGGCTCTGTCGGTGGGGGTGCTGGTGGCTTGCCTTCCTCCCAGCCTTCCCGCCGCTGTCGACCTGTTCGTGTTCCCGCCGCTCCTGCTGGTCAATGCCGGGGTGATGCTGAACATCGCCTGGGCGAGTGGCGACGGCGGCGACGACGACGGCGATGGTCGGGGCCGGGGCGGGCCGGACCACCCGAACGGTGGAGCCGAACTCGACTGGGAGCGGTTCGAAGCGGATTTTCGCGCGTACGCGATCCGCCGGAAACGCGAGCCCGTGGGGGCGCTGCCGCGGACGCATCGCAACACGCTGAGCTGACCGCCGGCGAGCTCGCAAGCCGCGTGGCGATCGCTGGCCCGCGACTGCGCGCCCGTCCGCGTCCGCGTCCTCGGGCGCCCGCGCGAAGGCACGAAACCGCTCGGTCATCGCGCCGGCCGCGGTCTGAGCGTTCGCCTCCAGAGCAGCTGCGCCGTCCTGCCGAAGCATCCCGCCCAACCCTTGGGCGGCTTGTGCTCGAGCGACACCGTGAGCCTGCCGCCGCGCACCTCCGCGGTCGACCATCGAGTCCAGTGGCTTGCATGGGTGGCCTCCCGCGTGGACGGTCCTACCGTCGGACTACCCAAAGCGGCAACATCGCCTCGCTCGGTTTCTGCGATCGTGAGGCGCATCCTCGGGCAGCGCGCGCACGCAGACTCGGCGCCGGCTGCGGTCGCGCTGCTTCGCCGCGGCCTCGCACTGGAATACGCCACGCTCTGCTGGAACGTCGTGGGGGTCGTGGTGCTCGGCATCGCGGCGGTGACAGCGGGTTCGCTCGCGCTCGCTGCGTTCGGCGTCGACTCGCTGATCGAGATCGTCGCCTCCGCAGTCGTGGTCTGGCAGCTGAAGGGCGAGGAGGGCTCGGCGCGCGAACGCCGGGCGCTGCGCGTGATCGCGATCGCGTTCGTGCTGCTGGCGGCGTACATCGCGATCCAGGCGGCGGTCAGCATCGCATCCGGCACCCACTCTCGCGGCTCGGTCCTCGGCATCGCCTGGCTCGCGGTCACGCTGGTCGCGATGCTCACGCTGGCAGCCGCCAAGCGCGATGCCGGTCGGCAGCTCGGCAACGTCGTCCTGCAGACGGAGGCGCGCATGACCGTCATCGACGGAGCGCTTGCGGCAGCGGTCCTGCTCGGCGTCGTGCTGAACGCAGCCGCGGGCTGGTGGTGGGCCGACCCGCTGTCGGCAGCGGTGGTCCTCGTCTATGGCCTGCGCGAAGCCCGCCACGCCTGGGCCGAGGCGAGCTGACCCGCCGACGGCCCCGCCCCTGGCGGCGGCTGTTCAAGACGGCGAGCGAGCGCGGCTGATCGTCAGAGCTCCCAGCCGAAGGCGTAGGACTTCCGCGCCCCGCCCTCACGCTCGTAGAAGCGGTGCGCGTCGGTGCGGGCGAGCCCGGACTCGAGCTCGAGGTGGGTCGCCCCCGCCGCCCGCGCCCAGTCCCTGACGGCGCGCAGCAGCGCCGCGCCGACACCTCTCGAGCGCTGGTGCGGGTCGACGGCGAGGTCCTCGACCCAGCATCGCTGCCCGAACCGTACGGAGTCGAGGTTGAGGTAGGCGGTGCAGAAGGCGACGAGCCTTCCGGCATCCTCGGCCACCAGGATCGTGCTGCGGGCGCCATCGATCGCCTCGCCCAACCGGCGTCGGGCGGCATCGGCATCCCAGTGCTGCGGCTTGGATCCGGGTGGCGCGAACAGCCACGGGTACATCTCGAGGATCTGCTCCTCGTCGCCTGCCCGGGCGATGCGGATCGTGACGTCCACAGCCCAACCTTATGGCAGTCGGCGAACCCGCGGCGCGGGGTCGTAGCCGGGCAGCTCGATCAGGAACGTCGCGCCCCGGCCGGGTTCTGAGCGAGCCTCGATCCGGCCGCCGTGCGCTTCGACGATCGCGCGTGCGATCGCCAGGCCGAGACCCGCTCCACCGGTCTGCGAACCACCGGCGCCGAGCCGGTGGAAGCGCTCGAACACACGCTCGAGCTGGTCGGGCGGGATGCCCGGACCGCTGTCGCTGACGGAGATCTCGAGCCGACCGCCGCGTCCGTGCGCCGTCACGTCGACGCGGCCGCCCGCGTCCGTGTGGGCGACCGCGTTGCGCACCACGTTTCGAAGCACCTGCGTGAGCCGATCGGGATCGCCGTGGAGCGTGCCACTCACCGGCGCAAGCCGGAAGTCGCGCTCGCCGAACAGCGGCAGGTCGCGCCTGAGGTCCTCGAAGAACTCGTCCAGATCGATCTCGCGTGGCTCGATCAGCCGACCCGCCTCGGCGCTCGCGAGCGTCAGCAGGTCGCCGACGAGCCGGTCGAGCTGATCCAGCCTGCGGAGCAGGGCGGCCGTGGCGAGGTGTCGCTGCTGCGCGTCGGTCTCGCGGTCGAGCAGCTCGATCTGGGCCCGGATCACGCTGAGCGGCGTGCGCAGCTCGTGGGAGGCGTCGGACACGAAGTCGCGCTGGCGCCCGAAAGCCCGTTCCAGCCGGTCGAGCATGTGATCGAGCGCGTCGGACAGCACGCCGATCTCGCCGTGTCGAGGCCCCGGGCCGGCGCGGATCGACAGCTCGCCGGCGTCGATCGCCGCGGCCACGCGTGCCATGCGCCTGAGCGGTGCCGAGATCAGTCCGGCGAGGCCGATGCCGGCCGCGACCGCCACGACCAGCGCGAGCCCGATCACGATCACGAACGTGCGCCGCAGGCTGGCCTGCGCCTGCGCGACCGGCGTCAGCGGGTCCCCGACGCGCAGGGTCCCGATCTGCCGCCCCCGGTAGCTGATCGGCACCGCCAGTACGCGCATGCTGCCTGCCTCCGCGACCGGGGCGGTGGTGATGCCGAACGGGGCCGTGAGCAGGCCGGTCTTCTCGGCGGAGTCGCGCTCGCGGGACTCCTCGGCTGCCAGCAGCCCGGCGTTGCTGCTCACCGGACGTCCGCCGCTGACCTCGACGACGGTCACGAGCGCCTCGGCGTGGTAGCGCTGCGCGGCCAGGAACCGGCTTGCCGCGGCCTCGAGCGCAGCGGGCGTGGACAGGGCGAGGTGCGCGCTGAACGCTCGCCACTCGCTCTCCTGGATTCGCAGCTGAGAATCGATCTGCCCGCGCAGACGGGAGGTGGTTCCGCTGTACAGCGCGAGGAAGCTCCCGGCGACCGCCAGGACCGTGATCACCGCGATCGCCAGCGTGAGCTCGCTCCGCAGCCCCCAGGGCAGGCGCTTAACGCCCACGGGGGATCCGCAGCCGGTAGCCGACGTTGCGCACGGTCTCGATCGGGTCCTCGCCGCCCGCGCTCGTCAGCTTTCGCCGCAGGTAACCGACGTAGACCTCCAGCACCTTGGTCCCGGGATCGAAGTCGAAGCCCCACACGGCGTTGAGCAGTTGCTCCCGCGACAGCACCTGATCGGGGTGACGCAACAGGTGGGTGAGCAGCTCGAACTCGCGCGCTGTCAGCCCGATCTCCGCGCCGTCGCGTTCGACGCGCCGCGTGCGCAGGTCGACGCGGATCCCGCCCGCCTCCAGTACGGATGACTCGCGCTGGCCGCCGGACCTGAGCTGCGCGCGCACCCGCGCGAGCAGCTCGTCGAGCGAGAATGGCTTCGTCACGTAGTCGTTGGCGCCGCGGTCGAGCCCTTCGACCCGCTGCTCGATCGCGGTGCGGGCGGTCAGCACGATGACCGGCAGATCGGGCATTCGCGCGCGGATCGCGCGCAGCACGTCGAGGCCGTCGCGTCCGGGCAGGGTCAGGTCCAGCAGCACGAGCGCGTAGTCACCGGTCAGCGCGGCGGCTTCACCGGCCGGGCCGTCGTGACAGACCGTGGCCGCGTGGCCATCCGCGCGCAGGCTCTGCTCGATGAACCCCGCAAGCGTTCGTTCGTCTTCGACCACGAGGATCCGCATACCCGGCAATGTAAGGGGTGATCGGGGCGGACCGTCAGGGGTAAACCGCTTCTGGACCGTGGCTTACCGCCGTCTTGACGGGGGCTCTCAATGTGTGCGCTGTCAATCCAATCGCGTCGCCGAGGCGGCGCCCCACCTCACCAGGAGGACACCATGAGATCACGGACCATCGCACTCGCCGGCTTGATCGGAACGCTTGCAATTGCAGCCGCACCCGTCGCGGCGATCGCCGCTCCGGCACAGCACAGCTCGGCCAAGCCGGTACGCGTCGATCGCTCGCTTGACACCGGCTCGGTCCGGCACATCGACCGGACGCGCGACCGGGCCAGCTCGCCGGACCGCAGCAGCGGGCACAGCTCGGTGGACGTGCGCGGCGGCTGATCGCTCGATTCGGGCCGCGGTGGGCGCCGCACGTGCCCACCGCGCTGCCCGGAGCTCACGACCCTAGAGCGGCGGAACCTGGTTGTTCACCTGTGAGCCGTGATACAGGTGATCGTGGCCGCCACAGGCGGCCGGGAACGTGAACTGGACGCTGTCGCTGCGAACGCCGTTGTAACTGGCGAACAGGGTGACATCGCCCAGGGTTCCGACCCGACACCGCGCGTCGGTGCTGCTCTGCACGCGGACGACGATCTTCATGATGTTCCCCGGTACGCCCCACATCGTCGCGTAGTGAGAGTGGTAGACGAGATGGGGCAGGACCGTCATGATGATCAGGCGGTCGGGCTGGTTCGCCAGCCGGTCGACCTGGCAGATCGTGCCCGAGACGGTGCCGGCGGTCAGGTTGATGTCGCCATGGCCGCGGGCGTAGCTGCCGGTGGCGCCCGTGATCGGCGCGCCCGTGTGAAAGCCCCACGGCGGGATCCCCTGGACGATCGGGACCTGAGCGCAGTACTGGACCGGGTAGCCACTCGCCGGGCCCGCCAGCAGCGCCGCGAGCGCGAGTGGGAGCGCCAGCGCCGGCACGCCGATCCGCAACCATCCTCGGGCGCGCCACCTCGACATGCCGCCTGCCAGGATAGACGCAATCGTCGCTGCGCCCGCACCCGCTGGACGGCTGTACGAGGCGTCAGGCGAGCCGGGCGGTGCCGATCACGAACGGGTTCGTGAGGACCCAGGAGGGCCCGAGCTCGAGCCTGCGCAGGCGGTCGATGCGAAAGCCGCCGGCCTCGAGCGTCTCGACCGTGTCCCGGGCGCAGTGGCAGCCACCGCCGACCGTCGGCCAGACCCCGGTGCGATCGAGCAGCCGTTGCGCGGCGGCCTTCCTGGCCCCGTCGGCGCGGACATGCTCGAAGAAGCGCAGCTCGCCGTCCGGCGCCAGCACGCGCCTCAGCTCTGCGACTGCCCGTCCGGGGTCGCCCACCGAGCAGAGCACCAGGCTCGCGACCGCGGCGTCGAAGCTCGCCGGCTCGGCGGGAAGCTGTTCGGCGAGCCCGTCGCGCAGCGTCACCGGCACCGCCGCCGCCTCGGCGGCTGACCGCGCCCGCGCGCGGAGGTATGGCTCGGGCTCGATCGCGACGACCTCGCCGACCTCGGCCGGGTAGTGGCCGAAGTTGAGGCCGTTGCCTGCGCCGACCTCGACGATGCGCCCATGCAGCCCGGCGAGCAACTCGCGCCGCAACGGCGCCAGCTCGTGCTCCATCACCGGACTCAGCAGTGCGTACGCCCGGGCGAACAGGGGGTGGTGTACGGGAGCGCTCGGCAGGCGCGCAAATCTACTGAGCTGCCAACCGGACCTGATCCTGATGCCGGGCGAAGGCGGGGCGCCTACAGTGGAAGGCAACCGAACCAGGGAGGTGAACTCCATGCCGAAGACGCGCCCCATCAACCTTGCGAGCGCTCACGCGGGTGCCGTGCACGTGGGCGACGTGGTCGAGACGCACAGCCGCTCCGGCCAGCCCGCCCGCCGGGGCAGGATCGTCGAGATCCTCGGAGAAGGGGAGCACGAGCGCTACCGCGTCGGCTGGGACGAGCAGCACGAGTCGATCCTGTATCCCTCCGACGGGGTCACGATCACCCGGGAGCACGCGTAGCGCGCTCAGCCGTCACGGCGCCAGTCGGCCGCGAGCATCGCGTACACGACGTGGTCGGCGAAGCGCTCGCCGATCCGCTCGGCCTGATGTAGGACGCCCTCGTCCCGGAATCCGAGCCGCTCGGGAATCGCGCGACTGCGCGCGTTCTCGACGCCCGCCCGGATCTCGACCCGGTTGAGCTCCCAGGTCGCGAACGCGTAGTCGAGCAGCGCCCCGACCGCGCGCGTGACCGTGCCATTGCCCTGCGCATGCTCGGCGATCCAGTGGCCGACGCTCGTCGACAGGTTCTGCCAGTCGAGCCGGTGAAGGCCGATCCCGCCGACGAGCCGGCCGTCCTCCACGATCGCCAGGTTGAACGTCGTGCGCTCGTCGAGCTCGAAGGTCAGCACCGGTGGACTGTAGCCTGCGGATCCATGACGGCACGGTGGGCGCGGGACTGGTTCGGCGCCACCGCCGCTTGCGCGCCGGCAGGCGGCTCATGAGCGCGCACGACGGCCGCTTCGCCCCCTCGCCGACCGGGCCGCTGCACCTCGGCAGCCTGCGCACGGCGCTGGTCGCATGGCTGTTCGCCCGCGCCCGCGGCGGCCGCTTCCTGCTGCGGATCGAGGACCTCGACCCGCAGCGCTCACGCCGCGAGTTCGAACGCTCGCAGATCGCCGATCTGACCGTGCTCGGGCTCGACTGGGACGAGCCGCCAGTCCGCCAGTCCGAGCGCGGCCACCTGTACGAGCAGGCGCTGGCGAGCCTCGAGCGCGCCGGGCGGCTGTACCCGTGCTTCTGCACGCGGGCTGAGATCCGCGAGGCGGCGTCCGCGCCCCACGACGAGGTGGCGGCCGGGGCGATCGCCTCGGGGGCCGGGACGGAGCGCGCCTATCCCGGTACGTGCGCACACCTCAGCGCCGCGGAACGCCGCAGCCGGATCGGCGCCGGGCGGCCGTTCGCGCTGCGCGTGCGGGCGGGCGGTGTGCGGATCGAGTTCGACGACCGGCTGCTCGGCCGCCGCGCCGGCGTCGTCGACGACTTCGTCGTGCGCCGCGCAGACGGGGTCCCCGCGTATCAGCTCGCCGTCGTCGTCGACGACGCCGCCCAGGATGTCGGCGAGGTCGTCCGCGGCAACGACCTGGCCGCCTCGACTCCGCGTCAGATCCTGCTCGGGCGCCTGCTCGAGCTGCCGATCCCGGCGTACGCCCACGTGCCGCTCGTGCTCGGCCCGGACGGTGCCCGGCTCGCCAAGCGCCACGGCGCAGCGACGCTCGCGGATCGCCGCGAGCCGCCGCCGGCTACCCTGGCGCTGCTCGCCCACTCGCTCGGATTCGCCCGGGCAAGGGCGTCGGTCGAGACACCCGGCGAGCTGCTGGCGGCGTTCGACCCCGACCTGCTGCCGCGCGAGCCCTCTATCCTCGGCGGCCCGGGATGAGCAGCACCGACCCGCCGCTGCGCGTCACGCGCCGCCGCTTGCTGGCAGGCGCCGGAGCCCTCGTCGCCGCGGGCGCGCTCGACTCGCACGCAGCCGCCGCCGACGCCGGCAGGGCGGCCCCGCCACCAGCGGTCTCACCGGGCCGGCAGCCACCCGGGCTGCCGGCCCGACAACACGCGTGGGAGGCGACGCTGGCGAGCGACCGCCACGGCAACCCGGTCGCGCCCAGGTTCGACCGCCTGCTGTTCTTCGACGTCCGCGGCCGCGCGACCGCTGCGCACGCGCGACTGCTGGAGGCCGGCCTGCGCACGCTCGAGCGCGCGTTCCCGTGGGGTCCCGAGGGGCTTCTGTTCACCGCCGGCTGGGGCAACGCGTACTTCTCGCGGGTGCTCGGAGTCGCCTCGCCGATCCAGCGCGCGCACGGGCTCTCGCAGTTCGAGCTGCCGTCGATCGACGACTACCACCTGTGTCTGCACCTCGCGTGCGACGACGAGCAGCGGCTGGCGGCGGTCGAGGCGGCGCTCGTCGACGGCGTGCCGCTGCCCGGGGCGGACGGCTGGCTGGCGCTGTCCGACGCGCTCGTCTGGCGCGAGACCCGCACCGGCTTCGTCGGCGCCGGTCTCCCCGCCGCGCACCAGCGCGTGGGCGGGATCCCGCCGCACGGCCCCGTGGCCCGCAGCGCGCCGATGTTCATGGGCTTTCAGTCCTCGCTGCGGCGCAACCAGGCGAGCGAGGACTCGATCACGATCCGCTCGGGCCCGTTCGCGCAGGGCACGACGATGGCCGTCAGCTACATCCGCCTGCGGCTCGACGGCTGGTACGAGCGGCTCGACGAGCGCGGGCGGGTGGCACGCATGTACTCGCCGCAGACGACGCCCGCCGACCTCGCACGGATCACCACCGATGCTCCGTCGCAGCCAGGGCAGATCGAGGAGGCAGGCAGCCGCTACGGGGTGATCGGGCACGCGCAGAGCACCGCTCGCGCCAGGCGCCATGGCCGTCCGCTGATCCTGCGCCGCGACTTCGACACGGTCGACGGCGGCCATGCAGGGGTTCACTTCGTCTCGCTGCAGCGCACGCTCGACGACTTCGTGACGACCCGCAACGCGATGAACGCGGTCGCCGAGCAGCAGCAGCACGCGCGCATCGCCGACACGTTCAACAACGGGATCAACGATTTCATCTCCGTCCTGAGGCGGGCCAACTACATCCTCCCGAGTCGCGCCGCACGCTCGTTCCCGCTGCTGCTGGCGGGCTGAGAGGATTCCAGCTACCGTCCCCAGGCCCATGGCACCGGGGACCGCCAAGCGTGTGCTGACGGCCGCGCTCACGCTTCAGTTGACGGCGACGCTCGCGGTCGCGTCGGGCGCGGCAGCCCGGGCGCCGCGCGCGGTGCCGCGGATGATCCGCGTCGGTGAGGCGCCTGCGCTGCCCGCGGGGACGGTCCCGCTGTCGGCGGTCGCCGCCGCGCGTCCGATGCGAATCACGCTTGCGCTGACGCCACGCGACCCGCGGGGACTGGCGGCGTACGCCGCCGCGGTGTCCGACCCGGCATCGCCCGACTACCGTCGCTACCTGACCGTGGCGCAGTTCGTTCGCCGGTTCGCACCGGCCGCTCGGCGGTTGCGGGCGCTCGAGGCCTCGCTGCAGGAGCGGGGCCTGCACCCGGGACGCCTCAGCGCCAACGGGCTCGCGATCCAGGTGGTCGCGAACGCCGGCGCGGTCGAGCACGCGTTCGCGCTGTCGCTGGCGGCGGTCAGGTTGCCGTCCGGCGCCGACGCGGTAGTGGGCACGCAGGCGCCGGCGCTGCCCGGCCCGGTGGCGTCGACCGTGCAGGCGGTGATCGGGCTCTCGAGCCTCGAGCACCTGAGCTCCGGCCGCCTGCCGTCGAGCTCCGCCGTCGCCGCGAGGCGGAGCTCGGCGCTCGACGCCCCGCACGTTCCGACGGGAGGACCGCAGCCGTGCCCGAAGGCGGTCGGGGCTGCCCCCGGCCAGAGCGCGTACACGATCGACCAGATCGCTTCGGCCTACGACTTCTCGGGCCTCTACCACGCCGGCGACCAGGGTGCCGGGGTGACGATCGCCGCATATGAGCTCGAGTCGGTCGATCCCACCGACATCGCCGCCTTCCAGGCCTGCTACGGCACCCACGCGCAGATCTCCTACGTCCCGGTCGACGGTGGTGTGCGCCCGGGCCCCGGGTCGGGCGAGGCGGCGCTCGACATCGAGCAGCTGATCGGCCTCGTGCCGCGCGCGCGGCTGCTCGTCTACCAGGCGCCGAACTCGAACTCGAACGCGCCAGGCTCCGGCCCGTATGACGAGTTCAGCACGATCATCGGCCAGGACCAGGCGAAGGTGATCTCGAATTCGTGGGGACAGTGCGAGCCACAGGAGGGTCTGGCGAACGCGACCGCCGAGAACGTGCTGTTCGAGGAGGCGGCGGTTCAGGGTCAGACGGTCCTCTCCTCGGCCGGCGACTCGGGCTCGGAGGACTGCGACTACGGGGGCCATCCCTCCGGAAACACCTCGCTCCAGGTCGACGACCCTGCCAGCCAGCCGTTCGTCACGGGCGTCGGCGGCACCTCGCTGACGGCGCTCGGGCCGCCCCCGACCGAGACCGTCTGGAACAGCGGTGGGCAGCCCGCGGGACCGCTCGGCCAGCCCGGCGCCGGTGGTGGCGGGATCTCGTCGTTCTGGCCGATGCCGCCGTTCCAGGCCGGTGCGCCGGCCGCCCTGAACGTGACCGGCAAGCTGTCGTCGTCGACCCCCTGCCACGGCGCCCCCCGGCTGTGCCGCGAGGTCCCCGATGTGTCGGCCGACGCCGATCCCAACTACGGCTACCTGATCTACTACAACGGCAACGGCGCGAAGTCCGACGCCCTCAGCGGCTGGCAGGGAACCGGCGGCACCAGCGCCGCGGCGCCGCTGTGGGCGGCGGTGATCGCGCTGGCGGATGCCAGTCCGGCGTGCGCGGGCATCTCCGTCGGGTTCGCCAATCCCGCCCTGTACGGGCTGGCCGGCACCGCGCAGGCCACCTACTTCCACAACATCGCCTCGGGTGACAACGACCTCACCGGCACGGCCGGGGGGCTCTACCCGGCCGGTCCCGGCTACAGCATGGCCGCCGGCCTCGGCTCACCCGACGCGGCCGCGCTGGCACCGGCGCTGTGCGCTTCGAGCCTGCGCCTCGGGGGACCGAAGTCCGAGCTCACGTTCGTTCGCACCGACATCCACGTCCGCGTGCGACTGGCGGCGCCGGCCGGGGCTGCGGTCCGCTGGCTGGTGCGCGGTCTGCCGCGCGGGGTGCGTTTCGATCGGGCGCGGGGCGTGCTGACCGGACGGCCGCTGCGCGCCGGGCGGCACCGCGTCACGCTCGAGGCGATCGATTCCACCGGGACCGTCAGGAGGCTGCGGTTCGTCTGGACGGTGGACGACCGGCCGCACGTGACCGGGGTCGTGCTCAGCGGCGCCTCGACCGCGACGTCGGCGCTGAGCCTGACCGTCGTTCCCGGGCGGTTCGAGCCGCCGCTGCGTTCGCTCACGGTGCGCCTACCCGCCGGCTTGCGGTTCTCGCGCGGTCAGCTGCCGCTGGCCGTGACCGGCCCGACCGGGAATCCGCTCGCGTACACCGCCAGCGGCGGCGGCAACAAGCTCGCCCTGTTGCTCGCGCAGGCATCGCCGGCGCCGGTCCGAGTCGTGTTCGAACCCGGCTCGCTCGTGCGCAACCTGCGGTTCGCCGGCCGGCGCGCCGGTCAGCTCGTGCTCGGCGTGCAGGTCGCGACCGGCCGTCGCCAGACGCTGACGGTGGCGGCGCCGGTCGGGCTGCGCGGCTGACAGCATCTGGATATGGATCAGCTCAGCGACGGCTTCACCTCGACGCTCGCGGCCGGGCTCGCCCCCGACCTGCTCGAGCGCTTTCTGCGGTACGTGAGGATCGACACCCAGTCCCGGCACGACGGGAAGCGCTGCCCGAGCAGCCCCGGACAGCTCGACCTGGCACGGCTGCTCGCCGAGGAGCTGCGCGGGCTGGGGCTGTCCGACGTCGACGTCGACGAGCACGGATACCTGTTCGCGACGCTGCCAGGCGCCTCGGGACCGGTGATCGGGCTGCTCGCGCACCTCGACACGACGCCCGACGCGCCCGGGGCGGGGGTCGAGCCGATCGTCCACCACGGGTGGGACGGAAGCGTGATCGAGCTGCCACGCGGAGGCACGCGCCTGGATCCGGCGGCGATGCCGGAGCTGGCCGCCAAACGCGGCCACGACATCGTCACCGCCAGCGGTGACACGCTGCTCGGTGCCGACGACAAGGCGGGGGTCGCTGCGATCATGGCCGCCGTCCGCCACCTCGCGCTGCACCCGGAGCTGCCGCGGGCGACGCTGCGGATCGGCTTGACCCCAGACGAGGAGATCGGCGAGGGCCCGGCACTGTTCGACCGGGAGCGGTTCGGTGCTCGCTGCGCGTACACGCTCGACGGCTCGTCGCTGGGAGAGCTCCAGGACGAGTCGTTCTCCGCGCTCGAAGCCGTCGTCACGATCGACGGCGTCGACGTCCACCCGGGCTTTGCCACCGGCAAGATGGTCAGCGCGCTGCGGCTTGCCGCCACGTTCGTCGCGGAGCTCCCGTACGACAGGCTCACGCCCGCGACGAGCTCCGGGCGCGAGGGCTTCATCCACCCGGTGTCGCTGACCGGGACGCCGGCGCACGCCGAGGTCCGGATGATCCTGCGGGATTTCGACGACGAGCAGCTCGACCGCCACCTCGCGCTCGTGCGCCAGACGGCCGAATCGGTCGCAATCGCGGAGCCGCAGGCGACCGTCACGGTCACCGATCGCGTCCAGTACCGCAACATGCGGCGGTTCATCGACCGAGACCCGGACGTCGTCGCGGTCGCCGAGGAGGCATATCGGGCCGAGGGGATCGAACCGGTCCGCAAACCGATCCGCGGCGGCACCGACGGCTCGCAGCTGTCCGAGATGGGGCTGCCGACTCCGAACATCTTCGACGGCGGCCACGAGTTCCACTCGGTCCGCGAGTGGGCGTCGGTTCAGGAGATGGCCGCGGCAGCGGCGGTTGCGGTTCGCCTCGCCCAGGCGTGGGCCGGCCGCGCCGGGGGCTAGGCTGTGGGCCGATGAGCTCGTCCCAGCCCTCGATGGCCGCGCCGGCGCTCGAGTCGCTTGCCTCGCTCGACGGGCAGATCATGCCCGCCGCGCGCGCGACCGTACCCGCGACCGACGACGGGCTGCTGCGCGGCGACGGCGTGTTCGAGGTGATCCGCGTCTACGACGGCGTCCCGTTCGCGCTCGACGACCACCTCGCGCGGCTCGAGCGTTCGGCGGCCAACCTCCGCTTGGCGCTCGACCTGGAGGCGATCCGCGTCGACGCCCACCGGTTGCTGGCGCAGGCCGGCCCCGGACCCGCCCATCAGGCGCTGCGGATCGTGCTGACCCGCGGCGGTCGCCGCCTGCTGCTGACCGAGCCGCTGCACGAGCTGCCCGAGGCGATGCGGCTCGCGTCGATCACGTACTCGCCCACGCGCGTGCTCGACGCCGTCAAGTCGCTCAGCTACGCGGCCAACATGCTCGCCCGCCGCCTGGCGCAGGAGCGCGGCTACGACGATGCGCTGCTCGTCACGCCCCACGGCCGCGTGCTCGAGGCGCCGACCAGCTCGGTGTTCTGGATCAGCGACGGCGCGATCCGCACCCCGCCCCTGAGCGACCACATCCTCGCGTCGATCACCCGTGGGATCGTGATCGAGGTCACCGGCGCGCAGGAGCGCGAGACGACGCTCGACGACGTGCGCTCCGCCGACGAGGTGTTCCTCGCCTCGACGATTCGCGAGGTTCACCCGGTCATCGCCGTGGACGACCGTCGCTGGGCCGGCCCCGGCCCGGTGACGGTGCGGGCGGCCAGCGCCGTCGAGGCGCACATCCGGGCCGCGCTCTCCGGTTCCTGACGCGTGTCGCCGCTGCGCGTGTTGACGGTGGTCGGCAACCGGCCCCAGTTCATCAAGGCGGCTGCCGTCTCCCCCGGCTTGCGGGCCGGGGGAGACGAGGTGCTCGTGCACACCGGCCAGCACCACGACGACCGGCTGTCGAGCGTGTTCTTCGCGGAGCTGGGCTTGCCGGCGCCCGAGCTCGAGCTCGGGGTCGCGGGCGGCTCGAACACGTCGCAGACGGCGCGGATGCTGGCCGCGCTGGAGCCCGTGCTGGCGGCGGCGCCGCGCCCGGATTGCGTGCTCGTCTATGGCGATACGAACTCGACGCTCGCGGGGGCGCTGGTCGCCGCCCAGCTGGGGTTGCCGGTCGCGCACGTCGAGGCGGGGATGCGATCGTTCGACATGGGGATGCCGGAGGAGCTCAACCGGGTCGTCTGCGACCGGCTCAGCTCGCTGCTGCTGTGCTCGTCGGAGGTGGCGGCGGCGAACCTCCTGCGCGAGGGCGTGGCCGGCCGGACCGAGGTCGTCGGCGACGTGATGGTCGACATCGCGGCGGCGGTGCAGCCACGGGCGCGGGCGCGGAAGGATCTGGTGGCCGGGCACGGCGTCGCGCCGGGGCGCTATCTGTTCGCGACCGCCCATCGCGCGGCCAACGTCGACGATCCTGGGTCGCTCGCGCGGCTGGTCGAGTTGCTGCTGGCGCTGCCCGGTCCGGTCGTGCTGTCGCTGCATCCGCGCACACGGGCGCGGCTGGCTTCGTACGGCCTCGACGGACGGTTGCGAGAGGGCGGTTCGGTGCGGGTGGTCGAGCCGCTCGGCTACGTCGAGACGGCGGCGCTGGTGTGCAACGCTCGCGCGGTCGTGACCGATTCGGGCGGGCTTCAGAAGGAGGCGTACCTCGCCGGCGTACGGTGCGTGACGCTGCGCTCGACGACGGAGTGGGTCGAGACCGTCGAGACGGGCTGGAACACGCTCGTCGGGCTGGACGCGGCAGCGGCGCTGGCTGCGCTCGAGGCACCGCTGCCGGAGCGCCGGCCCTCGCTCTACGGGGACGGTCGCGCCGGCGAGCGGGTCGTGGCGGCACTGCGGGATGCGTTCGGCGGTCCGTAGACTGCGGCCCGCTCATGGCTGATGCCCCCGTCCGCATCGGTGTCGCCGGCCTCGGTTACTGGGGCCCGAACATCGCTCGCAACTTCGCTGCGATCCCGGGCGTCGAGTTGCGCTGGTGCTGCGATGCATCCGAGCCGGCGCGCCGCCGGGCCGGCTCGATGTTCCCGCAGGCGCGGCTGGCCTCGGACCTCCACGAGCTGCTGGCGGACGCCGAGCTCGACGCGGTCGCGCTCGCGACCCCGGTCCCGAGCCACGCGGAGCTGGCGGTCAGGGTGCTCGAGGCCGGCAAGCACTGCTTCGTCGAGAAGCCGCTGGCGCAGTCGGTCGCCGGCGCCGAGCGCGCGGTGGCCGCGGCGGGGGCTGCCGGACGGACGCTGATGGTCGGCCACCTGCTCGAGTACCACCCGGGGGTTCGCAAGCTGAAGGAGCTGGCGGACGGCGGTGAGCTGGGCGAGATCTACTACATCTACGGGAACCGGCTGAACCTCGGAAAGCTCCGCGCCGACGAGAATGCGCTTTGGTCGCTCGGCGCCCACGACGTCTCGGTGGTGCTGCACCTGGCGGGGGGCGAGGAGCCGGTCGAGGTCGTGGCGCACGGCGAGAGCTACGTTCGCACCGGGGTCGAGGACGTCGTGTTCTGCTTCCTGCGGTTCGCGTCGGGGCTTTCGGCGCACCTGCATCTGAGCTGGCTCGACCCGCACAAGGAGCGGCGGTTCACGGTCGTCGGCTCGCGGCGGATGGCGACGTTCGACGACATGGCGCTCGAGGGCAAGGTCACGGTCTACGACAAGGGCTTCGACGAGGACGCCCAGGGATACGGCGAGTACATCACCCGCAGCGGTGACATCTTCTCCCCGCGGATCGCCAACGCCGAGCCGTTGCGGCTCGAGTGCGAGGAGTTCGTGGCGGCCATCCGCGAGCGCCGCCCGCCCGCATCCGACGGCGCGAGCGGGTTGCGCGTCGTGCGCGTGCTCGAGCAGCTGCAGCGTTCGCTCGAGGAGTCGGGGCGCAGTCGTGCCTGAGCTGGCGAGGTTCCCGGGTGCGCATGTCGCCGCGGATGCGCTGGTGGCGGACGGCGTCTCGATCGCGCCCGGGGCTGTCGTGTTCGCGGGCGCGCGGATCGGTGCCGGAACCGCGATCGGGGCGTGCAGCGTCGTGCATCCGGGCGTGTCGCTCGGTGAGCGGTGTGTCGTCGAGGAGTGCGTCGTGCTCGGCAAGCGGCCGCGGTTGCGGGCCGGATCGGGCGCTGCCGGTGCCGAGCACGGGCCGCTCGTGCTCGGCGACGGGGTCACCGTCTGCGCCGGCGCCGTCGTGTATGGCGGCGCCCGGGTCGGCGCCGGCGCGATCGTCGGCGATCAGGCGCAGGTGCGCGAGGGCGCGCTCGTCGGTGAGCGCGCGGTCGTCGGCCGCGGCTCGTGCGTCGATTTCGGCGCCCGGGTCGGCGACCGTGTATCGATCCAGACGGGCGTGTACGTGACCAGCGGCGCCGTCGTCGAGGACGACGCCTTCCTCGGTCCCGGGGTGACGATGACCAACGACGACACGATGGGCCGCCATCCGCGCGGCGAGCAGCTGTGCGCGCCGGTCGTGCGCCGTGGCGCTCGAGTCGGCGGCGGCGCCGTGCTGGTCCCGGGGGTCGAGGTCGGTGAGGAGGCATTCGTCGCGGCGGGCGCGGTCGTCACCCGCGACGTCGGCGCGCGGGAGCTGGTGATCGGCGTACCGGCGCGGGTGCGCCGGCGGGTCGGCGACGACGAATTGCTCGAGCGCTGGCGCTGACGCCGGGACCACGAGCGGTGCTCTGTCGGGTGATCGCCGTCGTCCTGACGGTGGTGGATCGCCTCGTCCTGACGGTGATGGATCGCCATCGTCGTGACCGTCGCCGAGGCGACGGCGAGCGCGCGGCCACACCCGCCCGCGGGGCCCGGATCGCGCGCGCGTGACCCTTGGGATCGCGTGCTTGTCTGTGACCCGGGCACCCCCGGAGATCGCGGGGTCAGGCGCGGCAGCGGCGGCGAGCGGCAGGCATCTGGGCGGCGCGCCGCGAGTGGGTCCGATCCGGCACGCCAAGTCTGCCAACCCCCCGTCCCAGCGGGGGGTTGGCAGATTCAGCCAGCTGTGAGCTGGTCTGAGCTGCCACCCCCCGCCACAGCTGGGGGGTTGGCAAAGTTGTCGTCGTCCCGCGCCACCCGCGCCACCCGCGCCCGCCGTGCACCCGCGGCGACGTGCGCCGAGCGCCCCACCTGACGAAGCGCTGCCAGCTGGTTCTACGCGGTGACCGCGGCAGCGGAGCCGTGCATGCCCGCGCCGGCCCGGGTCCAGATCACCTCGTCGCGTCCCGGACCGACGCCGATCAGCGCGACCGGGACGCGGACGAAGTCGGCGATGAACTGCAGGTAGCTGCGCGCCGCCTCGGGTAGGTCGTCCTCGCTGCGGCAGTCACGGAGGTCCTCGTTCCAGCCGGGCAGCTCGCGGTACTCGCCGACGACGTGGTGGAGCACCGTCTGGTGCCATGGGAAGTGGTCGAACTCGGCCTCGTCCTCGCCGCGGTAGCGGGTGCAGACCTTCAGCACCCGCTGGCCGGACAGGACGTCGAGCTTCGTCACGACCAGCGCCGTCAGCGAGTTCAGCCGGACCGCGTAGCGCAGCGCCACCAGGTCGAGCCAGCCGACCCGGCGAGCGCGGCCGGTGGTGGTGCCGTACTCGCCGCCGCGGTCGCGCAGCTCGTCGGCGAGGGGACCGTCGAGCTCCGTCGGGAACGGCCCCGCGCCGACGCGGGTGCCGTACGCCTTGGTGATCCCCCAGACCTCGTCGATGTCCTTCGGCCCGACGCCCGCGCCGATGCAGGCGGCGCCGGCCACCGGGTTCGACGAGGTGACGAACGGATACGTGCCGTGGTCGATGTCGAGCAACGTGCCCTGCGCACCCTCGAACACGATCAGCTCGTCGCGGTCGAGCGCCTCGAGCACGATCCGGCTGGTGTCGGCGACGTACGGTTCGATCCGGTGGCCGTAGGTGAGGTACTCCTCGGTCATCGTCTGCAGGTCGAGCTGCGGGTCCTTCGCGTATTCGCGCAGCGACAGCCGCTTGGGTTCGAGCGCGGCCACGATCTTCTTCTTCAGGATCTTCTCGTCGAGCAGGTCCTGCACCCGAATCCCGAGCCGCGCGGCCTTGTCGGCATAGCATGGTCCGATCCCGCGGCGGGTGGTGCCGATCTGCAACTTGCCGAGCTTGATCTCGCCCGCGTCGTCGAGCAGCTTGTGGTACGGCATGATCAGGTGCGCGTTCGCGGAGATCCGCAGGCCGGAGGTGTCGACCTGGCGGCGGCGCAGCTCGTCGAGCTCGTCGGTCAGCACCTTGGGGTCGATCACGACCCCGTTGCCGATCACGCAGAGCTTGCCGGGGTGGAGGATCCCCGACGGCATCAGATGCAGCTTCCAGGTCTCGCCGCCCCGCACGATCGTGTGCCCCGCGTTGTTGCCCCCCTGGAAGCGCACGACGACATCGGCGCGCTCGGCCAGCAGGTCTGTGACCTTGCCCTTGCCTTCGTCACCCCACTGGACGCCGATGATCACGATGCCGGGCATTTCCTTGGTCAGTGTACGGGGGCTGCGGTCAGCGCTCGTGCAACTGCGCCCGCGCCCACCCGGATGGCGGGTGGGTCGCGGCACGGCCACCCTTCCGCGGCGCCGACTGGTCCGCGCGCCGTCCTTCTCGGTCCGCCAGGACTCGCTGCTCTACGGACGGCTTGGCTCAGCTTCCCCAAGCGCGCCGGTCCGGGCAGGGCTCGCAGTTGCCACTGTCCGATTCGAAGTAGTCGAGGTGCTGCCGGCGATAAGTGCCGTGCGGGTCCCGCCCACCCCGCTACGTCGTGGACGGGGTTGGTTCCGGCGGGATCTCGCCGACTCTTTGGACGGTTGGCCCGGCGCCGAAGTTCCGCCACTCTGGGGACAGCAGGGCAGCGCCGACCGCGACCGCGGTCATGGCGGCGGCGAGTGGGAAGAACGCGGCTGCTCCGAGGTTGCGCACGACGATCCCGCCGAGCAGGACGGAGATCGGGAAGATCCCGAACGAACCGAGCATCACGAACCCCAGCACGCGGCCGATCGTTGCGGCTGGGGCCCAGCGCTGCATCGCGGTGATCGTCAGCACGTTTCCGAAGCCATTGAGCGCCCCGGCACAAGCAAGCATCGCCGCCGCCTGAATCGTGCCGCCGAGAAACGGGGTGGCGGCCGTGAACGCGCACTGCGCTGCGAACACGCCGCAGGCGACGATCGCGGGCCGGTCGGGATCGGGGGTACGGGCGGCGAGCAGCGTCCCGCCGAGTGCGCCCCCGCCGAGCGCGGCGATCAGTGCGCCGTAGCCGGCGGCGCCGTCGCCGAACGGGCCGTGCGCGAGCGCGGGCAGCGCGACCTCGCTGAGCCCACCCGAGCCGAGGTGGCCGCGATGTCGATTGCGAAGATGATCCACAACACCGGTTCGGTGGCCAGCAGCCGCCGCAACGTGGGACCAGAACCCGGAGCGCTCGCGTCGGCGACCGCGGAGGCTGTCGCACCTCCACGGATCTGGCGCAGGGTTCGGATGCCTGCAAGCGTCAGCCCCGAGATCACAAACGAGCCGGCATCGAGCGCGAACGCAGGCGTCGGTCCAAGCAGCGCCACGATCCCACCGCCGATCGCCGGCCCGACGAGCAGCGACAGCTGGGTCATCGCCGAGCTGAGCGCGTTTCCGGCCTTGAGGTCCTCGTCAGGCAACAGCGACGGGATGATCGAGAAGGACCCAGGGAGGAACAATCCCGCGCCGGCGCCGAGAACGACCGCGATTGGCGCGAGCACCGCCAGCCGCGGGCCGCTGAGCGCGCAGGCTGACGCGAGGCCGGCGACCGCACAGGCGCGAACAAGATCGGCCGACATCATCACCGTCCACGGCTTGAAGCGGTCGCTTGCATGACCGCCGATCGCAAGCATGACCGTGCGGGCCAGGCCGTAGATGGCGAGCACAGAGCCGAGCAGCAGCGCGCCGCCGTGCGCAGCCAGCACGTACCACGGCAGCGCGACCGCGTAGAGCGCGTCGCCGATGTTGGAGGCGAGTTGCCCGCCGGCGAGTAGCCGGAACGGACGGTGACGCAGCGGGCGCAGCGCGCGACGCACGCTAACTGAGGTCCACCGGCGGAGGTTGCATCGGACAGCCGAGCACGAGCAGCTCGACCGGCTGCGCCCCGTCCGGGCGAAGCGACGGATCCTGGAGGCGCTCACCAAACAGCGCCGTCGGCATCTGCCGCAACTGCTCAGGTGCTCCTCAGGCCACCCGCACGTCCAAGCGGTGATCGTGGCCCAGCAGCGGCAGCTCGTCACACATCTCGGTGAGTCGCGAGACGGTTCGCTCGGTGATCTGCTCGCACAGGGTCCCGCGGTCGAGGATGTTGGTCGTGATCACGATCGAGCGCCGCTCCTCGTAGCGAGCGTTGACGATCGAGTAGAGCTCCTCGAGCACCCACGGCGTGGTCTGCTCGGCACCGATGTCGTCGATGTGCAGCAGGTCGACGGCGACGAGCCGTTCGAGCAGGTCGGTGTGCGAGCCGCCGGCGTCGAATGTCTTGCGGATCTGGTGCAGGAGCCCGGGTAGCGAGAAGCGCGCGGCGGAGCGGCCGGCGTCGAGCGCCGCCTTCGTCACCAGCATCGCAAGCGTCGTCTTGCCGGTGCCCACGGGTCCCATGAACCACAGGCCGCGACCCTGATCCAGTCGCTCCTCGATGTGGTCGACGAATCGCTTCGTGGCCCGCACGATCTCCCGATCGATCTCGGTCACGGGGAAGCGGTCGAACGCGACATCGCGGTAGCGGTCGGGGATCACCGCCGACAGGCCGCGTGCCTTCGCGCGCGCCTTCAGCTGCGGCCGGCAACGGCAGTCGTAGGCGGTGTTGGTCGACTCGTCGTAGAGGAACCCCGAGCCGTCGCAGATGCCGAGCGGACAGGGACTCATGCCTCGAACTGCGGTCCGGCGTAGTTCATGAACTTCGGGTATTCCTTCTGGAAGGTGAGGATCAGCTCGCCGACCGGCCCGTTGCGGTGCTTGGCGATGATGATGTCGGCCTCGCCGAGCCGCGTCGACTCCCGGTTGTAGTACTCGTCGCGGTAGATGAACATCACCAGGTCTGCGTCCTGCTCGATCTGACCAGATTCGCGTAGATCGGACAGGATCGGCTTCTTGTCGCCGGCCCGCTGCTCGACGTTGCGGCTCAGCTGGGAGATCGCGATCACGGGCACGCGCAGCTCGCGGGCGAGGCTCTTGAGGCCGCGGCTGATCTGGCCGACCTGCTCGACGCGGCTCTCGATCCGTCCCTCGTGGCGCATCAGCTGGAGATAGTCGATCACGATCAGGCCGAGACCTCCCTCCAACTGGTGGTGCAGCCGCCGGGACTTGGCTCGGACCTCGAGCACGCCGGTGTCGCTCGAGTCGTCGACGAACAGCCGCGAGCCCGAGAGCTTCTGGCAGGCGTCGAGGATCTTCGGCCATTGCCGCTCCGGAACCCGGCCGCGCCGCAGCTCCTCGCCCTTCACCCGGGCCTGCGAGGCGACGAACCGCTGGGCGAGCTCGGACTCGGACATCTCCAGCGAGAACAGCGCGACCGGATGGCCCGAGAGCGCGGCGTTCTCGGCGATGTTGGCGACCAGCGCCGACTTGCCCATCGACGGCCGCGCGGCGAGCACGATCAGGTTGCCCGGCTGAAAGCCGCCGGTGAGGTCGTCGAGGTCGCGGAAGCCGGACGGCGTGCCGGTGACGGCGCTCTTCTGGTTGGAGCGGAAGTGGAGCCGGTCGGTCTCCTCGTCGAGCACCTCGGAGATGGGCCTGATCGTCCGCTGGCGCTCGTCGTGCGCAACCTCGAGCATCGCCCGTTCGGCCGCCTCGAGCAACTCACGCGGCGGGGCCTCGCGATTGTGGACGCCGGCCTGGATCTTGTACGTCGCTTGGAGCAGCGCGCGCATCTGCGCCTGCTCGCGCACGATCCGCCCGTACTCGGCGGCATGACCCGTGGCCGGCACCCACGCCGCCAGCTCCTCGATCACAGCCGCGCCGCCGAGCTCCTCGAGCTGGTTGTTCTGCTCGAGCCGCTCGGCGACCGTCAGGTGGTCGATCTTCCGATCGGCGTGGTAGAGGTCGAGCATCGCGGCGAACACCGCCGCGTGCTGGGGCTGGTAGAAGTGCTCCGGTCGCAGCTGCTCGTCGACGATCAGCGCGTGCAGGTGGCGCTCGTCGAGCAGCACCGCGCCCAGCACCGACTTCTCGGCGGCCAGATGGTGGGGCGGCAGCGAGGTGGTGGGGGATGCCTGCGCGACGCTCATCGGAGGTCCCGACTATAGGTCTGGCCGAGGCGGCGAGATGGCCACCACCCCGCTCGCAGCGCGAACTTTCCCGGCCAGCCCATGCGCCCCGGCGCGGGGCGAGCGCCGGGACCCCTGGACTGTGCGCGGTCTCGGATCGAGCGCGTCAGGCGGCGCGCTGCGTCCCGGGCTCGGGACCCTGCTCGGCCCGCCACTGCACGTAGCGCCTGACCCCCTCGCCGAACGGCGTCCCCGCCGTCCAGGAGAGCTCGACCCGCGCCCGCTCGCTCGAGACCACCTTCCCGCCGAAATCACCCGGCCGCGCCGGCGCGAACACGATCTCGGTCCCC
>DAHUYL010000203.1 GCA_027315255.1 Solirubrobacterales bacterium | reverse complement strand
GGCCACCCGTGGCGGGTGAGCCGCACGCCCGACCGGACCGACCTGTTCCTCGACGTGCGCGTGCCGCCGACGATGCGGATGCAGGACGCCAAGCGCGAGCTGGCGGCGCTCGTGCGGGCGCTGCGCGAGCGCCACCCCGACTACGGGATCGAGTACGAGGTGTTCGTGACCGCGCCGGGCGCCGAGATCGACGAGCGCCACCCGCTGATCGCAGCGATCGACGCGGGTCACGCGCGCGTGTTCGGGGCGCCACCCGAGCGCGACACGACGCGCTGGTTCTCCGACGCCTCGGCGCTGACCCGCTACGGGATCGAGACGGTCAACTACGGGACGTCCAGCGGCCTGCCGGGTCCGGACGGCGAGAGCCTGGAGATCGAGGGGCTGGTCAAGATCGCGACCGTCTACGCACTCGCGATCGCCCGCATCCGCGAGGACGCGGGGTGAAGCTGATCACGTTCACCGATCCGGACGGGCGCACGCGCCCGGGGGTGCTCGACGGCGAGCACGCGGTCGAGCTGGCCGGGCTCGACACGATCCGCGAGCTGTACACCTCGGGCGAGGATCCCGCAACCGTGGCGGCGGGCGCGAACGGCGAGCGGATCGCGCTCGCCGACGTGCGGCTGCGGGCGCCGATCATCCCGAAGAAGTTCTTCCACACCTCGGGCAACTACCGCGAGCACGAGGAGGAGTCCAAGAACGTCGGCTGGACGCACGAGATCGCACCGTGGATCGTGTTCTTCCAGAACGTCGACGCGATCGTCGGACCCGAGGACCCGGTCGTGTACCCGTCGCATCTGACCGACGAGCTCGACTACGAGCTCGAGCTGGCGATCGTGATCAGCCACGCGGGCAAGCACTTCTCCGCCGAGGAGGCCGACGACTACATCGGCGGCTTCCTGATCTTCAACGACATCACCGCGCGCGACATCCAGCGCCGCGAGATGCGCTCGGGCGTGTTCTCGTACTGCAAGGCGATCGACACGTTCTGCCCGCTGGGCCCGTGGATCGTCACCCCGGACGAGATCCCCGATCCGTACAGCCTCGACATGCAGCTGCGGGTCAACGGCGAGCAGCGGCAGAAATCGCTCAGCGGGAACATGTCGCAGACGCTGCCCGAGGTGATCGCGCACTACTCGGCGCTCGGCTACAGCGCCGGCGACGTGCTGTCGCTCGGCACGGTCGCGGGCGTGGCCGGATTCCGCTCCGATGCGCGGAGCTGGTACCTGAAGCCCGGCGACGTGATCGAGGCCGAGATCGAGCGGATCGGCGTGCTGCGCAACCCCGTGATCTCCTGGGAGCAGGCGCACGGGGTGCCGGCGCCACCGCTGAGGCGCTGGTGAGGCCGTGCCGTGGCCCCGCGACAGCGCCAAGCTCGATCGCGTCCGCGAGCTGATCGCCGACGCCGGGCTCGACGCGCTCGTCGTGCGTTCACCCGACAACGTCCTGTACCTGACCGACTACTGGTGCATGAAGGGCTACGACGCGGTCGTGTTCCCGGCCAAGGGCGAGCCCGTGCTGGTCGTGCTCGCGCCGCAGCTGGAGGAGGCGGCGCGCAGCGCCTGGGTCGCGCCCGACGACCTGCGGACGTTCGACGGCTATCACCCGCACGACCCGCGCCCACCGTGGTACCGCGCGATCGACGCCTGCGCCGAGGTGCTGGCGGAGCGCGGCCTGACGGGCCGGGTCGGTCTCGAGCTGACCCAGGGAACGCAGGGCTCTGACCGGATGGTGGGTGAGCCGACGACGTTCTCGACCGCGTGGCCCGAGCGGATCGCCGGCGTCTGCGCCGAGGTGGTCGACTGCTCGCCGCTGCTCGCACGGGCACGCGCGATCAAGACCGCGCAGGAGATCGAGCGGATGCGGCTCGCCGGCGAGATCGCGGCGGAGGCGATGCAGCACGTCGCGTCGCAGCTGCGTCCGGGGATGAGCTGCGCCGAGGTCGGAGCGATGTACGAGGGCTACGTGCACGCGGTCGGCACCGGCTACAAGGGGAAGGTCGACTACGCGCGCGGCTTCACGCTGGTGTGGTCGGGCCCGACGATCAGGACGTTCACCGCCACCAGCGACGCTCCCGTGCAGGAGCACGAGCCGACGCTGTTCGAGATCTGGGTGTGCGCTGACGGCTACTGGTGCGACCTCACCAAGAACGCGTGCCCCGGCGAGCTGACGCCCGAATACGACCGGCTGACCGAGGAGCTGCTCGGGGTCTACGGCGCGGCGGTCGAGCACCTGCGCCCAGGGGCCGGCATGGCGCAGCTCGACGTGCTCGTCCGCGACCGGATCGACGGGCTCGGATACCCGCAACCGTCGCACCCGATCGCGCACGGGGTCGGCGCCCGCGCCCACGAGCCGCCGGTCCCGCACCGCGCCGGCGCCGGCACGTTCGCGCAGGGGATGGTGCTGGCGGTCGAGCCGGGCGTCTACTTCGACGGCGGCGGCGGCCTGCGGGTCGAGGACAACTTCCTGATCACCGCCGACGGCTGCGAGAAGCTCGGCAGCTACCCGGACGACTTCCGAGGAGTGTGAGTGGAGCGGGTATGCGTGATCGGCGCCGGGACGATCGGCAGCCTGCTGGCGGCTCACCTGGCGGGCGTGTGCGAGGTGTGGGTGCTGACGCGGCGACCCGAGCACGCCGCCGCGCTCGAGCGCGAGGGGCTGCGCGTGACGGGCAAGAGCGAGCTGCTCGCCCGGCTGCACGCGACGTCCGATCCGGCGGAGCTGCCGCCGTTCGACCTCGGCGTGTTCGCGGTCAAGGCGAACGAGCTCGAGCACGCCGCCGCCCGGCTGGCCGGCCGGGCGGCGGAGGCGACGCTGATGACGATCCAGAACGGGCTCGGCGCCGAGGAGGTCGTCGCCCGCCACGGCGGCTGGCCGCTGATCTCGGCGGTGACGTTCATGAGCGGCAACCGCCATTCCGACGTGCACGTCGAATACGAGCTCGACACGGCCACGTGGCTCGGCCCGTGGGCGGGCACCGCGACTCCCTACGCGCGGGTGCAGGCGGTCGCGCAGCTGATCGTCTCCTCCGGACTGCGCGCCGAGCCGATGGAGGACCTGCTGCCGGCGCAGTGGTCGAAGCTGATCTTCAACTGCGCGATCAACGGCGTCGCGGCGCTGACGGGGCTGCCACACGTGGCGCTGTTCGCCCAGGAGGGCCCCGCGCCGGCGCTCGGACCGCTCGTCCGCGGCCTGATCGACGAGGGCAAGACGATCGCGGCCGGCGCCGGGATCGAGCTGTACGAGGACCCGTGGGAGATGAACGTGCTCGCCGTCGCACGCGGCGAGACCGACCACAGCGACTACGCGCACCTCCCCTCGATGCTCGAAGACGTGCTCGCGCAGCGCCCCACGGAGATCGACTTCATCGCCGGCGCGCTCGTGCGTCAGGCCGAGCTGCACGGTGTCGCGGCGCCGCTGACGCAGGCCGTCCACCGCCTGGTCAAGGCGAAGGAGGTCTCGTTCGGGTCGCGGCGGCCGCACCCCCAGGCGGCCGCCGCAGGAGTCAGCGCATGAGGGTCTGCATCGTCGGCTGCGGCGCGATCGGGAGCCTGTTCGCCGCGCACCTTGCCCAGGTCGACGGCGTCGAGGTATGGGCATACGACGTCGTCGAGGCGCAGGTCGAGGCGATCAACCGCTCCGGCCTGCGCCTCACCGGGCACGCCGATCTGCACGCTCGCGTGCGCGCGACCACGGATCCGGCGTCGATCCCCGAATGTGAGTTCGGGATCGTCGCGACGAAGTCGATGTACACCGAGGCCGCGATCGCCGCCGTGGCCCCCGTGTTCGCCGACGGCGCCGTCGCGTCCGTCCAGAACGGGATCGGCAACGAGGAGGTGATCGCCGCGCACGTCCCGCGCGTGATCCGCGGCACCACCTTCCCGGCCGGGCACGTGGTCGAGCCCGGCGTCGTCAACATGGACACGGGCGGCGACACCTGGCTCGGGCCGTTCGAGCCGTGCCCGGCATCGATGCAGGAGGTGACGCGCCTGGCCGAGGCGATCACCGCCGGCGGGATGAGCTGCAAGGCGCTCGCCGACGCGCGCGGCGCCCAGTGGACGAAGTTGATCTTCAACGCGGCGACGAACCCGGTCGGCGCGCTGACCGGCCTCACCCACGGCCGCGTCTGCGAGCAGCCGGCGCTGCGCGCGCTCGTCTCGCAGCTGGTCGCCGAGGGCGTCGCGGTCGCGGACGCGCTCGGGATCACGCTCGACTCCGATCCCGACGCGCTCGTCGACCATGGCGCCAAGGTCGCCTACGAGCACCGCGCCAGCATGCTCCAGGACGTGCTCGCGCGGCGGCCCACCGAGGTCGACGCGATGAACGGCGGGATCGCCCGGTTCGGCGCCGAGCACGGTGTCCGGACGCCGATGAACCTCGCGATCGTCGGGCTGATCAAGGGCGTCGAGCGCTCCTGGCAGCAGCCCGGCTGAGCCGTGGCTGAGACGTTCGACGTCGTCGTGGTCGGCTCCGGGCACAACGGCCTGGTGGCGGCGGCGTACCTCGCGCGGGCCGGCCTGAGCGTCACGGTCCTGGAGCGAAACCCGGTGGCGGGCGGCGCGGTCGCAAGCGCGGAGCTGACCGAGCCGGGCTTCGTCCACGACACGTTCTCCTCCTGGCACCCGCTGTTCAAGCTGTCGGGCGCCTGGGCCGAGCTGGGCCCGGAGCTGGAGGCGCGTGGCCTGCGGT
>DAHUYL010000152.1 GCA_027315255.1 Solirubrobacterales bacterium | reverse complement strand
CGAGGGTCGCGCCGCCGCTGGCGGCGACCGCGGCGGCGACGGCGCCCTCGACCAGGGGCGCCGCGCTCAGCCGGACCGGGCCGGCGGCCTCGCCGAGCAGCTCCGTGGCGAGCTCGGCGCTCATCAGCGCGCTGCCGAGGTCCATCAGCACGAGCACGCCGTCGGGGGACATGGCGCGCTCGATCGCGGCGCGCACGCGCTCGGCATCGGTGCCGAGCACGGGGTGGGTGGAGTCGGTGTCCTCGATCCCGCCGGCGGGCTCGAGCGCCAGCTCGGGCGAGGCCATCGCGCGGGCGAGCGCGACCACTCCGGCGGCGAGCGCCTCCGAATGGGACACGACGACGATCCCGACCATCGCGGGTCAGTCCACGCCGACGGACGACCTCAACGTGTCAACCCCCCTCGATCCCGAGCGGGGTTGACACATTGGGGCGCTCACACGACCCGAACGTGTCAACCCCCTCCCGTCAGAGGGGGGTGTGACACGTTGAGGTCGTTAGGAGTCACGACAGAATTAGTGGCAGGGTCTGACGAGTGGCTGGGCGTGGCTGGCGCCGCCCGCCTGCCCTCACGATCGTACTGGTGGTACGTGAGGGCGGGCGGGTGGCGCCAGGTGCGGCCAGACGCCGTCCGCCGTCAAAGACGGCGGTATTCCGTCGTGAGCCCTTAGCGCCCACCGCCCACCCCGGGGACTCAGAGCCCGTAGGCCCGGTGCAGGTACTCGATCGGGTGCGCCGACGGGCGGCCGGTGCCGTGCGTGATCTGCCAGCGGCAGGTCTCCGAGTCGCACGCGACCGAGCCGGCACCGGAGCCCTCGATCTGGCCGAACAGCTCGCGGCCGACGGCCATCGCGATCTCGTACTTCTCGGCCTTCAGCCCGTAGGTGCCGGCGATCCCGCAGCAGCGAGCCGTCAGCTCGCGGACCTCGAGCCCGGGCACGAGCGCGAGCAACTCGAGCGCCGGCTTGCCGATGAAGTGGCCCTGCTGCTGGCAGGGGGCGTGGTAGGCGACGGTCTCGTGAACCGGTTGGAAGTCGGTGCGCAGCTCGCCGCGGTCGTGCAGCTCGAGCAGCAGCTCGCAGATGTCGTAGACCCGCTCTGACACCCGCTTCAGGACGGGGTCGTCCTCGAGCCCGAGGATCTCGCGCGCCTCGCGCTTGAGCATCAACGTGCAGCTGGTCGCGTTGCCGACGATCACCGTGTCGGGATCGCCGCCGAGCGCGCCGTCGAGCGCCCGCGCGAGCCGTAGCACGGTGCGGCGGGCGTCGTCGAACAGGCCGCTCGACTGGAGCGGGAGCCCGCAGCAGTCCTGGGACGGGACGACCACCTCGAAGCCGTTATGCTCGAGCACGGCCACCACCTGCTCGCCGGTCTCGGGCTCGTAGTACTCGGTACCGCAGCCGTGGAAGTAGACCGCCCGGCGGCCGGTCGCGGGACTGGTTCGGCCGCGGGCCCAGCGGGAGAACCGCCGCCCCGCGAACCGCGGCATCGGCGCGTCGCGGTGGACGCCGAGCAGCTTCTCGGCGGCGATCCGCGCGGGACGCAGACCGAGAGCGAAGTTCGCGAGGCCCGCCGCCGGCGTCCCCAGGCGGCCGAGCGCCGTCGGGCGCGTGATGATCCGGTCGCGCACCGGAACGCCCCGGTCACGCTTGAGCGCATCCCGGGCCCGGGCGTTCAGCTCGGCGATCTTGACCCCCTGAGGGCACACCTGGGTGCAGATCCCGCACCCCGAGCAGTAGTCGACCGACGCGTCGACCGACGGCTCGCCGCCGACGCGGTAGCGCTCGGCCTGCGGCCCGGCGTACTTCGGCCCCGGGAACAGCGGCGTGACGTTCGAGACCGGGCAGGCGGTCTCGCAGATCGTGCACTTGACGCAGTGGTCGAGCGAGCCGCGCGGCGACTCGTGCTCGGCCAGCTCGAGCAGGTCGGTCATGCCGTCGCCTCCGCCGGCGAACCGGCCAGTTCCCCGACCACCTGGGCGACCCGGAAGGCGCTCGCGAGCGCGATCCCCTCGCCCGAGTGCTCGCGCCACGGTGCGGCCCCCGGGAGCGCCGCGCCGCACACGAGCACGTTGTCGGCCCCCTCGGCGCGGAGGTCGCCGCCGACCGCGACGCCGGCGCGCGCGAGCGGCTGCTCGGACGCGTACTCCGGCACGAACCGCGGCTCGCCCGCCGGCGGCACCCCTCGAAGCGGCAGCCCGAGGATCCGCTCGCGTGCGGTCCAGTGGGAGTCGAGCTCGATCGCCCCGGACGCGAATCCGCCGCTCGCGAGCACGAACCACGGCGCCGCATAGACGCGGTCGTGCCCGGCGGCGCGGGTCACGACGGCTTCGACGCGGCCCCCGGACCAACGTCCGGACACGACCTCGGCGCCGAGCACGAGCCGGCCGCCGGCGGCGCGCAGCGCGGAGCTGAGGATCTCGTACAGCCGCATCCCGGGCACCGACGGCGGCAGCGTCGGGATCTCGAACACGCGCCGCCCGAGCCGCTGCTCGACGTCGGCGAGGGCGCCGAACGGGTCTCGCAGCCCGAGCATCGCCGGCAGCCCGACATGGTCCTCGCCGCCGAGCAGCGGCGCCAGTCGCGCGCAGAAGCGCGCGCGCCAGCCGGGATCGTCGAACCGGCGGGCCACACCGAGCGTGTTCGCGTCGGCGCGGTCGAGCTCGAGCTCGACCGGCACGGCGCGCGCGTCGATCCCGGCGGCGGCGAGGTTCGCTGCGCACAGGCTCGGGTGGAAGTCGCGCAGCGCCGGTGTCCCGACGATGCACAGGCGCCCGAGCTGCTGCGCCTCGCCGGCGGCCATCGTCACCGGAACCAGCGCCGAGGGTCGCAGCGCGCCGAGCGCCGACGGGTAGCGGCCGCCCAGCTCGAGCCCGCCGCCCACGTATCCGTAGCCCGGCAGCGGGCCGGCCTGCACGGTCGCGACGAACCAGTCGAGTGCGTCGGCGACGACCCCGGCGCCGACCAGCGCATATGGATGGCCGGGTTGGGACGCGGCCAGCTGCTCGAGCGCCGGACCGGGCTCGCGCACCGCGTCGGGGGCGTAGCCGAGGACGTCGACGGTTCCCGGCGCGAGGTGCGTCGACCCCACCCCCCGCGCGAGCACGCACACGCGGGCGCCCCCCTGCGCCAGCCGTGTCGCGGCCACCAGGCCAGCCACCCCGGCGCCGATCACGACCGCGTCGTAGTGGAGCTCGCGATTCATCGCGGCAGGTGCTCCACGTCGAGCACGCCCTGGAAGATCCAGTCGTCGAGCCGCGCCTGGCGCAGCTGGTCGCCGTACAGGATCGGCCACGAGCCCTTCCAGCGTTCCTGCAGGAAGTCGAGCAGCACGCCGTTCGCCTGCTCGGCGGCCAGACCGTCCCGCGCGTGCATGATCCCGGTCGTGCGGTAGATGCAGAAGCCGCCCTGGCACGGACCCATCCCGAGCCGCAGCCGGCGGCGGATGTCGTCGATGCTGGCCGCGGGAAACCGGTCGATCGCCTGCTCGAGCTTGGCGCGCGAGACCAGCTCGCACTCGCACACCATCTGCTCGCCTGCAAGCGCCGCCTCCTTGCGCGCGAGCCGCTCGCCGAGGTGGTAGTGCCGGCCCGTCTCCGAGCCCGGAAGCGGCTCGACTGAAGTCCGGCACGCTCGCTGCAGACCGAGCTGAGCGCAGACCGCGTCGACCGTCTCCTGTGCCATCAGGCGGAAGGTCGTGAGCTTGCCGCCGGTGATCGTGACGAGCCCGCGCACGCCGTCACGGGCCTTGTGGTCGAGCACGGCGTGGGCGCGGGTGACGTCGCGGGTGTCGGACGGCGCCTGCTTGGCGTCCTCGAACAGCGGCCGCACGCCCGTCCACACGCGCAGCGCCCGCGCACGGCGAAAGCCCGGCACGAGCTTCTCGCCGTCGTCGAGCATCTGCTCGACCTCCTCCTCGAGCACCGTGTGATCGTCGGGGTCGTCGGTCAGCCGGTCGGTCGTGCCGATCACCGACACGGTCCGGATCGGGACGATCACGTCGCCGTCGGTAGGCATCTGGCAGCGGTTGACGACCGTGTTCACGAGCCGATGGTTCATCGCGATCATGATCCCCCGGCCCGGGAGCACGTTCACGCCCTCGATCCCGGCGAGCGCCGCGATCCGGCCGGCCCAGGCGCCGGTCGCGTTGACCGTCACCCGCGCCTCGATCTCGATCTCCTCGCCACTGCGAGGGTCGCGGACGCGGGCGCCCGTGACGGCGTCCCCGTCGCGGTTCACCGAGACGACCTCGTGGTAGGGAAGAACGCGAGCTCCGTGCTGCCGGGCGCCGCGAGCGAGCGCCCAGACGGTCTTCCACACGTCGATGCTCGCGTCCGGGACCCGGAACGCGCGCGAGATCCGCGGGTTCAGCCGCGGCTCGTCGGACAGCGCCTCGCGGACCGCGATCTCCTCGCAGTCGACGCCCACGTCCGCACACCCCTGCACGAACCGGTCGGCGAAGGCCGCCTCGTCCCACGGGGTGGCGACGAACATCCCGCCGGTGTCCTCGATGCAGTCGGCGGCGACGCGGCGCAGGATCCGGTTCTCGGCGACGCACTCCCGCGCGGCGTGCGGATCCTTGACGGCGTAGCGGCCGCCCGAGTGCAGCAGCCCGTGGAAGCGCCCGCTCGTTCCCTCGGCGAGGTCGCGGCGCTCGACCAGCACGACGTCGAGCCCGCGCAGCGCCGCGTCCCACGCGACCCCGGCGCCGGTCGCCCCGCCGCCGATCACGAGGACGTCTGTGCTGAGTGTGACCATTGCTTTCAGCCTACCGTCGGGCCGAGCTCACCAGGGAAGGCGGCCGGGGAGCCGCCTTCCCTGTGCCAAGCGATCGGTCATTCGACCCAGTCGAACGTGCGCGTGACCGCCTTCTTCCATTCCTTGTAGTAGGCGTCGCGCTTGCCTCCGTCCATGTCCGGCTCCCAGCGCTTGCCCTCGGCCCAGTTGTCACGGACGTCCTGCTCGCCATTCCAGAATCCGGTCGCGATCCCGGCGGCGTAGGCGGCGCCGAGCGCCGTCGTCTCCGCGACGACCGGGCGGATCACCGGCACCCCGAGGATGTCGGCCTGGAACTGCATCAGCAGGTCGTTGTGGACCATCCCGCCGTCGACCTTCAGCTCGGTCAGCTCGACGCCCGAGTCGGTCCGCATCGCGTCCATCACCTCGCGCGTCTGGAAGGCGGTCGCCTCGAGCGTTGCGCGGGCGATGTGGCCGGCGTTGACGTACCGGGTCAGCCCCGCGAACACGCCGCGGGCGCTCGACTTCCAGTACGGCGCGAACAGCCCCGAGAACGCCGGCACGATGTACAGACCGCCATTGTCCTCGACCGACTTGGCGAGCTCCTCGACCTCGGGCGCGGCCTTGATCATCTTCAGGTTGTCGCGCAGCCACTGGACGAGCGCGCCGGTGATCGCGATCGACCCCTCGAGGCAGTAGACCTGAGGACGGTCGCCGATCTTGTAGCCGACCGTCGTCAGCAGGCCCGACTTGGAGTGAACGAGCTCGGTGCCCGTGTTCAGCAGCATGAAGTTGCCGGTGCCGTAGGTGTTCTTCGCGTCGCCCGCGTCGAAGCAAGCCTGCCCGAACGTCGCCGCCTGCTGGTCGCCCAGGTCGCCGGCGATCTTCACCCCCTTGAGCGCGCCTGAGCTGACCTCGCCGTAGATCTCGCTCGACGCGCGGATCTGCGGCAGCATCGACAGCGGCACGCCGATCGTGCCGGCGATCGAGTGATCCCACGCCAGCGTGTCGAGGTCCATCAGCATCGTCCGGCTTGCGTTCGACACGTCGGTGATGTGGATGCCGCCGTCGGTCCCGCCGGTCAGGTTCCAGATCAGCCAGGTGTCGATGTTGCCGAATGCGAGCTCGCCAGCCTCCGCGCGCTCGCGCGTCCCGGGCACGTTGTCGAGGATCCAGCGGGCCTTCGGCGCGGAGAAGTAGGTCGCCAGCGGCAGCCCGACCTGGTGACGGAAGCGATCCTGCCCGCCGCTGGCCGACAGCTCGTCGACGAGCTTGTCGGTGCGGGTGTCCTGCCAGACGATCGCGTTGTGGACCGGCTCGCCCGTGCGGCGGTCCCACACCAGCGTCGTCTCGCGCTGGTTCGTGATCCCGAGCGCGGCGATGTCGTCGGCGCCCGCGCCGGCCTTCGCCATCGCCTCGTCGAGCACCTCCTGGCAGCGTGCCCAGATCTCCATCGGATCGTGCTCCACCCAGCCCGGCTGCGGGTAGATCTGCTCGTGCTCCTTCTGCGAGACCGCCACCACGCCGCCGCCGTGGTCGAAGACCATCGCGCGCGAGCTGGTGGTGCCCTGGTCGAGGGCGATTGCGTACTTGGCCATCGTCTCTCCTTCTCGTTTCGGTTCAGCCCGCGAGTGCCGCCGCGGCGGCCTCGAACAGGTAGTAGGTCGAGGTCGCCCCGGGATCCTGGTGATCCCGGCTGCGCTCGCCGAGGTAGCTGGCCCGCCCCTTGCGGGCGACCAGCGGGATCGTCGCCTTCATTCCCGTCTCCGCGGCCTGCGCCGCTGCGCGCAGGCCGTCGGAGAGGTCGGACGCCCGCTCGAGCGCCTCGACGCCCGGGATCAGCGCGTCCACCATCGTCTTGTCGCCGGGCTGCGCCTTCCCGCGAGCCTGTACGCCCTCGAGGCCCTTGCGCCATGCCTGCGCGTAGTCGGCGAGCTCGATCTCCGGGTTGCCCGCCAGCGCCGAGCCCATCTGCAGGAACAAGGTCCCGTAAAGCGGGCCAGCCGCTCCACCGACGCTCGAGATCAACGCCATCGCGACCGTCTTCAGGGCCGCGCCGGCATCTGCCTGCTCGGATGCTCCGAGCCGCTCGAGCGCCTTGCGCATCCCACGGTCCATGTTCGTTCCGTGGTCGCCGTCGCCGATCGCCGTGTCGAGCGCCACCAGCTCAGCGCGGTGCTCAGCCACGGCGGCTGCGAACAGCTCCATCCAGCGCAGGACGTCGTCGCGGGAGATCGACACCGTGCTACGCCTTCCAGCGCAACCCGGGCGTGTTCACCGGAGCGTCCCAGTAGCGGGTCATCTCCTCGTCCAGCTTCAGCAGCGTGATCGAGCAGCCCTGCATCTCCAGCGAGGTGATGTAGCTCCCGATCAGGTTGCGCTCGATCCTCAGGCCGTGCTGCTGCGCGATCTTCGCCACCTCGGCGTAGACCACGTACAGCTCGATCAGCGGCGTGCCGCCCATCCCGTTGACGAACGCGAGCACGCGATCGCCCGAGCTGAACGGCAGGTCCTCCAGGATCGGGGTCATCAGCCGCTCGGCGACCTGGGAGGCGGGTCCGACCTTCTCGCGGAACCGCCCCGGCTCGCCATGGATGCCGATCCCGATCTCGACCTCGTCGTCGGCGAGCTCGAAGCTCGGGTTGCCCGACGCCGGCGTGATGCACGGCGTCAGCGCCATGCCCATCGAACGGCCGTTGGCATTGACCCGCCGCCCGAGCTCGGCGACCTGCTGCAGCGAGCGGCGATCCTCCGCCGCGCCGCCACAGATCTTCTCGACCAGCACCGTGACGCCGACGCCGCGGCGGCCCGCCGTGTACAGCGAGTCCTCGACGGCGACGTCGTCGTTGGTCAGGATCGTCTCGACCTCGATCCCTTCGCCCTTCCCGAGCTCCGCGGCCATGTCGAAGTTCATCACGTCGCCCGTGTAGTTCTTGACGACGTGAATCACGCCCGCGCCGCCGTCGACGGCCTTCGTCGCCTCAGCCATCTGGTCGGGCGTGGGCGAGGTGAACACCTCCCCCGGACACGCCGCGTCCAGCATCCCCGGACCGACGAAGCCGCCGTGCATCGGCTCGTGGCCCGAGCCACCGCCCGAGATGATCCCGACCTTGCCCTTCACCGGGGCGTCGATCCGGACGATCATCGCGGGGTCGAACGAGACCCTGACGCGGTCGCCGTGGGCGGCCTGGAAGCCGTGCAGCTCGTCCTGGACAACGCCGTCGGGTGTGTTGATCAGCTTCTTCATCTCACACCGTGGACGATCGGGAAGAACAGCTGGAAGGCGCCCGAGGCGATCGCGCCGCCGACCAGCGGCCCCAGCACCGGCACCCAGGCGTAGGACCAGTCCGAGTCGCGCTTGTCCGGAATCGGCAGGATCGCGTGGACGATCCGCGGCCCCAGGTCACGCGCCGGGTTGATCGCGTATCCGGTCGGGCCGCCGAGCGACAGGCCGATCGCGAACACGAGCAGACCGACGATCAGCGCGGCGAGCGGGCCGAGCGTGTTGTGCGCATCAAGCATGGTCAGCACGCCGAACACCAGCACGAACGTGCCGATCACCTCGGTGATGAAGTTCCAGAGGTAGTTGCGCTCGGCCGGCGCCGTGCAGAACACGGCCAGCTTCCCGTCCTTGTCCTCGGTCGCCTTGAACTGCAGCCAGTAGGCGGCCACGACGAGGCAGGCGCCGAGCATCGCGCCCAGCATCTCCCCGACGAAGTACTTCCACGCCTGGGCGCCGGTGATCCCGCCGTTGATCCAGACGCCCAGCGTCACCGCCGGGTTGAGGTGGGCGCCGTCGAAGCGCCCGACCGCATAGACGGCGACCATCACGGCCATGCCCCACCCGAAGGTGATGACGATCCAGCCCGAGGCGTTGGCCTTGGACTTGGCGAGAACGACTGCGGCGACGACCCCGTCGCCGAGCAGGATCAGCAGCGCTGTCCCGATTACTTCTGCCCCAATGATGCTCAAGGCTCTCTCCCTCTTGATCGGTTGAGGTGGACTTCGTGATCCTAGCCTCTAGTACGACAATGTCAAACGCGGTTTGTCATTTCAGTATTGTCGTCGGCATTGTCGTACCCGCCGCTAGCCCGCCGTAGAGTTCGCGCCAATGCCAGGCAGGATCCAGTCGGTCGAGCGGGCAGCGGCGATCCTGAAGCTGCTGTCCGGTCGCTCGCGTCGCGTGGGGGTCGTCGACCTCGCCGGCGAGCTCGGCCTGCCCAAGGGGACGGTGCACGGCCTGCTCCGAACCCTCCAGCACGTCGGATTCGTCGAGCAGGATCCCGAGACGGGCAAGTATCAGCTGGGAGCGGCGATGCTGCACATGGGGTCGAGCTACCTCGACGGCAACGAGCTCCGCACCCGGGCGCTGAACTGGTCGGACTCGCTCGCTGCCCGCAGCCACGAGGCGGTCAGGATCGGGACGCTGCACGAGGGCCAGGTGCTGATCGTCCACCACGTCTTCCGCCCCGACGACAGCCTCCAGACGCTCGATGTCGGGTCGCTCCTGCCTGCCCACGCAACCGCCCTGGGGAAGGTGTTGCTGGCGTACCATCCGTACGTGCTCGACCAGCTGGAGGCCGCGGGGCTCGATGCGTTCACGGGCGCGACGATCTGCGATCGGGACCGGCTCGAGCTCGAGTTGGGGCGGATCCGCGAACGGGGGTGGGCCAGCGACATCGGCGAGCTGACACCGTCGCAGGTCTCGATTGCCGCCCCGATCAAGGACCGCAGCGGGATGACGAGCGGGGCGATGGGCATCTTCGGTCCTCCGGACCGGCTGCTGGTGGCACGCCAGCCACGCGGCGAGCTGGTCGCGTACGTACGGGAGGCCGCAGCCGCTGTCTCGCGCGAGCTCGGAGCGATCCCCTGGGGGTGAACGGATGGCGTTGAGAGAGCGATACGTCGCCGCGATCGACCAGGGCACCGCGTCGTCGCGCTGTCTCGTGTTCGACCGCTTCGCTCGGCTCGTCTCGGTCGCCCAGAAGGAGCACCCCCACATCTACGTGCGACCCGGCTGGGTCGAGCACGATCCGGAGCGGATCTGGCGAAACGTCGAGGAGGTCGTGGCCCGCTCGCTGAACGATGCCCGGCTGGAGGCGAGCGACGTGGTCGCGCTCGGCATCGCCAACCAGCGTGAGACGACGATCGTCTGGGATCGCGCCACCGGACGGCCGCTCCACAACGCGATCAACTGGCAGGACACGCGGACCGAGCCGATCGTCCGGGAGCTGGTGGGCGAGTACGGTCACGAGTTCTTCCGGGAGCGCTCGGGGCTGCCGGTCGCGACCTACTTCTCGGGGCCCAAGCTGCGCTGGATCCTCCACTCGATCTCCGGCCTGCAAAAGCGTGCGGAGCGCGGCGAGGTCCTGTTCGGAACGATGGACTCGTGGCTGATCTGGCGCCTCACCGGCCGGCACCTGACCGACGTCACGAACGCCAGCCGCACGCTGCTGATGAACCTCCACACGCTCGATTGGGACGGCGAGCTCCTGGACGCCCTCGGCGTGCCGCGGGCGATGCTGCCCGAGATCCGGCCGTCGGTCGAGGTCTACGGCGAGGCCGGCGGCAAGCTCGCCGGCGTGCCGGTCGCCGCCGCGCTGGGCGACCAGCAGGCCGCGCTGTTCGGCCAGACGTGCTTCAGCGCCGGCGAGGCCAAGTGCACGTACGGCACGGGCAGCTTCCTCCTGCTCAACACGGGGGACCGGCCCGTGATCTCCAGCAGCGGGCTGCTGACGACGTTGTGCTGCCGGGTCGGCGAGGAGCAGCCGAGTTACGCGCTCGAGGGCTCGATCGCGGTCACCGGCGCGCTCGTGCAGTGGTTCCGCGACAACCTCACGCTGATCGCCTCGGCCCCGGAGATCGAGTCGCTGGCGCGAACCGTCGAGGACAACGGCGGCTGCTACTTCGTGCCCGCCTTCTCCGGGCTGTTCGCCCCGCACTGGCGCGGCGACGCGCGCGGCGTCATCGCCGGGCTCACCAGCTACATCACCAAGGGCCACCTCGCCCGGGCCGTGCTCGAGGCGACCGCATGGCAGACGCGCGAGGTCGTCGACGCGATGCGGGCCGACGCCGGGCTCGAGCTCAGCATGCTCCGGGTCGACGGCGGCATGACCGCCAACAACCTGCTGATGCAGTTCCAGGCCGACGTCCTCGACCTCCCGATCGTGCGTCCGAACGTGGCCGAGACGGTCTCGCTCGGGGCGGCCTACGCCGCCGGCCTGGCGGTCGGCTTCTGGCCCGACACCGATGCGCTGCGCGCCAACTGGCACATGGCCGCGCAGTGGCGGCCGAACATGGAGTCGGCGGTGCGCGAGCGCGGCTACCGCAAGTGGCGCAAGGCCGTCGCGCGGACCGTCGACTGGGTCGACGAGGACGACGAGGACGACGAGACCTGACGTGAGGTGATGACGATGACGCAGCTGACACTGATCGGCGGGCCGACGGCTCTGATCGAGTACGCGGACCTGCGGTGGCTCACCGACCCCGCCCTGTCGGCCCCGGGCGAGTACGCCGGCGGGCTGGTCAAGACCTCCGCCCCGCCTCTCGACGCTGACGCGCTCGGGCGCGTCGACGTCGTGCTTCTCTCCCACGATCACCACAGCGACAACCTCGACCCGGCCGGACGCGAGTTCCTGCCACGCGCCGGACGGGTACTGACGACGCTCGACGGCGCCGAGCGCCTGGGCGGGAATGCCACCGGCCTCTTGCCGTGGTCCTCGGTCGAGGTGACGCCGGCGAGCGGCGGGCCCGCGGTGACGGTCACGGCGGTGCCTGCACTGCACGGGCCCGACGGAAGCGATCACGTCACCGGCCCCGTGATCGGATTCGTGCTGAGCGCTCAGGGTCACGAGCGCATCTACATATCCGGCGACAACGCATCGCTCGACGTGGTCCGCGCGATCCGGAGGCGGACCGGGGAGATCGAGACCGCGGTCCTGTTCGCCGGCGCCGTGCAGATCCCGCAGCGCTTCGATCGGGCGTACCTCACGCTGTCGAGCGATCGCGCCGCCGAGGCGGCGATCATCCTCGGCGCGGCGACCGCCGTACCGGTCCACTACGAGGGGTGGACGCACTTCACACAGGGCGCCGAACAGCTGCGAGCCGCGTTCGCCGGCAACTCCGTCAGCGATCGCCTGCGGCTCGTCGAACCGGGTCAGACGATCACGTGGTAACCCGCCGGCGGGGCGCGCGGCTATCTCAGCCGTCGTGCGGCGCGCCGACCTTCGGCCTCGAGTTCAGCCGCCGGTAGGGCGACGCCGACGGGCCGTCACCGTTCTCGAAGAAGGTCTGCACCCGCTGGATCAGCGCGGTGGTATCGCCGTTCGGAAGGATCGGCTCGCCGAACGAGACCTCGATCCGGTGCCGGCGCGAGACGAGCCGGCCGTGCAGCCGCCGCGGCCAGCGCTGCCCCGGCGGCATCGCGTCGGCGGTGCCGGTGACGCGGATCGGGATGATCGAGAGGTTGTGAGACGAGGCGAGCACGGCGGCGCCGCGGCGGACGCGGCCGAGGCCGCCGCTGCGCGAGCGCGTGCCCTCCGGGTACAGCAGCAGGTTCCAGCCCTGGTCGAGCAGCTTGTCGAGGTGGGTCGGGTCCTTCTCGCCGATCCCGGTGCCACCGCGGCGCTCGATCGGGACCGTGTTGAAGAACAGCGACACGAGCGAGGCGACCACACGGTTGCGGTAGAAGTAGTCGGCGGCGGCGACGACGGCCGTGCGCTTGCGCAGCCGCCGCGGGAGCGCAGACAGGATCACGGGCGTGTCCATGTGGCTGGCGTGGTTGGCGACCAGGATCACCGGTGGCTTCAGCGCCGCCTGCTTCTCGCGACCGGTCGCGCGGCGCGCTGCGTAGTAGCCCATGATCGGGTTCAGGGCGAACTGCATGAACCGCTCGCGCACGAACCTGGCCGGCGCCGAGCGCGCCCACGGAAGGTCGAGCTGGGCAGCGGCGTTGCGCAGCTCGCGTCCGCGCTGCGGTGCGTTGCGCGCCGCGTCCTTGACTCGGCGCTTCAGCGAGCCTTGTCGACTGAACGGCGGCACGCCCGAGATACCCCTCCGTGTGACACTCGTTACAGAGTCTCGTGCACGATCGGGCGCTGTTCCCGGGGAGCGGACCGGGCGGCGACCGGCAATGGGCGCGGGTAGGCGATCGGCGTCGCCAGCAGCTCGGGATCCTCGCCGGCGAGCGCCATCCAGGCGGCTCGCAGCCCGTGGCTGCCCGCGACCGCCAGCGCATGCTGGCGGTTCTCGGTCTGGCTGATCATCAGCGACCCGGCGGGCGGGCGGATCACGCACACGGCGGGCTTCGCGACCGGGTCGACGGCCAGCGCCGCGAGCCGCTCGCTGAGGCGGTCGTAGCGCTCCGAACGCGTGCGGACGAGCTCGACGAGCGCGGGGTTGAGCCGGTGCAGGTAGCGATCGGTGAGCTTCGCCACGATCCCGTGAAGCGGCGTGTGGCGGACGCCGTGCGGGCGGGTCTGCAGCACCAGCAGGTCGGTGGCGGTCGTGAGTGCGACGCGGATCGGAATCGCCTCGGCGATCGTCGCGTCGAGCCACCGCCGCCCGCGGAAGGCGACCGGCGGTCCGGCCAGCCAGGGCAACCGCGCGGACGCGCGCAGCGCGCAGCGGATCTCCGCGCCGTCGCGCAGGTCGGTCAGGTCGACGATCTCCGCGGTCTGCACGTCGGTGGCGGTGCAGTGCAGCTCGATCCCGCATTCGAGGATCCGCTCGACCACGAGCCGGCGCTGGCGCCGCCACACCTCGTCGACCACGTAGTCCATGTCGAACAGCGGGTGGCCGGCAAGCGCCCGCCTGAGGCTGACGAACGCCGGGTTACCGAAGCCGTGCTGGTACAGCGCGGTCAGGTACGAGGCCTGGCGCGCGAGCAGGAAGGCTCCGTTGAAGGCGCCCGCGGACGCACCGTGGACCTCGTCGAAGGCGGCGGTCAACCCCAGCTGCTCGATCGCGGCCGCCATTCCCGCCGAGACGACCCCGCGCATCCCGCCACCCTCGATCACGAGCGCGATCCGGCGGCCGTCGCTGCGCCGGCCGGGTCGCGAGCCCTCGTCGCGGCGGCGCAGGATCGCGGCCACGACCGGGTGCGACCGCTGGTCCTCGGTCATCGACGCGGTGGCGAGCAGAGGGTCGGCGGCAAACGAACGCAGGGCCGAGAAACGCATCGGCCGCAGCGTAACCCTCGACGGGCGCGGCGTGCGCATCTCCTCGCCGTCGGCCAGGCCGCCCTCGACGCGACATACTGGGAGCGTGACCTCAGCGCTCCTGCTAGACGCGCTTGCGCCACTGCGGTCCAACCCGGCGCGGGCCGCCGTGCTGTTCGACATCGACGGAACCCTGTCCCCGATCGTCGACAACGCCGCCGACGCGGGCGTGCCCGAGCCGACCCGCCAGCTGCTGATCGCGATCTCGCGCCGGTACGGGCTGCTCGCCTGCGTCAGCGGCCGCCGCGCCTCGGAGGCACGCGCGATGGTCTCGATCGGCTCGATCACGTACCTCGGCAGCCATGGCGCGGAGCTCTTGCAGTCGGGCTGGACCGAAGCCGTGCTCGATCCCGGACTGCGCGAATGGACCGCTCGGATCGAGCAGTTCCGTCGCGACGCCGACACCCCCGAGCTGCGGCGGCGACGCGTGCGAGTCGAGGACAAGGGCCCGATCGTCGCGTTCCACTGGCGTGGCGCGCTCGACGAGGAGGCGGCCAAGGCCGCCGTCGACGCGCTCGCTCGGCAAGCCGAGACGAACGGGCTCGAGGTCCACTGGGGGCGCAAGGTGATGGAGGCACGACCGCCGGTGCAGATCGACAAGGGCGCGGGCGTGTCGGCGCTGCTGCGACGAGTCGGCGCGGAGACCGCGCTGTATGCGGGCGACGACGTGACCGACCTGGATGCGTTCCGGGCGCTGCGTTCGCTGGCCGCAGCGGGAACGTTGCAGCACGCCGTCTGCGTCGGCGTGCGCTCGGAGGACGGCCCGGAGGCGATCGAAGAGGAGGCCGACCTGGTCGTCGACGGCACGAACGGGATGCAGGAGCTGCTCGCGGCGCTCGCCGCCGACTGATCCGCTCCGAGGAGGCCGCCATGCGCTTCGCCGAGTTTCTGCGCACGACCGTCCTGATCAGCGCGGCGGCGGCAACCCTGCTCGGGGTGCTGACGGTCGCCGGCGCGAACGGCATCGGGAACGACCTCGTGGTCCCGATCGCGGCGGGGTGGTGGGTCCTGACCGCGCTCGTCGGACTGTGGCTCGGGCGCCGGGCGACGACCTCGCCGCCGATCGCAGCGCTGCTCGCGAGCGCTCGCACCCAGATGAGCCTGCCCGAGCTGCACCCGGCGCGAACCGTGCTGAACCGGCTGTGGTCGCTGATCGTGCTCGCGATCGGCGCCGGTGCGGTCGGGTTCGTGTTTCCGCAGGTGCCGGCGATCGTCGCCGGAGGCCCGATCATCGCCGCGCTCGCGTGGCGCCGTCAGGCATCGGCGGTGACGGCCATCGAGGAACGCGACGGCGCCCGCTTCTACGTCGATCACACCTCCCCGCTCGAGCCGATCAAGCTCGTGCGCACGCCGGGATTCCGCACCAACCTGATGGAGATGAACGGCGCCCGCCGCCAGCGCGTCGGACGGCACGCGTGAGCGCCCTGCCGGTCCACCGGCGGCTGCGGTCCCGCGGCGCGCGATGAGCCGGGCAGACGTCCTGCTCGTCCGGATCGACTCGACAAGCGGCTGGCGATCGGGCACCGACGAGCTCGAGGCGAGCCTGCGGCGCGCCGGCGCGGTCGTCCGCAGCGTTCACACCGGCCCGGTTCCCAGGGTTCGGACGTTCGCGCTGACCGACTACACGCAGGCGCGACTCGCCCGGGGGGCGGCGCTGCGCGGGATCGCCGAGCACGAGCCGCGGGCGGTGATCTACTGCTCGATCGTCGCCGCGCTGCTGTGGCCCCGCGCGGGGGCGATCTTCCTCGACTCGATCGCCGCCGCCAACCGCCCCGGCCGCCACGGCGCCTGGCAGCGCCCGGTCGAGCGCAGGCGCCTGGCGCAGGCGCCGCTGATCCTGGCCTGGAGCCGGCGCTCGCTCGAGCCGATCGCCGGACGCGCGCGGCTCGCGCCCGTGGTCGTCACCTCGCCACCGGTGGACCCGGCGCCCGCCGGCACCCAGGCCGGCGGGCGCCGCGAGATCGACGCGATCACGTACGCCGGCGACCCCGACAAGCGCCGGCTCGGGCACCTGCTCGACGCCTGGGAGGCGGCTCGCCGCCCGGGCGAGCGGCTGGTCGTCGCCGGGGTGGACGGCGTGGCGGGCACGGACGTCGACTGCGCCGGCCGGATCCCACGCGCCGAGTTCCTCGCGCTGCTGCGGCGCGCACGCGTGTACCTGGCGGCGCCGCGACGCGAGGACTACGGGATCGCGGCGCTCGAGGCGCTGGCCGCCGGCTGCCTGCTCGTCACCGCGCCGGCTCCGGGCCCCTACCCCGCGCTCGATCTCGCACGCGCGCTCGATCCACGCCTGGTGCTGGCGGGGACGGATGACTCGCGTGCGCTCGGCGGCGCGGTGCGGCTCGCGCTCGACGATCCGCGGCCGGATTACGCCAAGCGCGCGGCCATCCTGCTCGAGTCGTTCTCGACGGCGGAGCTCGACCGGACGGTTGCCGGCTCCGTGCTACCGCGACTCCTGACAGGATCCAGGGCGTCCGACGGATGATCCAGCCCGCCTACATCCCGAGCCCGTCGAGCAACGGCTTCCACATCGGCCCGCTGTTCTTCCACGCCTACGGCCTGATGTACGTGATCGGCGTCGCCGCCGCGATCCTGATCGTCCGCCGCCGGTGGGCGCGCCAGGGCGGCGACCCAGACCTCGCGTACGAGGCGGCCAAGTGGGGCTTTCCGGCGGGACTGGTCGGCGGTCGGATCTACTTCCTGATCACCACCCCGAGCCAGATGCCCGACCACTGGTGGGGGCCGTTCGCGATCTGGGACGGCGGCCTCGGCATCTGGGGCGGCGTCGCCGCGGGCGCCGCGGTCGGGATCTGGCGGCTGCGCAAGCTGCTGCCGTGGACTGACGTGATGCGCTTCTGGGACGCAGTCGCCCCCGCCCTGCTGGTCGCGCAGGCGATCGGCCGGATCGGCAACTACTTCAACCAGGAGCTGTTCGGCAAGCCCTCGACGCTGCCATGGGCGCTGAAGATCTCGCTCGCCCACCGCCAATCGGAGCTCGCGCCCAAGTACTGGAAGTACTCGACCTTCCAGCCGACGTTCCTGTACGAGCTGATCTGGGACCTGGGGCTGGCGGCGTTCCTGGTGTGGCTCGGCAACCACCGCCGGATCCGGCCGCCCGGCCTGTTCGCCCTGTACGTCGCGGGCTATTCGGCCTTCCGGATCTTCGAGGAGTCGGTCAGGATCGACTACTCGGTTTACATCGTCGGCATGCGGCTGAACTTCTGGATCGCGATCATCGGCACGCTCGCCGGGCTCATCTGGTTCATGGCGATCCAGCGGGGCGGGCGACGTCGCGGCGATTCCGGCTCCGGCTCCGGCGCTCCGCCAGCTCGGCCCAAGGCCGCGTATTCGCGATCTGGCTCGCGCTGAGCCACGCCCGCCGGGCGGTCGCGATCCCGTAGCGCGCGACCTCGAACCCGCCGACACGGTGCGCGTCGCAGTTGACGACCAGCGGCACTCCGGCGGCCGCGGCGGTGCGCGCGTGATGCTCGTTCAGGTCACGCCGATCGGGGCTCGCGTTGATCTCGAGCATCGTCCCGGTCGCGACACACGCCTCCACGATCGCGTCGAAGTCGAGCTCGTACGGCGCCCGGCGCTCGATCTTGCGCCCGCTGAGATGACCGATGCAGTCGACGAGCGGGTGCTCGACCGCGCGGACGATCCTCGCGGTCATCTCCGCCGCCGGCATCCGGAACGAGGTGTGGACGCTGGCGATCACCCAGTCGAGCTGGGCCAGCAGCGCGTCGGGGTAGTCGAGCGAGCCGTCGGGCAGGATGTTGACCTCGGACCCGACCAGCAACTCGATCCCCTCGACCTGCGTGCCGCGAACGCGCTCGATCTGGGCGACGAGATCCGCCTCGCTCAGCTCGGCGCCGAACCCCATCGAGGCCGAGTGGTCGGTGATGCACAGGTACTCGTAGCCGGCGTCGCGGGCGGCCCGCGCCATCTGCGCAGCCGACGCGGTGCCGTCGGACGCGTCGGTGTGACAGTGCAGGTCGCCGCGCAGGTCGCCGACGTCGATCAGCTCAGGCAGGCCGCCTTGGAGCGCGGCCTCGAGCTCGCCCCGGTTCTCGCGCAGCTCGGGCTCGATGTAGGCCATGCCGAGCAGGGCGTACACCTCCGCCTCGCTCGAGCAGCGATGGGTGATGCCCGTGCCGTCGTCGAGCACGCCGTACTCGGAGATGTGAAGACCGCGGCGGACGGCGTAGTCGCGCAGCGCCATGTTGTGCTGCTTGGACCCCGTCAGGTGTTGCAGCAGGTTGCCGAACTGGTCGTCGGCGACGATCCGCAGGTCGACGTTCAGGCCGGTGTGGGTGCGCAGGCGGACCGCGTTCTCGCCGGGGGTCCCGGCCGCCTCGACCTGGGGCAGCGCGGCGGCGGCGCGCGCGAGCGCCTTCGGGTCGGTGGCGGTGGCGATGACGTCGAGGTCCTTGACGCTGTCGGTCATCCGCCGCGCCGAGCCCGCGAGCTCGACCCGCCCGGAGGCCGGGTGCGCGCGCAGCGCGTCGATCAGCTGCTCGGCGGCCGCGAGCGCCTTGTCGAGCACGATCCGGCGCGCGGCGCCGTCGGCCTCGTGCGCGGCGATCGCCGCCAGCAGCGCCGCCTCCGCCTTCGGGCCGAACCCCTTGAGCCCGCGAATCCGGTGGCCCTCGGCCGCCTCGCGCAGCGACGTGAGCGAGTCGATCTGGAGCTCCTCGTAGAGCCGGCGGGCGCGCCTCGGGCCGAGCCCCGGCAGCCGCGTCATCTCCACGAGGCCCGGCGGGAACTTGCCCCGCAGCTTGACGAGCGCGGGGATCTCGCCCGTGTCGGCGAGCGCGAGCACCTTCTCCTGGATGATCGCGCCGATCCCGGGCAGCTCGGTCGCACGGCCTGTGCGGGCGAGTGCGGCGATCGAGGTGGACGCCTCGCGAACGGCCTTGGCGGCGTTGCGGTAGGCGACGACCCGGTGCACGATCGCGCCGTCGAGCTCGTACAGGTCGCCGAGCTCGTCGAGCGCCGCCGCGATCTCGGCGTTGGTCGGGTCG
>DAHUYL010000130.1 GCA_027315255.1 Solirubrobacterales bacterium | reverse complement strand
GATCGACAGAAGATGAGTTGAGCGAGTAGTTCCAGATCCGTGCTTGATGGCCTGTCCCTGCCCTGGCATGCGTCGCCGGCTCCTGGTCGGCGGGGTACGAAGCCCAGGGTCAAGCCCAAGGGTGGCCCGTTCCATCCGGGCGGCCACAGGCCAGCAGCCTCGGCACCTCACAAACCACCGCCGAACAGTCCACCAGCCGACCAGAACACCCAGCGCGCGCCTGACTCACCGAATCAGGTCAGAGTTCACCAACCCGAGATGCGTTTGGGGGTCCTGGCGCTGCCCGACAGCAGCCCGGCGCGGCGCGCCTGCTCGATCGCGGCGTGCCGGTCGTGCGCCCCGAGCTTGTGCAGGATCGCCGAGACGTGGTGCGCGACGGTCCGCTCGGACAGGTGCAGCGTCTGCGCGATCTGGGCGTTCGACGCGCCGGTGGCGAGCGCTTCGAGCAGCTCCTGCTCGCGCCGGGTCAGCCCGACCGGGTGAGCGAGCGTCGAGCGCCGCGGCCCGCGCGCCGGCCGCGCGCCGCTGATCGCTCGCTCCCGGGCGAACGCCCTGGCCGCCGCCGTCGCACCGAGCCGCTGCAGCGTCGCCAGCGCCTCGCGCGCCGCCCGATCGTCACCGGGCAGTGCCGCAAGCGCTGCCTCGTAGGGGGCCTCCAGCTCGCGCCAGGCGTCGATCGCCCGCCGCCAATCGCCCTCCAGCTCGAGCAGGACCGCCGCCGGTGCACCCTCCGGGGCCACGAGCTCGACGCCGAGGCGCGAGCCCCAGAGTGCGAGCTCGCCCCCGGACCGCGCGAAGCGGGGCACCGCATCGGACTCACCGGCCGCGCGCAGCTCCGCCAACGCCGCACCGAGGTCGTCGCGGAGCCAGGCGCTCTCGACGAGCGCAAGCCGGAGCATGCCATGGCGGGCAGCCTCGGCACCGACGAGACCGCCGAAATCCGCCCACGCCCGCTGGAGCAGGTCTGCAGCTCCCGGATCGCCGCGTCTCGCGTTGATCAGGCCCTCGATCGAACAGGCGACGGCGTACTCGCCCTGCCACCAGCGCTGACGTGCGCCGACGATCGACAGCGCCTCGTCCCAGCGGCCGCGATCGAGCAGACTGCGCGCCCGGAAGGCCCGGAGCGACATGATCGGAAGCGCCGACACGGCCCAGCTCTGAAGCAGCGGCAGCGCCTCGGCCGCAATCTGATCGACGCGCGCGTGGTCGCGCTGGACGACGGCCACCGTCATCAGGTTGACGTAGGCGCGCACGACCCGGATCCGAAAGCCGCCGGTTCGCGCCGCATCGAGCGCTCGCGTCAGCGTCTGGAGCGCTTCGCGGTCGCCGCGCTGCCCGCGCGCCAACCCGAGGCTGATCGTCACGTCGATCCGGGCCTCCGCCAGGTTCGCCCGCTCGGCCAGCTCCAGGGCCTCCGGGGCCTTGTCGATCACGCTCTCCGGGTCAAACGAAGTCGCGTCCAGCCGCAGCAGCGTCGCGTGTGCCCAGGCCAGCAGCGCGAGATCGCCCGCGGGCGCGAACGCGCCGATCGCCTGCTCGGCCGCGGTCCGGGCCTCGACCACGCGCTCGAGCGACCACAGCGTGGCCGCGAGGACCATCAACGCCCGTCCGCGCCGGCCCGGCTCGGCCAGCTCGTCCGCCAGTGCAACCGCGCGCCGCGCCGCGCCGGCGGCATCGTCGAGCTGCTCGTTGCCGAAGTTGGCCGTGCGCGCGGACTGGAGCAGCAGCTCGAAACGGTCGGCCGAGTCGAGCTCGTGGCCGAGTCGCAGCGCGCGGTCGGCCTGGAGGTAGGCCTCGCGGAGCGCTCCCACCCGTTCGGCCTCGGCAGCGGCCAGGATCGCGTACCGGGCGGCGGCATCCGCCAGCCCGCCGAGCTCGGCGTGGTGGGCGAGCCGCGCATGGGCCGCGCCGGCCGGCTGCGCTGACTCGACCAGGGCCGCGAACACGCGGGCATGGAGCTCGGCTCGCCGGGGCGGCGAGATGCACTGCTCGAGCGCGTCGCGGATCAGCTCGTGCCTGAAGCCGAGCGTCAACCCGTCCGCCACGAGCACGCCGCGCGCGAGCGCCTCGTCGACCTGATCCGAGCAATCGCCGACCAGCGAGGCGAGCAGCGCCGACTCGACGCGCTGACCCACGACCGCCGCGACGTCGACAACCTGGCGCGCGGCCAGGCTCAGGCGACCCGCGCGTGCCAGCGCGGCATCCCGCACCGACGCCGGCAGCCGGCCGCCCGCGGCGATCGCCTCGACGACCAGGAACGGGTTGCCGCCGGTGGCGCCCATCAGGCGCGCGCGGTCGAGTCCGGTCCCGGCCGCCAGCTCCTGCACCGCAGCCTCCGACAGCGCTCGCAGCACGATCCGGTGCACGGCCGGGCTGCTCGCCAGATCTCCGAGCAGCAGCCGGAGCGCCGGGTTGGCGCCCACCTCGTCGTCGCGGTAGGTGACGACGATCACGACTCCGACCTCCTCGATCCGCCGCGCGAACATGCGCAGCAGGTCGAACGTCAGCGGATCCGCCCAGTGCGCGTCCTCGATCACCGCGAGCACCGGCGCGCGGGCGGCCACGACGTTCAGCACCGAGCGCGCGAGCGCCAGCCGGTCGCCGGTGGCGGCCGCGGCGCCGGCCAGCGGATCGTCGCCGCCGGCCGCCTCGACCAGCTCGCGCACGGCTGCCAGCGGAACCGGCACCGACAGTTGCTCGCAGGCGCCTGACGCGAACGCGACGCCTTCGCGAAGGCCTGCCCGCACCGCCCGCAGCAGCGACGTCTTGCCGATCCCGGCCTCACCGGCCACGAGCACGAGGGACCCCCGGCCGGCGACTGCGTCCTCCACGGCCCCGGCGAGCGATGCGAGCTCAGCGTCACGCTCGAGCAGTCGCGCCACGGTCGCGATCCTAACCCCGGCGCCGGAGATTCGCTCAGGCGTCCGCGCGTCGACGCCGACATAGGAGAGGATGAGCGAGACGCGACGAGGGGCCTTCCGCCTCAACCATGGGGAAGCAGGGACGCTTCGCTTCGGCGCGCACGCAGCCACGTGCGTCGTCGTCGACAACTCGGCGACCGGCGCCCGCCTGCGGCTGCACCCGCCGGCGCTCGTCCCCGACCGGGTGACGCTCGCGACCGAGATCGCCGGGACCGCGATCGAGCTGCGCGGGCGGCTGCGGCGAGCCGAGCCGGGGGCGGTCGTGGCGATCAGGTTCGACGATCCCGAGTCGACGCCGCTCCCGAAGCTGCTGAACGAGGCGCAACGGCAGCTGATCGCCGCGGGGATGCGACCGGACGTCGAGCGCCGGCGCGCGCGTCGCGGTCAGACCGTCGACGAACGCTGAGCCGGCAGCACCGCGGGTGCGCCGTGAGCCACCAGCGGCTCGGGCAGCACCACCGAGCCGTCGTCCTGCTGGCCATTCTCGAGCAGCGCGATGATCGTCCGGCCGACCGCTGTGGCGGTTCCGTTCAGGGTGTGGACGGCGGCCGGGCGGCCACCCTCGGCGCGGTAGCGGACATCGAGCCGGCGCGCCTGGAAGTCGGTCGTGTTCGAACACGAGGTCAGCTCGCGGTAGCGGCCCTGGCCTGGCAGCCACGCCTCGCAGTCGTACTTCTTGGCAGCCGAGGCGCCCAGATCGCCGACCGCGATCGCGACCACCCTGTAGGGGATCCGGAGCGCCTGCAGGATCGACTCCTCGATCGCCAGCAGCCGCTCGTGCTCGTCGGTCGACTGCTCGGGCGCGACGAACGCGAACATCTCGACCTTGTCGAACTGGTGCACGCGGAAGATCCCGCGGGTGTCCTTGCCGGCGGCGCCGGCCTCTCGCCGGAAGCAGGTCGAGAAGCCGGCGTACCTGCGCGGCAGCTCGTCGGCGGCCAGGATCTCGCCCGCGTGCAGCGACGCGAGCGACACCTCGGAGGTCCCGACCAGGTAGAGGTCGTCGTCGGCGAGGCGGTAGATCTGCTGCTCGGTGTCGGGCAGCATGCCCGTTCCGAACAGCGCCTGCTCGCGCACCAGCACGGGCGGGATCACCGGCTCGAATCCGTGCTCGCGCAAGCGTGACAGCACGAACGAGACGAGCGCGAGCTCGACCATCACGAGATCGCCGCGCAGGTAGGCGAACCGCGACCCGGACAGCCTGGCGCCGCGCTCCATGTCGATCAGCGGCCCGGCGAGCGCGAGGTGATCGCGCCCGGTGCGCCCGGCCTCGCCGACCGCCTTCAGCTCGGTGTCGGCGTCCGGGGCGTCGGGCGCCGGCAGGTTCGGGAGCGCTGCGAGCACCTGATCGCGCTGCGTCCTGACCGACGTCTCCTGGTCGCTCAGCTCACGGCCGCTGGCGGCGAGGCCCGCCATCTGCTCGCGCTGCTCGGGCGACGGGGCACCGCGCAGGGTCCTGCTGACCCGGTTCTGCTCGGCACGCACCTCCTCTGCCGCAGCGGTCAGCCGCCGCCATTGCTCGTCGAGCGCGAGCAGGCGGTCGACGGCCGCGGCGGCGTCCGCGCCGCGCCGCGCGAGCGCCGCGCGGACGCCGTCAGGATCGGACCTGATCAGCCTGATGTCGAGCACTGCCGACTACTTGCCGGAGGAGGCGGCGGACGCGCTCGACGCGCTCGACGCGCTTGCGGCCGAGGCCGTCGCGGTTGCCGCCGGCGGCGCCGGGAGCGTGCCCATCGACTGGTCGATGCAGCGCGGCAGCGCCGACCCGGGCTCGTAGACGGCCTGACGCCCGGCGAAGCGGGAGACGAACAGCGCCACCTCGCGGGCCTGCTGGCCGACGACGATGTTCTGCGGCATGTACGCACCCGAGAAGCCGCCGTTCTCGATCGCGTACAGGACGCGGATCGCGGGGCGCTCGCAGCGCACGTTGAAGTTCGGGCCGTTGATGTTCTCGTACGTGCGCGGGTTCCCGCCCGAGCCGTGGGTGGCGGCGTACGACAGCGTGTGGCAGCCGGCGCAGCGCTGGGCGAACAGGACGGCCCCCTGGTAGTCGGCGTTGTAGTTCGGATCCGACGTCGGGATGTGGAGGCGCTGGGTGCCGCACGCGCCCGTCGCCAGCGCGACCGTAGCGGCGGCGATCAGCAGGGGGAGCGCGCGGAGGGGCCGGGCCATGCGGGGCCGGATCATACGAGAACCATTCCCGGCGGCGCGCAACCCCACGCGAACATGCTCGACGACTTATCGTGAGCGCCGTGAAAGACGTGCACATCGCGCTCGCGGTGCTGGCGCTGGCGCTCAACTCGATTGCGGCGCTGTGGGGCGGCTGGTGCTGGTGGCAGTCGCGCTCGAGCGTGCTGTTCTGGCGGCTGCTGCGCGCGGCGCAGGTGTCGGTCGTGCTCGTGGCGGCGATCGGCGGGGTGCTCGAGCTGAGCGGCAGGAAGGCGTCGAGCCTGCACGTCATCTACGGGGTCCTCCCCTTCCTGATCTCGCTGCTGGCCGAGCAGTTCCGGGTCTCGGCGGCCCAGATGGTGCTCGACAACCGCGGTCACAAGAGCGCCCAGGAGGTGGGGCAGCTGCCGCAAGCCGAGCAGCGCGCGATCGTGGTCGCGATCGTCCGGCTCGAGATCGGCGTGATGGCGCTGTCGGCGGCGGTCGTCGTCGTGCTGCTCGCGCGCGCGGCGACCGTCGTGCACTGAGGCGGTCCAGCCGCCGGGCGGCGCGCCGGAGGCCCGGTGAAGGCTGCTGGCGAGCTTCGGGCCCGTACGGGGCCCGAAGCTCGCCAGCGCGCCCCCGCGACGCCAGCAAACAAGAGGCATTTGCCACTAAGTGACAGCTTGTTACAAGAGGGTCGTCGGAGAACCCGCAGTGGTATAACGGGAATGTGCTGAGGGACTATTTACCGGCGATCGTGTTCATGGTTCTGGGGGGCCTCGTCGGCGCCCTGTTCTCGGTCCTGAACGGGATCTCCGGTCGGCGCACACGACCGAACCGCAACCGCTCCGCGCCGTACGAGTGCGGCCTTCCGTCGGAGGTCCAGCGTGGGTTCCGGTTCGGGATCAGCTTCTATCTGATCGCGATGCTGTTCATCCTGTTCGACATCGAGGTGATCTTCCTGTACCCGATCGCGGTGCAGCTGCGCGCGTTCGGCGGCTTCGCGCTGGGCGAGACGGTCACCTTCGTGCTCCTGCTGATGATCGCGTTCGTATACGTGTGGCGGCGCGGAGCCCTCGAATGGAACTGAAGCGCGAGGTCCTCGCCAGTCAACCGCAGTCAGCCGACCCCGCCGCCGGCCCCGCGACGAGCCTGTTCCAGCCCACCCACGGCGGCCCGCTCGCCTCGGCCGACTTCCGCTCGCGCCAGCTGCTCGCGCGCGACATGCTGCGCGGGGAGCTCGAGGGCGAGGCGCTCGATCGCTACGTCGAGCAGAGCGTGATGACGACGACCGTCGAGAAGGCGGTGTCCTGGGCGATGGGCAACTCGATCTACCCGCTGACGTTCGGGCTCGCGTGCTGCGCGATCGAGATGATGTCGATCGTCGCCGCCCGGCTCGACATCGCCCGGTTCGGGTTCGAGGCGTTCCGCGCCTCGCCGCGCCAGGCCGACCTGATCATCCTCGCGGGCCGGGTCAGCATCAAGATGGCGCCGGTGATCCGGCGGATCTACGACCAGATGCTCGAGCCGAAGTTCGCGATCTCGATGGGCGCCTGCTGCTCCTCGATGGGCGTCTTCAACAACTACGCGCTGGTCCCCTCGGACAAGTTCCTGCCGGTCGACGTGCACGTGCCCGGCTGCCCGCCGCGGCCGGAGGCACTCATGCACGGGATCCTGCGGCTGCGCGAGAAGATCCAGCGCCACGAGCGCGAGGGCTGGCGCGAGCGCTACGACGCACTCGGGACCGAGGAGATCCTCACCACAGGGGACACGGCTGGTGCCTGACGCGACCGGCCTCGAGCTGATCGCGAACGAGCTGCGCGAGGCCGAGCCAGGCTCGGTGATCGCAACCAGCATCGATCGCGGCCGCGCGGAGATCCGGATCGACCCGGGCAAGAACCGCGAGGTGCTCACCCACCTGCAGCAGCGCGGCTTCGGCTTCCTCGCGAGCCTGCACGGCGTCGACTACTACCCCGAGGAGCCCCGGCTCGGCGTGATCTACGAGCTGCTCGACATGACCGAGGTCGACCGCGTCTCGATCAAGGCCCGCCTCAGCACCGAGGACCCACGGATCAGCAGCGTGACCGGGCTGTGGCCCGGCGCCGACTTCCCCGAGCGCGAGTGCTTCGACATGTTCGGCGTGATCTTCGAGGGCCACCCGGACCTGCGGCGGATCCTGATGCCCGAGGACTACGAGGGCTTCCCGCAGCGCCGCGACTTCCCGGTCGGCGGCGAGCCGGTCCTGTTCACGTACAACGAGCAGCAGAACTACGGCCACAACCAATGAGCACCCCCACCGGAACCACCGGAACCACCGGAACCACCGCGACCACCGGACCGGCGGCGCTCGACCCCGCCGATTACCGCAGGCGCGAGGAGTCGGTGACGATGTCGGCGGAGCCCGCCGGCATGGGCGAGACGCGCGAGCTGCTGACGCTCAACTTCGGGCCCCACCACCCCGCCACCCACGGCGTGCTGCGGCTGATCGCGACGCTCGAGGGCGAGGTCGTCCGCGACATCAAGCCGATCATCGGCTACGTCCACACCGGGATCGAGAAGACCGCCGAGGAGAAGTCCTACTGGAAGGTGATCCCCGTGATCGAGCGGATGGACTACCTCAGCTACTACTTCAACGCGATGGCGTTCTGCGGCGCCGTCGAGACGCTGCTCGAGCTCGAGGTGCCACCGCGCGCGCAGTACCTGCGCGTGATCCACCTCGAGCTGAACCGGATCATGTCGCACCTCGTGTGGCTCGGGACGAGCGCGCTCGACCTCGGCGCGATGTCGATGTTCTGGTACTGCTTCCGCGAGCGCGAGACGATCCTCGACCTGTTCGAGATGTCGAGCGGGCAGCGGATGCACACCCGCTACATCCAGGTCGGCGGCGTGTTCGAGGACATCCCGGTCGGGTTCGCCCACAAGGTCCAGAAGTTCGTCGACGAGATGCCGCGGCGCGCCGACCAGTACGCCGACCTGCTCGCCAAGAACGAGATCCTGCTGCAGCGGCTGAGCGGTACCTGCCCCGTCGACAAGGAGACGCTGCTCGGGCTCGGCGTCACCGGCCCGCTGCTGCGCGCCGCCGGGGTGCCGTGGGACCTGAGAAAGGCAGCGCCGTACTCGAGCTACGACCACTTCGACTTCAAGGTCCCGATCGGCACCGAGGGCGACAACTACGACCGCTTCCGCGTCCGCCACGCCGAGTTCTACGAGTCGAGCAAGATCGTCGAACAGGCGCTGGGCGGCCTCCCCGAGGGCCCGTACATCACCCCCGACCGCAAGGTCGCGCTGCCGCCCAGGCACGAGCTGGCCACCAGCATGGAGGCGCTGATCCACCACTTCAAGCTCGTCACCGAGGGGTTCCGGGTTCCGGCCGGCGAGGCGTACTACCCGATCGAGTCCCCGCGTGGCGAGCTCGGCTGCTTCGTACGCTCCGACGGCTCCTCGAAGCCCGCGCGCGTGCACATGCGCGACCCGAGCTTCATCAACCTGCAGTCGACGGCGCCGATGGTCAAGAACGCCTACATCGCCGACCTGATCGCGAGCCTGGCGATGATCGACCCGATCCTCGGGGGCGTCGACCGGTGAGCGCGATCGACCGAAGGCCGCCGGTCCCCCGCTTCGGCCACGGCTCGCGCGTTCCCGGCTGGGACGTCGCCGTCGACCTGGCGAAGCCGCCGGCGACCGTTCCGGATCCGGCGACCACCCCGGTCCCGGACGAGCTCCGAAGCGAGATCGAGCAGGCGATGGGCCGCTACCCCAACCCCCGCTCGGCCGCGATCCCGGCGCTGCACGCCGCCCAGCGGCACCATGGCTGGCTGCCACCCGAGGCGATCGCGCAGGTGGCGTGCGTGATGGCGCTGACGCCCGCGTACCTGACGAGCGTCGCCAGCTTCTACGACATGTTCGCGCTGCGCCCGAAGCCCAGGCACGACGTGTACGTGTGCACGAACATCACCTGCTCGCTGCTCGGCGCCGACGAGATCCACGAGCGGATGATCGAGCTGGCCGGCGACCATCCCGACCTCAACGTGTGCTCGTTCGAGTGCCTCGGGGCGTGCGACATCGGCCCGATGGCGTCGGTCAACGGCGAGTACGTCGGCCCGATCAACCTCGACGACTGCGAGCAGATCGCGCGCGACCTCGACAAGGGCGGCCCCGTGCTCGAGCACAAGCAGCTGCGCTTCCGCCGCTGCGCCGACCCCAACGCGAACCCCGAGTCATGAAGCCGCTGATCTTCGACAACATCGACGAGCCGGGGCTGAACACGCTCGCCGTCTACGAGCGCCGCGGCGGCTACGAGATGCTGCGCAAGGCGCTTGCGATGCCGCGCGAGGCGGTGCTCCAGGAGATCTCCGACTCCGGACTGCGCGGCCGCGGCGGCGCCGGCTTCCCGATGGGGATGAAGGCCGGCTTCCTGCCGAAGGGCGACATGCCCAAGTACCTGACGTGCAACGCGGACGAGTCAGAGCCGGGCACGTTCAAGGACCGCGAGCTGATGCAGAAGAGCCCGCACATGCTGATCGAGGGGATCGCGATCGCGTGCTACGCCGCCGCGATCACGCAGGCGTTCATCTACATCCGCGGCGAGTACCGGCTGCAGGGCGACATCCTCGAGGCGGCGATCGCCGAGGCGTACGCGGCCGGCTACCTCGGCGACGGCATCCTCGACTCGGGCCAGCCGCTCAGCCTCGTGCTGCATCGCGGCGCCGGCGCGTACATCTGCGGCGAGGAGACGGGCCTGCTCGACTCGCTCGAGGGCAAGCGCGGCAACCCGCGGCTGAAGCCCCCGTTCCCGGCGATCCAGGGGCTGTACGACGGCCCGACCCTGATCAACAACGTCGAGACGCTCGCGACCGTCCCGCACGTCATCCGCCTCGGCGGCAAGCAGTACGCGGAGATCGGGGTCGAGCGCTCCTCGGGGACGAAGCTCGTAAGCGTGTCCGGCGACGTCCAGCGACCCGGCAACTACGAGATCGAGCTCGGGATCCCGAGCCGCGAGATCATCTTCGGCCTGGCGGGCGGCCCGCAGCCCGGGCGCGAGGTCAAGCTGTGGTTCCCGGGCGGCTCGAGCTCGCCAGTCCTGACCAGGGACGACCTCGACCTCCCGTACGACTTCGACTCGATGGCGAAGGCCGGGACGATGCTCGGCTCCGGCGCGATCATCGTCGTCGACGACACCCACACCGTGCTCGAGGTGATGAGCAAGGTCGTCAAGTTCTACGCCCACGAGTCGTGTGGCAAGTGCGTCCCGTGCCGCGAGGGCACCAACTGGACGCACAAGATGGTGCACCGGATCGAGTCCGGCGAGGCGACCCCGATGGACCTCGACCTGCTCGCCTCGGTGCAGACGCAGATCATCGGCAACTGCCTGTGCGTGCTGGGTGACGCGATGGCGATGCCGGTCGGCTCGATGGTCGCCAAGTTCCGCCCCGAGCTCGAGGCCGAGGTCGAGGCTGCGCGCGAGCGCGCCGGCACGCCCTCACTCGCGAGCGCCGGCGCGGGCGTCCCGGTTCATTAGTCTCCCGCGCCGATGCCCCGCCCCGAACAGAAGCTCATCAAGCTGACGATCGACGGCCGCGAGATCGAGGCGGTCGAAGGGACGATGCTGGTCGACGCCGCCAAGCAGGGCGACGTCGAGATCCCGTACTTCTGCTACGAGCGGCGGCTCGGCCAGCCGGTCGGCGCGTGCCGCATGTGCCTGGTCGAGATCGAGGGGATCCCGAAGCTCCAGACCTCGTGCTCGACCGGCGTGCGCGACGGGATGGTCGTTCACACTCAGACCGAGCGCGTACACGAGGCGCAGAACGCGATCGTCGAGTTCCTGCTGGTCAACCATCCGCTCGACTGCCCCGTCTGCGACAAGGGCGGCGAGTGCCCGCTGCAGGACATCAGCTTCGGCTGGGGGCTCGGCAGGACGCGGGTGGTCGAGCCCAAGCGCCACTTCCAGAAGCCGCTGGCGCTGTCGCCGCTGATCGCGATCGACCGCGAGCGCTGCATCCTCTGCTACCGCTGCGTGCGCTTCAGCCAGGAGATCGCCGAGGACTGGCAGCTGATCTTCGCCGACCGCGGCTCGCACACGTTCGTCTCCACGCACGACGGCCACCCGTACGTGGCGCCGTTCAGCGGCAACATCGTCGAGCTGTGCCCGGTCGGGGCACTGACCAGCCAGCCGTACCGGTTCCGCGCGCGGCCGTGGGACATCGAGGGCGCGGGCGGCGTCTGCACGCTGTGCCCGGCGCAGTGCAACGTCGAGTTCACCGTCCGCGACGAGAAGGTCGTGCGCGTGCTGATCCGCGAGCACGACGGCGTCGACGACGGCTGGCTGTGCGACAAGGGCCGGTTCGCCTACCAGGCGATCCACGTCGACGAGCGGATCACGCGGCCGCTCGTGCGCGACGGCGGCCAGCTGCGTCCGGTCTCGTGGGAGCGCGCGTTCGAGACCGCGGCGGAGATCGCCCGTCACCAGGGGCGCACGGCGGCGCTCGTCGGCGGCGGCGCGAGCAACGAGGAGGCGTTCCTGCTGCAGCGGCTGCTGCGCGAGGGGCTGTACTCGCACGACATCGACTCCCGGCCGGGCGGCGCGTTGCCGCTGGAGCTGGCGCGCACGCTGGCGGCACCGGCGCTGCAGGCGAGCGTCCCCGACCTCGAGTTCGCCCACACCGTGCTGGTCCTCGGGACGGAGCCGCTCGACGAGATCCCGATCCTCGACCTGCGGATCCGCAAGGGCGTGCGCCGCAACGGGGTGAAGCTGGCGATCGCCTCGCCGCGCCCGAGCGCGCTCGACCCGAACGCCGCCGTGTCGCTGCGCTACGCGCCGGACGGCGAGGCCGCATTCCTGTCTGCGCTGGAGGCGGCTTTGGGGCACGCCTCCAGCGGGTCCGGCGACGACGTGGCCTCGCTGGCCGAGCTGCTGCGCTCGGGCGGCGAGGACGTCGTGATCGTGTACGGCGAGTCGCTCGCGCCGGCGGCGCTCGAGTCGCTCGTGCGGATCGCACGGCTGCTCGGGCTCGAGGGCCGCGACGGCGCCGGGCTGCTCGGCGTGCCGGCGTCGGCCAACGGGCGCGGCGTGCGCGAGGCGGGGGCGCTGCCGAACGCCGGCCCGGGGTACGCCGAGCTCGGCGCTCCGCGGGGCCGCGACGCGGCGGCGATCGCGGCCGCCGCGGCCGGCGGCGAGCTCAGCGCGCTGTACCTGCTCGAGGTCGACCCCGTCCGCGAGCTGCCGGACCGCGCCGCCTGGGAGGCGGCGCTTCACCACGCCGGGCTCGTGATCGCCCACGCGTCGGTCCTGACCGACGGGCTGCGCGACCACGCCACGGTGATCTTCCCCGCCGAGTCGCATGCCGAGAAGGAGGGCACGGTCGTCCACCCCGACGGCCGCCTCCAGCGCCTCCGCGCGGCGATCGCGCATCCGGGCGAGGTCCGCGCCGGCTGGTCGGTGATCGCCGAGCTGGCGCGCCGCTGCGGCCATGACCTCGGCGTCCTGACCAGCTCGATGGCGTTCCGCCAGCTCGTCGCGGCGGTCCCGTTCTACGCGGGGATCACGCTCGAGCAGATCGGCGGGCGCGGGGTGCGGTGGCCCGAGCGGCCCGAGGCGGCGGCCCTGCCGGCGGGCGGCGGTTCGGCGCAGACGCCGGGCGCTGCTGCCGGCACTGTGCAGCCGGCAGCAGCAGGACAAACGAATGGCCACCTCCGGCTCGGCACGTATCGCTCGATCTGGGCCGCGCCCGAGGTCGAGATCTCGCCCGCGCTGCACTACACGATCGCCGAGCAGCTGGTCGAGCTGTCGCCGGCCGACGCGCGGCGGCTCGAGGTCGGCGACGGCGACGAGGTGCTCGTCGGCTCGGGCGGCACGCGCCTGCGCGGCCGCGCGGCGGTCCGGACCGGCGTGCCCGAGGGGACCGCGTTCCTCGCCACCGGGATCGCGCAGGCGTCGGCCAACCACCTGACCGAGCCACTCGTGGAGGTCAGGCGCGCGTGATCCAGTTCGCCGACGTCAACTACTTCGAGCCGTGGTGGGCGCAGATCGTCAAGGCGCTCGTGATCTTCGGGATCGTGTTCGCGGTCCTGCCGATGCTGACCGTGTACGAGCGCAAGCTGCTCGGCCGCTTCCAGGGGCGCTACGGCCCCAACCGAGTCGGGCCGTTCGGCCTCCTGCAGCCGCTCGCCGAGATCGTCAAGTTCGCCGTCAAGGAGCCGTTCCGGCCCACCACCTCGATCGGGTTCCTGTTCCGCGTGGCGCCCGCGATCGCGATCCTGACGGCGGTCGCGGCGCTCGCGATCATCCCGTGGGGCAACGTCCAGCACATCTTCGGGACGCGCTTCGGCCTGTACGGGATCGACGTGTCGGTCGGCCCCCTGTACGTGTTCGCGATGGCGGGGATCTCGTTCTACGGGATCATGCTCGGCGGCTGGGCGTCGGGCTCGAAGTACTCGTTCCTCGGGTCGATGCGCGCAGCGGCGCAGCTGATCTCCTACGAGGTGTCACAGGGGCTCGCGCTCGTCGGCGTGGTGATCACCTCGCAGACGCTGTCACTCACCGGGATCATCCATGCGCAGCGGGGGATGTGGTACATCGTGCCGCAGCTGCTCGGCTTCCTGATCTTCATGGTCGCATCGTTCGCGGAGACGAACCGGGCGCCGTTCGACCTGGTCGAGGCCGACGCCGAGCTCGTCGGTGGCTACTTCACGGAGTACGGCGGCACCGGCTTCGTCGCGTACCTGTTCGCCGAGTACGTGAACATGATCGTCGTCTCGGCGATCGCCACGACGATGTTCCTCGGCGGCTGGCTGATTCCCGGCAACCCGAGCATCCCAGGGTGGATCGACCCGTTCATCGTCGCCGCCAAGATGATGATCTTCATCACGCTGTTCATCTGGATCCGGGCGACGCTGCCGCGGCTGCGCTACGACCAGCTGATGTCCTTCGGGTGGAAGATCCTGCTGCCGCTCGCAACTGTCAACCTGCTGGTGACCGCGATCGTCGTGGCCTGAGGAGGCGCTTGTGGGATACGACCCTTCCGCTGACGTGATCGAGGTGATGCGACACCCGCCGCGCGGGCCCGTGGCCGGCACCTACCGGATCTTCGGGGAGACGCTGCGCGGGCTCAAGACGACGTTCGCACGCGTCGTCGAGGGACCGCACACGATCCAGTACCCCGAGGAGAAGACACCGGTGTACCCGCGCTTCCGCGGGCGTCACAAGCTGCACCGGTTCGAGGACACCGGCCTCGAGAAGTGTGTCGGTTGCTCGCTGTGCGCAGCCGCCTGCCCGGCCGACTGCATCCGCGTGGTCGCCGCCGAGAACACCCCGGAGAACCGCGTGTCGGCCGGCGAGCGCTACGCGGCGGTGTACGAGATCAACCTGTCGCGCTGCATCTTCTGCGGTTACTGCGAGGTCGCGTGCCCGTTCGACGCGATCACGATGGGCCACGACTACGAGCTGTCCGACTACACCCGCTCGGACCTGATCTTCACCAAGGAGATGCTGCTGGCCGAGCCGATCGAGCGCACGCCGCTGCGCGTGCCCGGGGAGTAGGGTCCCGCACCGTCGTGTCGGCCGTCCTGTTCTTCATCGCCGCGATCGGCGCGCTCGCTGGTGCGATCGGCGTCGTGACGCTGCGCAACCCGTTCTACAGCGTGCTCGCGCTCGTCTGTCACCTGGTCGCGCTGGCGGCGCTGTTCCTGCTGCTGCGGGCGGAGTTCGTCGCCGCCGCGCAGGTGGTCGTGTACGCGGGCGCGGTGATGGTCCTGTACGTGTTCGTGGTCGCGTACGTGGGCGGCGGCGAGGAGTACCAGGCGGGCGCGGCGCTGCGGGTGCTGGGGCCGCTGTTCGCGCTGGCGCTGGCGGTCGAGCTGTGCATCGCGATGCTCGGCTCGGCGCTGTCGGGGATCGGCGGCAAGGGCGCGCCGTACGTGCGCGGGTTCGGCACGCCGAGGGAGATCGGGCGGCTGTTCCTGACCTCGTACCTGTTCCCGTTCGAGCTCGCCTCGCTGCTGCTGCTGGTCGCGGCGATCGGGGCGGTCGTGCTGGCGCGGCGCCGTCGCGGGCTCGACGACCCCGAGCTCGAGAGCCGCCTCCTGCATACGCCGCGGCCCGTGTTCACCGGGACGATGGCCGAGGCGGCCGGGCTGCCGCGGATCGTGCCCGAGCTGATCGAGGCCGTCCGCGCCGGGGCCGAGCTCGAGCGGACGGACGCGGGGAGCTGAGATGCCGATCGGCTGGTACCTGACCGTGTCCGTGCTGATCTTCTGCATCGGCGCCGGCGGCGTGCTCACGCGCCGCAACCCGCTGGTGATCCTGCTGTGCCTCGAGCTGATGCTGAACGCCGCCAACCTCGCACTGGTCGCGTTCGCGCGGATGCACGGGGGCGAGGCGGGCCAGGTGTTCGCGCTGATCGTGATGGTCGTCGCCGCCTGCGAGGTGACAGTCGGGCTCGGCCTGATCGTCGCGATCTACCGCCGGAACCTCCCGATCGACGTCGACGAACTGCACGAGCTGAACGGATGAGCCCGACTGCGTGGGGCTGGTTGGTGCTGCTGTTCCCGCTGCTCGGCGCGGCGGTGATCAGCGCCGGCTGGAATCGCTGGCCCGCACGGACGGCGGGGTGGCTCGGGACGCTCGCGATCGCGCTGTCGTTCGTCTGCTCGGTCGGGGCGCTGCTGTCGCTGCTCGGGCGGGATCCGGCGCACCGCGAGGTCGTCTCGACGCTGTGGAGCTACGCGGTCAGCTCCGGCGTCGACGGCAAGCTGCAGATCCTGGTCGACCCGATCTCGGTGTTCATGATCCTGGTCGTCTCCGGGGTCTCGACGCTGATCCACCTGTACTCGGTCTCATACATGAAGGGCGACCGCGGGTTCGTCCGTTACTTCGCCTACCTCAACTACTTCGTGCTGTCGATGCTGGTGCTGGTCCTCGCCGGCAACTTCATCCTGTTGATCGTCGGGTGGGCGTTCGTCGGTGCCGCCTCGTACATGCTGATCTCGTTCTGGTACCGGCGCAGCACCGCGACGGGCGCCGGGATCAAGGCGTTCGTGATCAACGTCGTCGGCGACGTCGGGCTCGTGCTCGGAACGTTCTTCATCTTCAGGCACACGGGCACGGTGCAGTTCCTGCAGACGTTCAGCCAGATCCACCATGTGTTCCGTGTGGACTCGACCGATCTGGTCGCCGGCTGTCTCCTGTTCCTGGTCGGCGCGTTCGCGAAGTCGGCACAGGTGCCGCTTCACACCTGGCTCCCGGACGCGATGGAGGGTCCGACCCCGGTGTCGTCGCTGATCCACGCGGCGACGATGGTGACCGCGGGCGTGTACCTGATCGTGCGGTTGCACCCGCTGTTCGAGCTGGCGCCGACGGCGGCCGAGGTCGGCGCGATCGTCGGCTGCGCGACGCTGCTGATCGCCGGGTCGATCGGCCTGGTCGTTGTGGACATCAAGCGCGTGATCGCGTACTCGACGATGTCGCAGATCGGCTACATGATCATGGGCGCCGCCGCCGGCGCGTACTCGGGGGCGCTGTTTCACCTGATGACGCACGCGTTCTTCAAGGCGCTGCTGTTCATGGCGGCCGGCTCGATCATCGGCGCGATGGCGGGCGATCAGTCGCTCGACCGGATGAGCGGGTTCCGCAAGGCGATGCCGTTCACGTTCCTGTGCTTCATCGTCGGCGGCCTGGCGCTGTCGGGGATCCCGCCGTTCTCGGGCTGGGTGTCGAAGGACGACGTGATCGGCTACACGTTCCACCGCGGCGGGATCTACCCGATCCTCGGCGTCGGCGGCGAGCTCGGCGCGCTGATCACCGGCATGTACACGTTCCGGATGATCTTCCGGGCGTTCTTCGGCGCTCCCTCGCCCGAGGCGGTCGAGCTCCAGCACGGCCACCTCGCCCACGCCGAGGTTCCGCGGAACCCGATGACGGGCGAGGAGGAGGACACCGACGTCGGCTTCCCGGGCCCCGAGCACGTGATCGCCGAGCGGGAGTGGCCGATGAAGGTCGCGATGAGCCTGCTCGCGCTCGGGGCGCTCGCCGCCGGCGTGATCCAGCTCCCGGGCGTCGACCACGTGATCTCGACCTTCCTGTCGCCGGCGTTCACCGGGTCGAAGCTGTTCCACCACGATCCCTCGACCGGGACTGCCTGGATCGGGCTGATCGTGACGCCGATCGTCGGGCTCGTCGGGATCGTGACCGCGTACCGCCTGTACATCGCCGCGCCGGGCAGCTCCAAGCGCCTGCAGGAGCGGCTGGCGCCGGTTCACACGTTCCTCTACAACAAGTGGTACTTCGACGAGCTGATCGACATCGTGGTCGTGCGGCCGGCGCTGCTGGTCGGGCGGCTGGCGGAGTCGGTGCTCGAGCGGATCGTGATCGGCGGCGGGGTCACCGGAGGTGTCACCGGCAGCGTCCGCGCGGTGTCCGCCGGGGTCCGCCGCGCGCAGACCGGGCTGTTGCGCCTCTATGCAGCCGCCGTGATCCTCGGGCTGTCGGCGATCGCCCTCTACTTCCTGATCGTGTCGAGCTGATCTCGCGGGTGACTCGATGACGCTCTCGATCCTGATCTGGCTGCCGCTGGCGCTGGCATTCATCGGCGCCCAGCTCGATGAGCCGTGGGTCGGGCGGTTCACGGCGGTCACGAGCCTCGCGCCGCTGGGGATCGCGATCGACTACATGGTGCGGTTCAAATCCGGCGCCGGCGGGTTGCAGTTCGTCCAGGACCACGTCTGGATCGGCTCGCTCGGGATCCACTACAAGCTCGCGCTCGACGGGCTGAACATGACGCTCGTGCTGCTGACCACGGTCCTCTTCAGCCTGTCGCTGTTCTGGTCGGCGGCTCGCTCGGAGATCGAGCGGCCGCGCATGTACTACTTCTGGTTCGGCCTCGCCGAGAGCGCCGTGCTCGGGGCGTTCTGCGCTCAGGACGTGATCCTGTTCGTCGCGTTCTTCGACCTGATGCTGGTGCCGTTCTACTTCCTGGTCGGCGCCTGGGGCACCGGCGAGCGGCGCCGGGCGACGATCAAGATGGTGATCTACACGATGGTCGGGTCGTTCCTGATGCTGGTCGCCGCGGTTGCCGCCGGCGTGCTCGCGTCGAACCAGAACGGGACCCCGATCGAGTTCACGCTGTCGGCGCTGTCGCACCTGCACCTGTCGCACACCTCGCAGGACTGGCTGTTCCTGTGCTTCGCGGCGGCGTTCCTGGTGAAGATGCCGCTGGTGCCGCTGCACGGCTGGCTGGCCGACGCGTACAAGTCGATGCCGATCCCGGCGCTCGCCGTGTTCTCGGGGCTGCTGTCGAAGGTCGCCGCCTACGGGTTCCTGAAGATCGCGATCCCGCTGTTCCCCTACGCCGCCCGTCACTACCAGACGCTGATGCTGCTGATCGCGCTCGTGTCGATCCTGTGGGCCACGGCGCTTGCGTTCACCACCGCCGACTCGCGGCTGGTGATCGCCTACTCGAGCGTCGCCCAGCTCGCGTTCATCACGCTCGGGATCTTCTCGCTGCGGCCCGAGGGCGCGCAGGGTGCGCTGCTGCAGATGGTCAACCACGGGATCGTCACCGCCGGTGCGTTCTTCGTCGTCGCCGCGCTGGCGGCCCGCTGCGGCGGCAGCGAGAAGCTCGCCGACATGGGCGGCATCGCGTTCCGCGCGCCGGTGCTCGCGTCGCTGTTCCTGATCGTCGCGTTCGCGACCCTGGCGATGCCCGGGTCGGCCAACTTCATCGGCGAGTTCATGATCCTGCTCGGCGTGTTCAAGGCGCAGCTCGCGATCTCGGTGATCGCGTTCCTCGGCGTGATCGGGGCCGCGGTGTACGCGCTGCGGCTGTTCATCACCTCGATGCACAACCGGGTCGGCCGGGGGGTCGCCTCGCCCGGCGAGGTGAAGCTCGCCGAGGCGGTGGCGATCGTGCCGCTGGTGATCGTGATCCTCGTGCTCGCGTTCTACCCGCAGTTCGTCCTGACGCGCTCGCAGGCGTCGAGTCGCGTCGCGCTGGCGCCGGCGGCCGCGGTTGCGGTCGCGGGGTCGGCTTCCGCTACGACGGCAAGCGTGCACCCGTGATCGCCGCGGTCCACCACATCGCCGGGCCGCCGATCGACTGGAAGGGGCTGTCGCCGTTGCTCGCGCTCGGCGGCGGGGCGGTGATCGTGCTGCTCGTCGGGCTGCTGCGCCCCGCGGCCGTGCGCGAGCGGATCGTGCCGCTGCTGACGGTCGTCGCGCTCGGCGCCGCGATCGGTACCGAGATCTGGCGCTTCAACCACCCCGGGTCGATCATCCACGGCGCACTCTCGATCGACGACCTCGGGCTGATCGTCGATCTGATCTGCGCTGTGTCGGCACTGGCGACCGTCCTGATGTCGTGGCGCGGAGTCGCGCCGCGCGAGGCCGGACAGGGCGAGTTCTACGGGTTGCTGCTGTTCAGCGTGATGGGGATGGCGGTGCTGTCCTCCTCGCAGGACATCGTCACGCTGTTCCTCGGGCTCGAGCTGCTGTCGATCCCGCTGTACATCCTGTGCGCCGCCGAGCACCGCCGCGAGGGATCGCTCGAGTCGGGCCTCAAGTACCTCGTGATCGGGTCGGTCGGCTCGGCGACGCTCGTCTACGGCCTTGCGATGATCTACGGCGCGACCGGCCAGACGGGGTTTGCGCAGATCGGCTCCGCGCTCACCTCGGGCGCGCTGTCAGGCGGGGTGTTCAGCGACCCGTTGCTGCTGACGGGACTGGCGCTCGTCACCGTCGGGTTCGCGTTCAAGGCGTCCGTCGCGCCGTTTCACCAATGGACGCCGGATGTCTACGAGGGCGCCCCGACGCCGATCACCGCGTTCATGGCGACGGCCACGAAGGCCGCCGCGCTCGCGATCTTCCTGCGCTTCTTCGACGTCGCCGCGTCCTCGGCCCAGAACAAGTGGGGGCCGCTGATCGCGACGATCGCCGCGGTCACGATCATCGTCGGCAACGTCGGCGCCCTCGGGCAGACCTCGATGAAGCGGATGCTCGGCTACTCGGGCGTCGCCCAGGCCGGCTACATGCTGGCCGGCGTCGTCGTCGGGACGAGCCTTGGCGTGTCGGCCACGGTGCTGTACCTCGGCGCCTACCTGATGCTGAACATCGCCGCCTTCGCAGCGATCGTCGCGGTCGAGCGCGACGCGGGCGACGACCAGCTGAGCGGCTTCGCCGGCCTCGGCGCCCGCAACCCGTGGGCCGCGTGGCCGCTGACGATCGGCATGCTCGGCCTCGCCGGGATCCCGGGTACCGTCGGCTTCATCGGCAAGTTCCAGCTGATCCACGCGCTCGTCGACGGCGACTACACGTGGCTTGCGATCGTGCTCGTGATCGGGTCGATGATCTCGCTCGGCTACTACCTGCGGGTCGTTGCGACGATGTGGATGCCGGCGGCCGGGACCGCCGCGACCTCGGCGGCGGCGCTAGCGCCGATCGCGGGCGCAGCGCCCAGCGAGGAGGAGCTGGTAGCCGGGTTCCCACCCGCAGAAGGCAGCGGTGTGGTTGCTCCCCCCGACGACACCGGGGTCCCGCACCCGGAGGTCGTGCTCGTCGCCGGCGTGTTCGCGGCCGCCAGCGTGTTCTTCGGGATCATCCCGTCGCCGCTGTTCGACTTCGCGTCGCACGCGGGCGCAGCGTTGCCCGGGCTGTTCTAACCGGAGTCGACGGCGCCGACGGCCTCGGCCGGGCGCGGACACGCTCGTAGCCAGCGGGCAGGTGCGGCAGGACGTCGGCGTTCCAGGTGAAGCTGAGCGGGACCGGATATGTCGCGGGTTGTGCGATCAGCAGCGCGAATGCGGAGCCGATACCGGCAGGGCTCTTGCCGGCGGCGGCCCCCATCACGCAATCGGTGCATGCTGTGCCCGTGATCGAGCCGAGCAGCTGGTCGCGATCGGTCCAGCAGCCGCTCGAGTGGGGGCTGTTGCACTCAGGGTTGAGTGTCCCGCCGAACGGGCCGTGGCCGGGTCCGCCCCAGCCGTCCTCGTACATGATCTGGAACACGAGCCCGCCGGCCATCGGGATGTCGGAGCCGCTGCCCGTGTAGCCGCTCCACGCGTAACGGTGCGTCTGCTCGTTGATCGCGATCGTGACCGGCCCGTAGCGCCTCGCGAAGCTGAGGCTGCCGCCAAGGCCTTTCGCGGCGGCGTCGTCGAGCGGCGGGGAGAGCCCGACGAGCGGTGGCACGCCCCTCGCGACCCGCTCCAGGTCGACCCACACGAACAGCTGCTCGGCCGCCGTCAGCTCGAGGAAGTCGGAGGGAAGCGTCAGGCGCCGCGCGTGCTCCCTGGCCTGTGCCGCGTTGATCTCCGCGAGGATGATCGCGTTGCACGCCGCCCAGCGGTCGCCACCGGAGGGAGTGCACGGCGAGCCGGCGCCGCTGAGGCCGCTGGCCGGCGAGAGGTTCGTTACCGGGTTGCCAAACGGACTCGAAGCCGTGATCGCACCCGACGCGCCGGCCGCACCCGCCGCCGCCGTCGCCGTCGCGAGCGTGATCGTGACAGCGATGGGAGTGAGCCGCGATCGGGCGAACCGGGCCGGCGTCACGGAGCGGTCGGGCATTCGCCTGAGATGGCTCAGAGGACGAGGAGCTTGACGCGTCCGAGGTCTCTAGAGAGCGCGGCGCCGAGTTGGTTGTAGCTCTGCTCCAGCGAGACCGGCCAGACGGCGCTGTTGCCCGGGACGAGGAACTGCGATTCGAAGGTGCCCGCGTCGAGGTTGTGCAGGATCGCGATCAGCTTCGCGTTGGTGGCACGTAGGGAGACGATGTTCCCCGCGAGGTCGCCGGTGAAGTGCGTGCGCGCGAGCCGCGCGTCGAACAGCCCGATCGCCGGGATCACCGCGCGGGCTGCCTGCGCCAGGCGTTTCGTGGTGGCCGGCAGCGCCCGGCGGCCGGCCCAGATCACGGTCGCGCGCGCGGAGCTCAGGGCATCCGCGAACTTGCCGAACGCCGGCGCGAACGCCGAGTCGATCCGCTCCCACGCCGCGATCTGCCAGGCAGGCGCCTGACCGCCAGCGGCCCGCGACGTGATCTGGTTCGACTGGCCGATCGCTCGCCTCGTCGACTTCCTCTTCTTCTTCTTGTTCTTGGTCGTTCGATGCCGTTTGCTGCCGGCTGGCTTGAACACGACCGTCGCACTCTCCAGCGGCCGCCCGCTGAGCGAGACGACCAGCCTTGCCGTGAGGCGGTGCCGGCTGCGCAGCAGCCGCCTGCCGGCCGCGTCCAACGTGACCACAACGCTCGCCTGGGTACCTCCGGCGAGCTGTGTCGAGACGTTCCCGACCGTCACGGTCCGGTGCACGATCACGGGCCGCCGCTTCTTCCTGTTCTTCCGGGCGCGTGCTGTGACGGCGAGGAGCTTGCCGTGCTCGAGCGTCTCGCGCACCAGCAGCCTGATGCTGACCGCGCAGCCACCGCCCGCCGAGCAGCTGATCGGAACGCTCGCCGATAGCTTCTCGACGAGCGCGCGGCCGATGCTGGCGGTGCTTGCCTGAAGCGGCGTGGTGATCGGCGTCGCGACCGGTGCCGGCGGCACCGGCGGTGCCACGACCGGGGCCGGTGGCGGGGGCGCGGCGACCGAGATCGACAACGACTGGCTTGCCGACTGCGCGGGCGGCCCCGGGTCGCTGACGGTGACCGTGAAGCTCGAGCCCGACCCGGTCGGGGTGCCTGAGATCAGCCCGGTCGCAGCATTCAGCGCCAGTCCCGCCGGAAGCGACCCCGAGCTCACCGACCACGCGTAGGCGCCGCTGCCGCCGCTCGCCCCCAGCTGCGCGCTGTAGCCGGATCCGCCACTCGCGCGCGGAAGGCTCGAGGTCGTCACGGTCAGCTGCGGCAGCGAGGAGATCAGCATCGCATCGGTGTTCGCGCCCGAGTCGACGTAGCTGCCCCCGGCCACGCACGCGCCAGGAGCCGTACACGCCAGCCCGTCGAGCTGGACGTCCTCGCTGCCGGACGTCGAGGTCGCGTTGCCGGGGGGCATCACCTCGGAGGTCAATCCCCAGACACCACCCGTTTCGTCGACCGTCATCGCGAGCGTGTCGGAGCTGTTGTCGGTGTAGTAGCCCGTAGCCGCGCACTCACCCGGAGCCGAACAGCTCAGCGCGGTCACGTAAGCGGTGCCGTCCGGGTAGACGGAGCTGCCTGTGACGGCTGCCGGCAGCGGGATCCCGATCGCCTGCTGCCAGCTGCCGTTCGTCTCCGTCGCGACCATCATCTCGGCGTCGCCGGCGGAGTCGAGGTAGATGCCGGCGGCCACGCAATTGCCGACGCCGGTGCAGTCGAGCCCGCTGTCGAACCCGGCTCCAAGATGGCTTGGCCCGCTGGCGCCCGCAGTGCCGGCGTTTCCGGGCGTTGCCGTGTAGGCGTTGACGACCCAGCCGAAGATCCCCACCTCGGTCGCGATCATCGCCCGCTGGCCGCCGGCGCTCGAGACGTAGTGTCCGGTTGCCACGCAGTTCCCCGCGCTCGGACACGACACGGCGTTCAGCACCGCGCCGATACCGGTACCCCCGCAGTTGGCGCATCCCTCCACAGCGTCGGCGGGCAGCGTCATGCTGCTCGCCGCGCTCGCCCAGGTGCCGCCGCTCTCGGTCAGGTACATCGCGTTCGCCCAGAAGTACTGGTTGGTGTAGTAGCCGACGGCCACGCAGTTGCCGGCGCTCGTACAGCTGACGGAGTCGAGGCCGGCGAGCGGACTCGGCCCGGCGTCGGAGGGCAGCGTGATGCTGCCGTCGACCGGCTGCCAGCTTCCGTTCACCTCGTCGAGGACGAATGGCGTCTTCTGGATACCGCCGTCGGCCGCGCTCTGGAGGGTTCCTACGGCCGCGCAGTTGCCCGTGCTCGGGCACGAGAGGTTGCCGACCGAGTACGCGCTCCGGCCCGCCGGCACCGCGAGCTCGGTGGCAGGGCCCCACGAGCCGTTCGTCTCGGTCGCGACCATCAGCTCGTTGACCGAGCTCGTAACGACGTACAACCCGACCGCGGCGCAGTTGCCCGAGCTCGTGCAGCTCACCGCTCGGAAGGCTGCGCCCGCCGTCCCGGGCGTGGTGTTCGCGCCCGCGGGCAGCTGGGTGAACTCAGCCGGGGTCGCCCACACCGGAGCGCTCGCGGACGCCGCTTGCGCGAGCAGGCAACAGGCGGCGACCACGACCGCGCACAGCGCCGCGAGCCTGCCCGCTCGCTCACGCACCCGCACTGCCCTTCACGAGCGTCTCGCACGCGGCCGTCGCGGACTGCAGCCTGGTCCCGTATGGATCGGCGACGTGCTTGCCGGCGTACACGAAATCGACCAGGACGGACACCGCCGCCGCCTTCCCAGAGCCGCTGACACGGCCCCAGATCGTGACGTAGTCGTACCCCGTCACCCGGCCAGTTGAGAGGCGGGCCACGAAACGGGCTCGCACGTGAAAGCGTCCACTCGGCATCACCGGAATCGACTTCCACGTGAGCGACGACGTCGAGGAGCCGCAGTAGTACGAGTAGGTCGCCAGGAAGCTCAGCAACCTGCTCGGGCCCGACAGCTCGTCGAACGTGATCCGCGACCGCTCAGGCGCGAGCATCCACCTCGGCCCATTGTTGAAGTACTCCGTGCCACTGCCGGAAAAAAACCGCCGGCGGGCGCCCGAGCCGGCTGCGCCGGCCGCACCGGCGGCGATCAGCAGGAGCGTCGATACCGCAGCGGCCGATGCCGAGACGGCGCGTGGTAATGCACGTGCTCGCGACATGTCTTCCCGGCTCGGATGATTCCTGGCCCGGCGGGCGCCGGCAATAGCCCCGACCCTTACCCGTACAAGTCCGGACAAGGACCCGAGCTCGACGGGCGCCTTGCCTTCGCCAGGGCAGCCCGCCCGCGTGACCGCTTCAGCGGCAGGGCGGGTGGTACGGAGCGCCCTGGATGTACTGCGTCCACTCCGAGCGGGTGATCGGCGTGCCGGCGAGCGTGCAGATCCGGGCGGCGACCTGCGCCGGGCGGTAGTCCCAGTAGTGAAGGGTCTGGTCGCCGCCACTGGCGACCAGGGTGCTGTCGTTCGGGCTGAAGGTGACGTCGAAGACCTGGCCGGAAGCTGCCTTGAGGTCGGCGATCTCGACCGGGTGCGCAGGATTCCTGATGTTCCACAGCCATACGTCCTGACCTGTGGTGCCGGCGGCGAGCGTGCTTCCGTCGGGGCTGGTGGCGACGTCGTAGACGGTGCTGGTCGGACCGGTGAGCGGGTGTCCGAGCAGGCGCGGGTGCGCCGGGTCGCTGATGTCCCACAGCCGGAGCGTGTCATCGGCGCTGCCGGCGATCAGGGTACGGCTGTTGGGGGTGAAGGCGACGGTGTAGACGTAGCTGGCGAAGCCGCCGAGCACCGCCAGCAGCTTGGGGTGGCTCGGGGTGGCGATGTCCCACAGGCCGACCCGCTGGTCCGCGCAGGCAGCGGCGAGCAGCTTGCCGTTGGCGCTGTAGGCGACGCCGAACACCTGGCTCGAGCGGCCGTCGGCGTTCAGCGTCGGGAGCGCGATCGGGTGGGCGGGATCGGCGATGTTCCAGAGCAGGATCTTGCCCGCGTCATCACCGACCGACATCAGCTTCATGTCGGGTGAGAAGCCGAGCTGCTCGATCAGCGGGGTGGCGCCGGAGATCACGCCACCGACCAGCCGCGGGTGCTGCGGATCGGCCAAGTCGACGAGGCGTACCTTGGCGGCGACGTTCCCGACCGCCAGGAGCTTGCCGTCGGGGCTGAACGCCTCGACTCCGGCGGCGGGACCGAACGCGCGAGGCATGTCCACCGCGGCGACGTGCAGCGGGCTCCAGGGGTCAGACACGTTCCAGAGATCGACGTTGCCCTGCGGACCGCCACTGACAGCGGCCAGCTCATTGCCACTGGCGGTGTAGTCGATCGTGTAGACGCTGCCCGGCTCGCGGACCGCAGCGGGTGGTGGGAACGACCAGATTCGAGTCGTGCCGTCCTCGTCGACCGTGACGAGCCTCTGCCCGTCGGGCGTGAACATGATCCCGGTCACCGGAGCGGTGTGCACGAGCGTCGCGACGTGCGACCAGCTGGTGGCGGACCAGATCCGCAGCGTGCTGTCCGAGTCACCGGCGGCCAGGTAGCGGCCGTCAGGGCTGAACGCGAGCGAGTCCACCCAGCTCGTGAAGCCCCCGAGCGGCGGATGCTCGGTCTGGAGCGCACCACCGGCGCCGATCCGGAACAGGTACACGTTCCCGTCCTGAGCGCCGACGGCCAGCGTGCGCCCGTTCGGGCTGTAGGCGACCGACGTGAGCGTGCTCGCTGCCACGGAGCGTGTGATCACCGGGCGAAGGCCGCCGCCGAGCCGCCAGATGAAAAGGCTCCCCCCGCTGCTGACTGCCGCCAGCGTGTCGCCGTCGGGGCTGTAGGCCAGCGCTTGCAGACCCGAGCGCCCAGGCGCAGTCAGCACGACCTGCCCGGCCGGATCGAACGGCGTTCCGACCGGCCACTCGCGGACCGTGCCGTCGCTCCCGGCCGCGGCCAGCAGCCGGCCGTCGGGGCTGAACGTGACTCCGTTGACGGTTCCGGTGAAGCCGCTCAGCATCGCGAGCCTCGTCGGATCTCGCGGCGCCGCCACGCTCCACACGACGACCTGCTTGCCGGTGCCACCCGCGGCCAGCAGGCGGCCGTTCGGGCTCAGCGCGACCGTGAACAGCTGACTCGACGCCGGGCCCGTCGACGCTGTCCCCAGTAGCGCCGGCCGAGCGCCCGACAGCCCGTAGAGCGAGACCTGATTGGTCGCGGAGTGCGCGACCGCGAGCTCCGGTCCGTCAGCGCTGAGCGCTGCCGACGTCGGCCCGGTGGGTCCGAGCAGCCGTGTGGGCATCTCGGATGCGGAGGTGTCGAGCAGCGACGAGGTTGCCAGCCTGGTCGGGGAGATCCGGTACGCCGCGAGCGCCAGCTGCATCGCGAGTGCGGGATCCGTCGGCTCGAGCTCGCCGGCCTCGATCGCGACCTGGCGAGAGAGGGCATGGTCGCGAGCCTCGGCTGCGTTCTGCTGCGCGTTGAAGGCAACGACCGCGAGGATCGACGCCGCAATCGCGAGCACGGCGACCAGCCCCAGCAGCTGCTGCATGCGGCGGGTGCGCCTGCGAGCAGCCTGGCGCTCGCGCTCCGCCAGCGCTCGGCTCGAGTCCAGGAACTCGCGCTCGACCGCGTTCAAGCCAGCGGCGTGAACGCCGTCGGCGGCCCACTCGGAGCTTGCCTGGAGCCGGTTGCCGCGGAGCAGCAGCGACGGGTCCCGACCGGACTCGACCCAGGCATTTGCCGCATCGGTGATCTGCTGGTGCAGGCGCAAGCTCTGGCGGTCGCGCTCCAGCCAGTCTGCGAGACGCGGCCAGGCGGTCAGCAGCGCCTCGTGGCTCAGTTCGACCGTCCCTGCGTCGACGGTCACCAGACGAGCGGCGACGAACCGGTCGAGCACGCCCCCGGACCCGTTGGCGGAATGGTCCGGTTCGTAGGCGGAGGCGAGCTGGTCGAGCTCGTCCCGGGCGACCCTCCGACGGGTCAAGGGAGCGTCGTCCTGAACCCGGACCAGCCTGTAGAAGATGCGGCGGGCGAGTTCCTGCTCGTGCGGGCTGAGCTGCGTGTAGAGCTCCTCAGCGCGCAGGCTGACCGCACCACGCAGCCCCCCTGCCTCACGGTAATCGGCGATCGCGAGCTGGTTGCGCTGCGCGCGCTCCCACGTCGCGAGCAGCGCAAACGAGAGCAGCGGCAGCGCACCCGGCTCATGCGCGAAGCCGGTCGGGTTGCCGGGAGCGAGATCGGCAAGCAGCATGTCGACCAGCCCGTCCTCGACGTGGACGCCCACCAGTCGCGCGGGCTCGACGATCGCACGGCGCAGTTCCTCGGTCGTCATCGGACCCAGGAGCACGTGCGCACCTCGGCGGAACGCCGATACGAGCAGAGGCTCGCCCAGCGCCGCCTCGAAGAAGTCCGTCCGCAGGCCGGCGACGACGAGGCTCTGGGGAGCGTGCAGCCCGGCCAGTCCCTCGAAGAACCGCCGCCGCTCGCCACGCTCAGCCGCGAACGCCTCCTCCAGCTGATCGACGACGATCACCCGGGGGTCTCCATCCAGCTGCGACTGGCACGCACGCAGCACCTCCGCCGGTGCCTCGCCCGGGGTGATCACCGCAGCTGACCACCTCCTGCGCTCGTCGTCGAGCGCACCGGCCTCGACGCTCGCCGCCACCCCGGCCCGCAGCAGCGACGACTTCCCCGATCCGGAGGGTCCGAGCACCAGCAGCAGACCAGGCTGCCCGGGGCTGACCGCCGGCCGGGTCAGCTGCCGCAATCGAGCGAGAACCTCGTCGCTGACCCCCTCACGGCCGAAGAACAGTTCCGCGTCCGCCACCTCGAACGGCTCGAGACCGCGATACGGCGACGGGATCCGACCGACGCGTCCGTCGGAGCTGACACGCACCCGCGCGAGCGCCTCGACCCAGCCGCCGATCATCGCCTCGGCCACGTCGCACTCGCGCAACAGCGAACAGAACAGCTCGTGCTGCGCAGGACCGGGGAGGTGCCGGCCGCTGAAATAGCCGCCGACGGTGGCGGACGGAACGCCAACCCGCTGGGCGAGCGCGCGGATCGTCAAACCCGACCGGACTCGAAGAGCCGTCAACTCCTGGGCCAGGTCAGCGCGAGTCTCGATGCTGTCGGGAACCCCAGGCGATGGTCGCTCTGAGCGCATCGCGCGCAGACATTAATCAATCGGTCAGGCCGGGGCCGAGCAAGCGCTGCCCCGTAGACCTGGCGGGCGCTCCGTCAGGGCGCGAGGTGCTCAGTCAGGGCGAAGGCGATCAGTCCGGCACGCCGGGCGGAGCAATCACGTCGACGGCGGGGAAGTAGGTCCTGATCCGAGCCGGGTCGCGTGTCAGCAGCGGCAGCCCGGCTGCCTCGGCGTGCGCGCCGATGAAGAAGTCCGGCAGTGGTGCCGTCCGCGTGCCGCGTCCGCGACGGTAGGCGAGGAACGCGCGTGAGGCGAGCCATGCAGAAGCCCAGGGAAGGTTCAGACGCAGCAGACCGACGCCCTGCAGCGCACGCTCGAATGCCTCCTGCGAAGCGAAGCCTGCCGACAGCTCTGCCGAGATGATCTGGTTGATCGCCAGCGGCCCGCGCGCGGCTGCTTCGATCAACTGCTGCTCCGACCAGGGGCGCCATTCAGACGGCGCCACGATGTCGAGCAGGACGCTCGTATCGATCAGCGTGGTCAATCCGCTTCGCCACGTGTCAGCCGAAGGACCTCCTCGGCACTGAGGCCGCCGTCCGCGCGGTCGCGGAGCTGCTCGACCAGTCGCCGGCCGGCTTCGACCGCTCGGGTGGGTCGCACGAGCGCGCCGCCTTCGGCTGCGACGACCTCCACCTCGGCGCCCGGTCCAAGGTCGAAGCGGTCGCGAAGCTCCCGCGGAATCGTGATCTGACCCTTGGACGTTACGCGCATGTAAGGACCGTACCAGTCTTACAGCAGCTCCGGCCCGACGCCCCCACGGCCGCTGGACGTCGGAGGAGCGGTTCTGTCCGGACTTGTACGGGCTTGGCCAGCGCTCTTGCGGAGGTCCCGCGCTGGGTGGCACGATGCTACCGCCGCTGGTGAGGCGCGACGGGTGACGCTGGTGCGTCGGTGCCGTTTCGGTCGAGCGGATCGCGGATCGAGCTGGGAGTGCCGGCCTGAGGAGATCGAGACAGGGCATGCCGACAGTGACGAGACGGTGACGAGCGACGATCAGCCCGTCGGCTACCACTCCGACAGCCAGAACGACCAGCTCGCGATGGCGGCCGGCGAGTCGGGCGGCGGCTGGCGGCCGTCCGGCGAGATCACGCCCCCCGCCAACGCCACGACCACCACGGGCAGTGAGGACACCAGACTCGACGGGCTCGGCTGCACCGCTCCCGGCGCGTGCGTGTCCGTCGGCAGCTACGTCGACTCGAGCAACGACACCGATGTGATGCTCACCGGCTCGCTGCCGAAGCTGGCGACCACGACCACGACGACGACCGCGCCTCTGCCGCCGCCGGTGCCCGGAGCCCTGCTCGAATCAGCCAAGCTGCTCGCACGCGATCACGGCGTCAGGATCAGGTTCGCGGCCACGGGCGAGGTCACGAGCTTCCAGTGCGCACTTCAGAACACCACCCCGGCGCACGGGCCGAGTAAGCGTCACACCGGCCCCGAGCACCCCAAGGGGCACCGCGGGTCCAAGCACCGTAACCTACTCCCACCTGAAGCCCGGCAGCTACGCCTTCTACGTCCGCTCGATCGGACCCGGCGGCACGGAGCCGACTCCGGTCTCGCGCGGATTCGTCCTCCGGTGACCTCGCGCGCGCGAACCGTCCGGCTCTCGACCGAGCTGATCGCCTGTCTGCTGTTGGCGCTCGCGGCGCCTGCCCCGGCGCTCGCCGCGGGTCCGCCGCTGAGCGCAGGCCCGTCGAGCTCGATCTCGCCGTCGAGCTCGTTGTTCTACCCGACGGCGATGACGACCGCCGACTTCAACAGCGACGGGAACGCCGACGTGGCGCTGACCAATTACGAGTCCGGCACGGTCACGGTGCTGCTGGGCGACGGCCTGGGCCACTTCACGCCGGCTCCCGGCTCGCCGATCCAGCTCTCGACGGGCGTCGATGCGATCGCCGCATCGCAGTTCGGCAGTGACACCAACCCGGACCTCGTGGTCGCCAACGCGCTCGCCGCCACGATCACGATCCTGGTCGGGTCGGGGAACGGCAGCTTCACCCCCGCACCGGCGACGCTGTCGCTGAACTGCACCCCGGATGCGATCGCGACCGGTGACTTCAACGGCGACGGCAGCGCGGACATCGCAGTCGCGGAGTCATGCGGGCAGGTCCAGGTGTTCCTTGACAACGGGTCCGCGCCGGCCGGCTCTCCGACGTTCACGCAGGCACCCGGGTCGCCGATCTCACTCCCAGCCCTCGGTGGCTGCACCGCCGGACCGAGCGCCATCGTCGCCTCGCAGCTCGCCCCGCTCACCAACAACCACGTCGACCTCGCGGTCGCCGACGGGACCAACGACGTTCTCGACGTGCTCCTGGGCAACGGGCACGGCGGCTTCGGCGAGGCGACCGGATCGCCGTTCGCGACCGGCGAGACCAACGGCTGCGGGGGCGGCTTCACGTTCACCGACCTGCAGTCGATGACCTCCGGCGACTTCAACGCCGGCGATGGCGACGGCGACGACCTGGCCGTCGGATTCGGCGACGGCAAGGCGTCGATCCTGCTCGGCAACGGCACCGGCGGCTACTCGCTGGCGGCCGGCAGCCCGGTTCAGATCGCGCCGGACAACACGCAGATCCAGTCCCTTGCGACCGAGTACTTCGCGCCGGGCGAGGTGCAGGGCAAGCCCACCCCGGGCGGGGTCGGAATCGTCGCCGGCGACTACTGGCAGGGTGGCTGCGGCTGCATCCTCTACGCAGCCGACTGGGTGTCGGTCGAGCAGGCGACCGGCGCCGGGCAGCTGACGCCGGTCACGGGGTCGCCGTTCGAGCTCGATGGCGTCACCGGGCCGGTGCTGACCAACGATTTCGCGAGCCAGCTCGGGATCTATCACGCCGCCGAGGACGTCGTCGCGGCCGATGTCGGCTCCTGCAACGGAAACGCGATCGTGACGATGATCGGCCAGGGACCGACGGGCGGCCCGGCGCCGCCTCCGACGGTCTTCTCAGGCGACGGCTGCCCGTTCTCGGTCCCGAGCGCGACCACGGGCGCCGTCCAGAACGCCGGCCTGACCGGCGCGACCCTGACCGGCACCGTGGCCGCCGGCTACGGCACGCCGATCACCGGCTGTGAGTTCCAGTATGGAACCGGCGGGTTCACGGCGAGCGCGCCGTGCTCCCCGCCGCCGGCCGACGGCGGGTCGCTCGCGGTGAGCGCGGCGCTCTCGGGTCTGCAGGCCGGGCAGACCTACGAGTACCGCCTCGTCGTCAGCGACATCGCTGGGAGCAGTTCCGGCTCGACGCAGACGTTCCGGACGCAGGGGAGTCTCGCGCCGCCACCGTCGGTCAGCGGGGTCAACCCGATTGGCGGCCCGGCGACCGGCGCGATCACCGTCACGCTGACGGGAAGCGGTTTCACAGGTGCGACGGCGGTGGACTTCGGCTCTTCGCCGGCATCCTCGTTCACCGTCGGCTCCGACCACCAGATCACCGCAGTCGCACCTGCGGGCAGCGGCGCGGTGAACGTCACCGTAACGGGTCCCGGAGGGACATCGGAGGCGAGGACCAACTGCCTGGGGTCCCCCACCACGGCCCCCTGCTTCAACTACCTCTCACCACTCGTGCCGGCAAGTACGTCGTGGCAGCTCAGCTACGGCGGCGGGTCGGTGATCGTCAATCCCAAGATCGCGATCGTGCTGGTTGGTGGCTGGTGGTGCGCGCTACCAGGGCAGTGCGCGCGCACGACCGGCGACCAGGCCGCACGGGAGCAGGCGTTCGACTACCTGTCAGATCTGCAAGCTCTGATCTACACGGATTACGGCCCGTCCTCGCCGTATGCCCAGGAGATCGGATCGTTCGGCGAGTGGACCGGCTGCCTGCTGTTCAGCGGCATCGGCTGCAGCTACGACTACGTCGGCGAGTTCTCGCTGCTGAGCGCATCCGGGTCGCCGTATGGCGTGGGGATGCTGCCCAACGAGTCGGGGACGGTCACCTCGAACGACCTCGACGCGATGTCCCGCAGCTTCGGTGACCCGTCGAATGACAGCACGGTCTACCTGCTCGCCTATGCCCCGTCGGGCGCGGCGTGCGGCGGGGGAGGCAGCAACAACACGATCGGCAGCTATCAGGCGGCCTGGGTCGAGCTGTGCGGCATGGCGCCCGGAGATCCCCTGATCACCCTGAGCGCATCGCACGAGCTCGACGAGCGGATCACATACGACAGCAACGGCTGGTACGTGTCCAACGTCGAGAACAGCGCCAACCAGTTCGGGACCGCCCAGATCGCCGATCCCTGCAACCTGCGCAACGACGCCGGCCAGACCGGCTATGACAACAATCTCGAGCCCTGGCTCAACCAGACTCGCGACAGCTACGGCGACACGGTCGCCGCGATCGTAGTCCCGACCCAGAAGCAGTCGAACTTCCCCTGGCCCGGCCAGTGCACGGTCGGCCCGACGTCCTATGCTCCCGTCAACTCGGCGATCCGTCGCGCCGGACCGCTGCATGCGAGGGGACTGCCGCCGAGCCAGGCCTCCACGCCTGGGCCGGAGGCCTTCGGGCGGACCGCGGCGCTCGCTCGGGCCGTCGCGCCGTCCGGTGCCGGGCTGCTCGGGTTCGCCCAGGACGGACTGCCCGACGCGACGGTCGGATCCGGGTATGCCGGCTCACCGGGAGCATCCGGTGGCACGCCGCCGTACACGTGGCACCTGGTCGGCGGCATGCTACCGCCCGGACTGTCGCTGGATGAGGCCACCGGAGCTGTCAGTGGCGTGCCACAACAGCCTGGCGTCTGGACGTTCACGATCGAGGTGATCGACTCGACGCCCGCGCGGAGCGGGGCAGCGGCTCCGGGCTCGAGCACGCAGTCGGCGCAGCGGATGTTCGCACTGACCGTCGGCGCGGCGCCGGGCTCACGGCCGGCGATCACGGCCGTCGAGGGCGATCACGGGCTCACCACCGGGGGCGAGGTCGTCGAGGTGAACGGTTCGGGGTTCGCGACCGGAGCGCAGACGAACTCGTTCACCTTCGGCCGGCAACCGGCCGGCAACGTCACCTGCCCGACCTCCGTCCTCTGCACGATGATCGTCCCGGCCGGCCCGCCCGGCACCGTTCGCGTGACGGCAACCGTTGCCGGGCGCTCGAGCTCGCCGGACGCCGGCGACCGGTTCACCTACGAGTCCGTCGGGGCGCTTGCCGTGCGGAACGGCGAGCTGCCCGACGGGCAGCAGGGTTCGGCCTACCGCGGATCGCTCGCGCCGTTCGCATTCGGCGGCCGCAGCGCCTACCGCTGGCATCTGGCTGGCCGGGCGCTGCCCGCCGGCCTGCTGCTTGGCCAGGCAGGACAGCTCGTTGGAACGCCGGCGATGGCGGGTAGCTACACGTTCACGGCGAAGGTGACCGACGGCTCGAAGCCGCGTCGGACGGCGACAGGCAGGTTCCGGATCACCATCACCCCAGCCAATGCCCGCTTGCTGGTGCAAGCGGTGCGCAACGCGGTCGCCGTCGCGCTGGGCAGAGCGCGCAGGCACTCGCGCGGTCACCTGGTCGAGCTCGCGGCACGGCTGAGCGCGGCGCTGTCCCGGACCGCCTGGGTCGACGATGACCATCTGTCAAGACGGACCGGAGCAAGAGCCTTCGAACAGCTTGCCCAGGCAGCGAGCAACCTCGTGGGCCGCCGCAGGCCGGCGGGCATCGACCGTGCGCAGGCCACGGTGCTGACCGCCCGGCTCACAACCGCCGCGACCGCGATCGCAGCTGTCGCGATCAACGACGTGGCTGGCCGCCGGCACACCGGCGGACGGGTACTCGTGCGAGCGCGACGCGAACTGGAACTAGGGCTGAGGCAGACCGCAAGTCACGCACCGACGGCGATCGCCGACGATGCGCGGGCCTGGCTGGAAGTCGAGGCGGTTGCGGGCGCGTGATAGTTCGCCGGTCGACTGCCGCCCGGGACGTGGTTGAAGAACCTGTCCCGCTACGCGAGCCGCACCCTCAGATGTGCAGCTGGGGGCGTGCGTGCAGCCTGCGAGTGTGGTCGACGGTGCGCGTCTCGCCGACCAGCTCGATCGCCGCCGCCAAGCGCACGTCCGCGCTGGAGGCGCCGAACCGCAGGATCAGCGATCCCGGCTCGACGATCTTGAGGCCGTCGCGACCCGTGAACGCGCTCACGTCCGCTGGAACCTCGAACGTGACGGTCCTCCGCTCGCCCGGCTCGAGCCGTACGCGGGTGTAGCCGATCAGGCGGTTGACCGGGCGCACGACCGATGCCACCGGGTCGTGGAGGTACAGCTGGACGACGTCAATACCGGCCCGCTGGCCGGTATTGACGACGGTCAACCCGAGCTCGATCGATCCGTCGGTGCCGGTCGTGGCGTGAGGCGCGAGGGGCTCGATCGGAGCGTCCGCCGGGACCGGGTCGACCGGCACGCCGTTGACGGTCAGGGTCGACCATTCGAAGTTCGTGTAGGACAGCCCGTGTCCGAACGCGTAGCGCGCCGTGGGGTCGATGCTCGAGGTGTCGCTGCGGTGCGCGAGCGTCGCGCCCAGGTATGTGGCCGGCTGAGCATCGGGGGTCGCCGGAACACTCACCGGAAGGCGGCCGGACGGCTCGACGCGCCCGCTCAGCACGCCGGCGATCGCGCTCGCGCCCTCCTCGCCCGGAAAGAACGCGGCGACGATCGCGGCGGCACGGTCCGGAGCGGTGCCGAGCGCGTACGGGCGACCCTCGATCAGCCCGACGACGACCGGCGTGCCGCTGTCCAGCAGACGCTCGAGCAGATCCTGCTGGCGCCCCGGCAGGCGCATGTTGGGGGCGTCGCAGCCCTCACCGGACGTGCCGCGGCCGAACAGCCCGGCGCGGTCGCCGAGCATCACGATCACCAGATCGTGGTCCTGCGCGGCTGCGAACGCCGGCTCGATCCCGGAGCCGTCGTCGCCGTCGATGCTCACGCCCAGCGCGTACGAGAGCTTCGCGTCGGGGAACTCGGCGAGAACGCCGTCGAGCAGGGTCGGGAGCTCGATCCCCACCGGCACCTCGGGGTGCAGCGAGCCGACGTGACTGGGAAACGAGTAGCAGCCGAGCAACGTGCCGCTGTCGTCGGCGGTCGGGCCGACGACCAGGATCCGCATGCCGGCGTGGCGGTCGATCGGGAGCGTGCCGTCGTTGGCGAGCACGACCACCGCGGCTTCCGCCACCCGCCGGGCATGAGCGCGATCCTCGGCCGTATCGAGCGTGATCCGCCCGCGCACGGCTTCGACGTTGTCCAAGTCCTCATCGCAGAAGCCCTCGGGCAGCGCCTCCCAGTCCGGGTCGAGCAACCCCACCTCGAGCTTCTGCATGAGCACGCGCCGCAGCGCGGTGTCGACGACCTCGATGTCGATCCGCCCGGCCTCGATCTCCGCAGCGAGATCATCGCTGTAGGCGCTGACCGTCGGCAGCTCGACGTCGACCCCGGCGGTCAACGCAGCCACCGCCGCGTCACCGTCGGTGGCGGCGACGCCGTGGAGCGTGCGCAGGAAGGTCACGGCGAAGTAGTCGGCGACGACCGTGCCCTCGAACCCCCACGTGTCCCGCAGCAGCCCGGTCAGGAGATCACGGTCGGCGGCGGCCGGGACCCCGTCGACGGACGTGTACGCGCTCATCACGCTGCGTACGCCCGCGTCGGTCACCGCCATCTCGAACGGCGCCGCGAGCACGTCGGCGAACTCGCGCGGACCCATCGAGACGGGCGCCAGGTTGCGCCCGGCCCTCGAGGCCGAGTAGCCGATGAAGTGCTTGAGCGTCGCGATGATGCCCGCGCTCTGCAGGCCGCGAACGTATGCCGAGGCGATCGTGCCGACGAGGTAGGGATCCTCGCCGATCGTCTCCTCGACGCGTCCCCAGCGCGGGTCCAGCACCACCTCGAGCACCGGCGCGAGACCCTGGTGCACGCCGACCGAACGCATGCTGCGCCCGATCCGAGCCGCCATCTCCTCGATCAGTGGAGGGTCGAACGTCGCGCCCCACGAGAGCGGCACCGGGTAGGCGGTGGCCCCCCAGGCGGTGAAGCCGGCGAGGCACTCCTCGTGGGCGAGCGCCGGGACGCGGTGCCGGCCCGAGTCGACGATCCGGCGCTGGGTGCGCGCGAGCGAGACCGTCCCGACCGCAGGATCGACCGGCCCGGAGCCGAACGGGCGCGTCAGCTGGCCCAGACCGTCCTTGATCAACGCGTCGAAGTCGACCCCGTCCGTGAGCTCGTGCTGGAACGGCGCCACGTCGCCACCCACCGGCGAAACCCCGATCCAAACCCCGTACAGCTGCGCGAGCTTCTCGCGCGGGGTCATCGCCGAGATCAGCGCCTGCACCCGATCGCCGGCCGGCAGCGACGTGTCGTTCCACGGCGACACCGCGCCGCGCTCCGCAGAACCTGCAGACATCACTTGCCTCCCACGCCCATCAGGCCTCGGATCAGCGCCCGGCGCGCGAACAGGTACACCAGCAGGATCGGGATGATCGACAGGACGACCGCCGCGCAGATGGCCGGCGCGTCCACCGAGTTGGCCGTGTTGAAGTCGAACAGCCCGAGCGTGAACACCCTGACGCCGCTCGACTGAGTCAGGATCAGCGGGAACAGGAACCCGTTCCAGGCCTGAAGCGCGGAGAAGATGATCACGGTCGCGAGGCCGCCGCGCGACAACGGCAGCACGAGGTTCCGGAAGGTCCGCCAGCTCGAAGCGCCGTCGAGCGCCATCGCCTCGTACATGTCGGAGGTGATGTCCCGCATGCTCCCCGTCAGCACGATCGTCGAGAGCGGGATCGAGAACGCCGCCGTCGGCAGGATCACCGCCGGCAGGGTGTCGTAGAAGCCGGCCTTCAAGATCAGGTAGAAGATCGGAACGATCACCGCCTGGATCGGAACCGCAAGCCCGAGCAGCAGGATCCTGAACACGATCGTGACCGTGCGGCTGCGATTGCGCACGATTGCGAAGGCGACCGGTGGCACCAGCAGGACGACGATCGCGACGACCGACACGGTGATGATCGCGGTATTCAGGAAGAACTTGAGGAAGCCGTCCTGGAAGACCAGGTGGTAGTTCTCGGTGGTGAGATGCGAGGGCAGCGACAGCGGCCCCGAGGTCGTGTACTCCTCCTGGTTCTGGAGCGAGCCCTTGACGAGCACGTACACCGGCGCCAGCACGATCGCCAGCCAGATCAGAGCGAACAGGCCAGCCACGTAGTTGGGGCGCCGCGTCGTGGTGGGCCGCGGCGCAATCCGCAGCGCTGTCGCGCGCAGCGCGCTCATATCCCCTCCTGCGTGCTTCGCATCTTGTCCCAGCCGGACAGCCGCACGACGATCAGCGAGACCAGCGTCGTGAACACGGCGAGCACGACCGCGATCACGCTGGCCTCGCCGAACTGGAAGCTCTGAAACGCCTTCACGTACATGTAGTACGAGGTCGCCTCGGTCGACGTGCCGGGCTGGCCCTGGGTCAGGATCAGGATCGAATCGAACGTGGTGAGACCGCCGACCAGCATCAACACGATCGAGGTGATCATCGTGTTGCGCAGCTGCGGCAGGGTGATGTGAAAGAACTGACGGAAGCGCCCGGCGCCGTCGATCGCCGCCGCCTGGTAGAGGACCTCGGGGATCGCGCGGGCGCCGCCCTGATAGATCAGGGTGTGGAACGGCGACCACTGCCACATGCCGACGAACGTCAGCACTCCGATCGCGGTGGCCGGGCTCGAGAACAGGAAGCCGCCGTTGAACAGCCCTCCGCCGAACACCCCGTGCAGCTCGCGCGGCAGGCCGAAGTACGGATTCAGCAGCGACAGCCAGACGATCGAGATCGCCGCCGCCGACATCAGCAGCGGGATGAAGTAGATCGCCGACAGGATCGCCCGGTTGCGCTGGTAGCCGGCGGCCCAGACGCCGGGCAGCAGGCTGAGCGGGGTCTGCGTGACGATCCCGAGCCCGACCAGCAGCGCAGTGATCCGGAAGCTCTTGAGGAATACCGGGTCGGAGAACATCGCCGACCAGTTGGCGGTCCCCACCCAATGTGGCGAGGCGATCCCGTCCCAAGAGGTCAGCGACAGCCATGCCACGACGCCGAGCGGCACGATCGCGAACAGCGCGAAGAACGTGATCGCGGGCAGTGACCAGAGGAAGCTCGGGCGGCCTATCTTCACGCCGCCCGAGCTCCTGCTCCTGGTCAGCAGCCTACGACGAACCATGAGCGTGGTCGTCGCCATGCTGACTCGAATCCCGCGCGCCTACCCCGCGGGCTTCAGTCCCTCCATCGCGCTGACGAACTGGGACACGCTGAGGCTGTCGAAGTAGTTGGCAACCGCAGTGTGGATCGCGTTGGTGTCCGTCTGGGGATACGCCTGATCCCACGACAGCTGGAAGTGAGCCGCATGGTTGACCAGGTTGTACTGCCACTTCAGCCAGGTTGCGTCCGCGCCGCTGATCAACGACGGCGTGTTGGTTGTCGTGGTCAGGTTGCCGATCGCCAGCTCCTGCTTGGCGAAGGCGGGCGAGTACATGATCTTCAGGAAGTCGGCGACCGCCTGCGGATAACGCGTGGTCGCGAGCACCGAGTAGTAGTTCTCGGTGTTGCCGGCGAGGTCGCTGTTGTTGCCCTTGCCGCCCGGAACCGACGGGAACGCGGCCCAGCCGAGCTTGCCGGCCTTGACGAACGCGGCGCCCGGACCGTTCGGCGGCGCGGTGCCGGTCGCGGTCGAGCCCTGGGAGCTGATCGTCGAGTAGTCCCACGACCCCATCAGCTCGAACGCTGCGATCCCGTTGATCAGCATCGGAGCCGTCTGACCCGCCGTGAACTTGACCGAATCCCAGCTCTTGTCTGGTCCGAACGCGCCGGCCTTGATCAGCTGCGCGATGTAGCCGAGCGCCTTCTTGCTGTCGGCCGTACCCCACACGCTCTTGCTGCCGTTGAGCGCGTTGGTGACCAGGTTCGGGCCGGCGATCCGGTCGTACAGGTACTCGAACCACATCAGCGTCGGCCACTGGTCGCCGCCGCCGAGCGCGATCGGAACCTGGACGCCCTTCGACTTCAGTGCCGAGACGTCGCTCAGCAGCTGGCTCCAGGTCGCCGGGACGGGAACGCCGTCCTGGCTCAGGAGCGCCTTGTTGTAGAACAGCACGACCGGCTGCGTGCCGCGCATCGGGATGCCGTAGTAGTTGCTTCCGATCTTCGCCGCGTTCATGATCGAGGGAAGGAAGCTCGACTTCAGCGCCGGGTCCTGCTTGAAGAAGCTGTTGAGCGGCATCAGCAGCCCAGCCTTCTGGAACTGCACGATCGATCCGCCGCCCCAGTTGAAGAAGACGTCGGGCGCAGCGCTCGTGCTCATGATCGTCTGGAGCTTGCTCTGGTAGTTGGCGCCCGGGATCGTGTTCAAGATCGCCTTGACCTTGTGGCCCTCGGCCGTGTTGTTGTACTGCTGCACGGCCCATTTCTCGACCGTGTTCTGGGCGTCGCCGTAGGCCAGGATCTGGATCTGGTTCGCCGGGCGGGACGACGACGCCGTCGCCTTCGCGCCACTCGCCCCGGCACCGCCAACCGCCAGCGCTGCTCCGGCGGCAACCGCGACTGCGCCGGTCACGGCGCCACGCCGCAACCATCTGTGAGAACTCATCATTGTGAGGCTCTCCTCCTCTCCGAAAGTTTTCGACACAATTGTCGAAAGTCGTATGCGCGGCGGCGAGGCTACGCCGCTCGGCATACGCTGTCAAGCGTCTACTGCAAAGATTTGGTTTTGCCGACAGAATCACGAGAGAGGCCTCAACGCGTGCTGAAATCGCCTGAAGGACTGCCGACGCCCGATCGTCGCGTAACGCTCGCGCAGATTGCGGCGGAGGCGAGCGTTTCGCTCGCAACTGTTTCGAAAGTCCTGAACGGTCGGACCGACGTGGCTCCCGCGACGCGGGTCAGGGTGGAACGGCTGCTGCACGACTACGGCTACCTGCGCCGCGCGTCCGGGGCCGGCGTCGGGGTGGCGAGGATGATCGAGCTCGTGTTCCACGAGCTCGAGAGCGAGTGGGCGATAGAGATCATCCGGGGAGTCGAGCGCGTGACGCAGCAGGTCGGCATCAGCCTGATCCTGACCGAGAGCGGCGACCGCCACAGCCCGGGCACCGCCTGGATCGACGGGGTGCTGCGGCGCCGGCCGATCGGCGTGATCCTCGTGTTCTCCGACCTGGCGGCGGTCGAGAAGCACAAGCTGCGCAGCCGCGGGGTGAACTTCGTGGTCGTCGATCCGGCGGACGAGCCCGAGCCCGATGTCGCCTCGATCGGATCGGCCAACTGGGCCGGTGGCCTGGCGGCCGCGCAGCACCTGATCGAGCTCGGGCACCGGCGGATCGGGATGATCAGCGGGCCGGAGGACATGCTGTGCGCGGTCGCGCGCGTCGACGGGTACCGCTCCGCGCTCGAGCGCGCCGGGATCGGGTTCGATCCGGAGCTCCTGCGTGCGGGCGACTTCCACGTCGAGGGGGGCCGGCGCGCGGCGGAGCAGCTGCTCGACCTCGCGCAGCCGCCGACCGCGATCTTCGCCGGCAGCGACCTGCAGGCGCTGGGCGTCTACGAAGCCGCACGCCCGCGCGGGATCCGCATCCCCGACGACCTCTCGGTGGTCGGCTACGACGACCTTCGCATCGCGCGCTGGGTCGGACCGCCGCTGACGACGATCCGCCAGCCGCTGCTGGAGATGGCCGAGACGGCCGCTCGCCTGTTGATCCGGATGGCCGAGGATCCGGACGCACCCGTCAACCACCGGATCGACCTGGCGACGAGCCTCGTGATTCGCGAGTCGACCGCGCCACCGCGCGACGCCGTCAGCCCCGGCGAGCGGTCGAGGCTTCGCGCCGCGGCTTCCGCTTGACCGGCTTGGGCGTCTGCTGTACAGCGTCAGCTGCACTGTCCTGTGGATCGCCTTCCTGTGGGGTGCGACCTTCGTGATCTTTACCGTGGGGCGACCGCGATTCCCTGCGCCTCGTTCAACCATTAGCCGGTTACTCACGGGAGTGGTCCCACCGGACTCGGCAGGCGAGCACTCTCGGCGTCGTTGCCCGTGGCGCTGATGCACTTGCTGGTCCCGCTCAGCCGAGCGAGCCGTCCCGCAGGAGCGACCCCGATGACGGCGGTGGGGCCAGCTCCTGCACGCAGTAGCCGGATGGGCTGGCGGAAATGCGGGGACGGAGAGCAGCCCGGCCAACTACCGCGCTGATCCCGTCTTTGACCTCACTGGGCGAGCGACCCAGCCGGCGCTGACCCAGCTGCACCGGGGATACAACAAGGCGCCTCGCGGCGCACTGCAAGTAGATGTTGGACAGCAGCGGCGAGATCCCGAGCAGGTGGTGCACCGGTGATACACTGGGTTCCGTGCCGACCCGTCATCGTCGCATTCAGGTGACCGAGGATCCGGAGCTCGCTCGGGCGCTCCGGACTGCCGCGCATCACCTACCGCCAGGCTTGTCTCGCTCGCGCCAGGTGCGCGAGCTCGCGCTCGCGGGCGCCCAGCACCTTGCCGACGATCCCGACAGCGAAGCCACCCGGCGACGCCTGCTCGAGCGCGCCGCGAAGCGGTTCGCGACGCCGGAGACGGCCGGGATCGACTGGGACGCGCTGCGCGACGGCAAGCGCCGTGCCTGGCCAGTCGGCTAGTACCGGCGGGTGGGGCGACCTACCGCTCGTCGTCGACACATCGGCGTTCGCACGCGCCCACCACCCCGCCGTGCGCGAGCGGTGGATCGATGCAATGCTGGCGGATCGGCTCCGGCTCTCGCCGGTGGCACGACTTGAGATCCTGCTCAGCGCACGGGATGGCTCAACGCTCGACGAGCTTGTGGAAGAGCTGTCGGCGTGGCGCTCGGCGCCGCTGACGGCCGGAGTCACCCGCGCCGCCGAGACTGCCATGCGCACGATCGCGGGTCGCTCGGCTGGAGCGCATCGCATGCCGATCGTCGATTACCTGCTCGCCGCCGCGGCGCAGGAGTCTGGCGCCGCAGTGCTGCACTTCGACCACGACTACGACACGCTCGCGGAGGTCATGGCGTTCGACTCCGTCTGGCTGGCCCCGCCCGGCTCGCTGCGCTGACCCTACGGAGACGAAAGCTCGTCGGATCGCTGAGCGGCACCGCGTAGCTCGCCGGCCGCACCAGCAGCAGCGCGAAGCAGAGCCTCGGAGGCCCTTGCCGGGGGCCGCGCCGGCCACGCAGTCGGTGCAGGACGTGCCGCTGTTCGAGCCGAGCAGGACATCTCGATCCGAGCAGCACCAGTGCTATGCGGTCTCTTGCAGCGGCTGTTGAGCGAGCCGCCGAACGGACCGTGGCCCTTCCCGCCCGAGCCGTCTTCGACGATCGGGACCACCAGAGGCGATCGGACCCCCACCAGCGGCTCAACGATCACCTCGGCGACTTTCAGCCGCAGCTCATCGACATACCAGCGGGCGTGGCTGAAGAACCGGTGCGCACGAGCGTGATGCCGGGCCTCGCTCAGCGAACCTGGGATGCAGCGCACCGGAGGCATACCTCCGTAGGCAGCCGCGAACGGGCCTCCCAACCCAGCCGCAGGGATGGACTTCGACACCGCCGCTTGGCGGAAGCCGCCGATACTCATTCCACCCCCGCAGGCCAGCCCGCTCAGCAGCCCCGGCGGCTCAGCCCCACCAACCCCTCAACCCGACCATCCCGTAACACGCCCGCGCCGGGGCCCGCTCAGCCGCTCAAGAGTGCGGAACCCGAGATGTGCCGTGGCACTGATCGTGCGATGCCGACCGGCGGGACGTGCGGTGGCGATCACCCACAGCGTGTAGCGGCCGCGCTTCAGCTTGCTGACGTCGAGGGCGAGCTTGTTGGCACCCCGATGGCCCGGCGCCGAGTGCTTCAGCACGACATGCTTGCCGTGCACAACCTCGATCACCACCGCCGCAGCGAGCGACAGGTGGAATCGGACCTTGCCTCTGCTGAACGCAAGCGCCGTGATCTTGAGTGCCGGCGTCGTGACGGGGGTGCCGGTGGTCGTCGAGCCGGTGGTCGTCGTGGTCGTAGTCGTGGTGGTCGTGGTGGACCCGAGGCCGCAGCTGCCGGTCTCGCTGCCGTTCGACACGACGATTAGGCCCTTGCAGATCTCGGTGCCCTGGTAGTCGCCGGAAACGGTGAAGGTCGTCGGGCACGACGCGTCGAGGAAGGTCTCGCACATCGGGCCAAACGTGATCGTGTTCCCCCACACCACGGGCCCGATCCCGCTCCAGGAGGAGGCGCCGAAAAGGGAGCTCTTTTGCTGGGCACCGAACTTGATGTACTGGCTGCTCTTCGCCAGCGACCCGTTGAATGGGTACTCGAAGAACGAGGACCAACCGGGCGGCCCGGTCTGGCAGGGCTGAGGATTGGTCACGCCGATGACCGACTGCCCGAGCGGGTTGTTATTGCTGTCGGTCCACTCGCTGACCAACGATAGAGTGCCGCCTTGCAGTGTGGCGGTGAGGATCACGCCGTTGTCGGCGGCGATCGTTCCCAGACATGTGTAATGGGTCGAGCCGTCGGTGCCGTCGTCCTTGAACGTGCCGGCGTTCGGATCGATGTACGCGGGCGCGGTTGAGGTCTGCGTCAGCCCGTCGGTCGCGCTGGAGCCGTCGGTCGGCACCCAGATGTAAGCGGCCGGGTCGGTCCTCGTCCAGGTCCCGATCTGGGTCCCGCTGACCGGCCTATTCTCTGGATCGACGCCACTGTAGGACGAGGTGATCCCAAGCGAACCGGCGAACCATACGGCGTACTCGGCGCCGGTAACGGTCGTCGCGGTGCCGTCGGCGAGCGCGCTGCCACCACCCGGCGCCAGGGCGATCGCGCAAGCGATCCCGAGCAGTCCAGCTGCGAAGCCGGCCGCCGGCCAGCCGAATGCACTCCTCATCGATACCCCCCAAAGTCATCCAGCTGGGATTCACCGCAACGACGGGCCAACGGACGATTGGCGGTCGAGACGTTCATGGAATGCCCTCTTCCGGGTCGCCGGCCTAGCGCCCGGCTGGTGGCTTTCGCCTGATCGGCTTGGGCTTGTGCTTGTAGAGCGTCAGCTGAATCGTCCTGTGGATCGCTTTTCTGTGGGGCGCGGCGATCGTGATCCTCAGGGTGACCGCCACGCCCTTCTTGCCCTTGATCCGCTTGACGAACCTGCGGCCGGCGGCGTTCAGCTTGACCCGCACAGCCAGCAGCTTGTGACCCCTCAGCTTGAACCTGGTGGTGCCGAGCGTCAGCGTGCGGGTACGGGCGCGCGCCGCGTTCGCGTTGGACGTCGTGCCGGTAGAGCTGGGGCCCGTCAGCGTCGCGGTCCCGTCGCAGGACGGCTCCGACGCCGGACAGCCGACGTCCACCGACACGTAGGTGCCGTTGACGAGCGCATACACGGGGAGAACCGGGAGGCTGGGGTTGAACGTGCAGGTGCTGGAGCACGGCGTCTCCACCCCGCCGGCCCCGGCGGCGCCCGCGACCCCGCCCGGCGTGCTCCCCCCCGGGCCGGCCTTGCCGGTGCTCAGGACCGTGTCGCCGGCGAGGTTCGCATGCGAGCTGGAGCCATCGGCCGTGAACACGGCGTAGCTCGCTCCGCCGGCACCGCCGCCACCACCACCGCCCTGGCCGCCCTGGCCGCCCTGGCCGCCGGCACCGCCGGCGCCCGCGCAGTAGGGGACGATGCCGTTGCATTCCACGGCGGTCGACCCGGGTCCGCCCGCGCCACCGGCACCACCCTGGCCGCCCGGCCCGCCCGCGCCACCGGCGCCGCCAGCGCCGGCGGCGATCGAGGTGCCCGCCTCGGCCGTGACGCTCGAGCCGCCGTTGAGGTAGAGACCGAACGAGCCGCCGCCCGCGGCGCCGGCGAGGCCGCCGCCGCCCCCGCCGCCGCCGCCGCCCCCGCCACCGCCACCGTCGCCGAGGGAGGCAAGGCACGCAGGCGAGCAGGCCGATTGCCCGCCGCCGCCACCACCACCACCGCCGCCGCCGGCGCCGGCGGTCGCTCCGGCCGACCCCGCGCCACCGGTCCAGGAGTCGCCCTGCGTCGACGGGTTGACGCCCGGCGCTCCCGCGCTTCCGGCCGGTCCGCCCAGGCCGGGCGCTCCCCCGAAGCCGCTCTCCCCGGGACAGTCGCCGACCGGATCGCAACCCTCTGCTTCGTCGTTGGCCGTCGGGCCGAACGCACCGCCGGCGCCCGCGGCGCCGCCGCCTGGAGCCGTCACTCCGTTCCCGCCGGTGTCCTCGTTGAGGAGGGAGCACCCGCTCGACGCGCTCGGCACCCCCGGCCACACACCGCCGCCGCCACAGCCGCCCGTTGAGCCGTTCGCTCCTGCTCCGCCTGCGCCGCCAAGCCCCCAAGTCGCGCCCGGTGGTTCTGCGTTGAACGGTGCGGTCACGCCGCCGTAGCCCGCGAAGCCGCTCGTACCGGCCAAGCCCGCCGTGCCGGCGGCTCCGGTGCCGCCTGCGGCGCCGGCGATGGCGCTCGCCGCGTTGACGGCGACCTCGTTGAGCGTCACTCGCGCGCCCTGGATCGCCCGCAGCCCGTAGGCCGAGCCGCTCGCGTCAGGAGTCCCGTCGAGCGTCAGCTGCTGGAGCGTGATCCCGGTCGCGTCCTGCACCAGCACCGCCTGCGGCGCGCCCGTGATCGTCGTCCCGGCGCCCGCCGACGGAGTCCAGCCACTCGGTCCCGGCGTGTAGGCGCCGTAGATCCCAAGCCCGCTGTCGGCACCCGTCAGGACGACCGACTCCGAGTAGCTGCCGGCGGCAACGATGATCTCGTTGTAGCCGGCGCTCGGCTCGGCGGCGAGCACCGCCAGTGCATGCGCGATCGTGTCGAGCGGACGCGCCTGCGTGCCCGGGTTGCCGGCGCTGCCCGGATCGCTGCTCGCGCTCGGGCTGTTGACATACAGCGCGACCCCGGGGGGCGCACCGAGCACGAAGCCGGCCGTATCGGTCTCGCTCGCCTCGACGCTCGCGATCGTGCACGGGTTCGCGGTCCCGGTGCAGCTCCCGCCCGACCAGCTCGCGAGCGAGAAGCCGGGCGACGGGACGGCGGTGATCGTCACAGAGCTGCCGGCATCGACCGTGCAACTCCCCTGCGGCGTAGTCGCCCCCGAGCAGGACGCCGTCGTGTCCGAGCTGGGCACCGACACCTGGACGGCCCCGCCACTGCTGGTGCTGCTCCCGGAGACCGTGTAGCGGGCGATGAAATCAGCGGTGTCGGTGGCGTCGCCGTTACCCGAGACTTTCGCGACGGTGCATGGGTTGCCCTGGCCGGCGCAAGTGCCGCCAGTCCAGCCGGTGAACCGGTACCCGCTCCCCGCGGTCGCGGTCAGGGTGACGGTGTCGCCGGCGTCGACCGTGCAGCTGGCGCCCGAGCAGACGGGGTCGTTGGCGGAGCCGTCGGCGGCGCTCACCGAGTTGACCGCGGCGCCCGCGCTGACGGTCGCCCCGACGGTGAACCGCTGCACGAACCCCGCCGTGTCCGTCTCGCTCGCGTTCACAGGAGCGACCGTGCACGGACTGGCCGCTCCACTGCAGCTACCGCCCGACCAGCCCGTGAACCGGTAGCCGGCGCTGGCCGTCTCGGTCAGCGTCACCGTCGCGTTCGGATAGACGGTGCAGCTCCCGTTCGAGCACGCCGTCTCCGCCGAAGCGCTGGCGGCCGACACCGAACCGCCGGCCGCCGGGCTCGCCTGGCCGGTAACCGTGTACTGGGGGGGCAGCGTGCGCGTGAGCACGCCGACGCCGTTGTCGCTGCTGCCGGTGACATACACGGTGGCGTCGTTGCGATCGACCGATGCCTGGTAGACCCCGTCGATCCCCTGGACCTGGACGCAGCCCGGATCGGGAAATCCCTGCGCGCTCGTGTTCGCGTCGCTGGCGATGTAGCAGTCGTCCTCACTGCCGGCATTGAGAGCATCCTCGCTCAGCAGCCCGGTCGCGGCGTTCACATCGAGCGCTGTGACGGTGCCGTCATCCTGGTAGCCGCCCCACTCGTACAGGTTCTGACCGTCGGGGCTGACCGCGATCCCCTGCGACTCGTTCAGACCGTAGCCGGGTGCGCACGGCAGCGGTCCGCCGGACTCGACGGTCGAGCTCTCGCCGTCGTTGCCCGTGTCGCTGATGCACCCGCTGGGACCGCCCAGCTGCGCGAGCCGTCCGGCGGGCAGGGGCGCCCCGGAGGCGGACATGGACGCAGGCAGTGCCTGGAACGCGGCGATCAAACCGGTGCTGAACTCCCCTTGCTGGCCGACCACGTACACGAAGCTGCCGTTCGCGTCGGGGGAGATCGCGATCCCGCCGCCGGCATCAATATTCGTCAGGCCACGTGCAGAGCTTTGACACAGCGCGCCGGCATTGCTCTGGCTGACGTCCTGGACGCAGTAGTCAGCCGGTTGCGAGCTGTCGGGCGCGGACAGCAGCCCCGCGTTCGGACCGCTGGTCGCGCGATCAAGCATCCAAACCGCGTTGTAGCTGCCATCGGCGACGTACACGTGCGTGCCGTCGGGACTCACGACCGCACTGCTCGCAGTACCGATCGGAACGTTGATGCACTCACTGCTGCCCGTGCCGTTGGCCACACAGCCGATCTCGGCGAGCACGCCCGTAGCCGGGTTGCGGCTGAACTCGACCAGCGCCCCACCGCCGCCGCCCGTCGTCGTGTAGATCGAGTCGCCGTCGGGGCTCATCGCGAGGTAGCCGCCGGCGCCGTCAGGCGCGATCTCGCAGCTCTGATTTCCACCGCTGTCAGTCACGCACCCGTCCGGGTAACCGAGCCACGTCAAGTCCCCGCTGCTCGCGTCACGGCTGAACACGAGCACCTCGTGCAGGCCGTCGCCGACATACACGAACTTGCCGTCGGGACTGATCACGATCGACTGCGCCGGCCCCGTCAGCTCCGCGGCGGCGCTGCAGCCGCCTGTACCGCCAGTGTTGATGCACTGCTTGGCGACGAGCCCGCCGAGCATCTGACTGAACACCACGATCCCGCCCCCGCCGTCGGCATAGACATCGCCGTTGTAAGCGGCCACGGCACGGGGACTGGCTAGCTCGTTCCCGGAATCCAGGGCGTCGGTCGCGCAGAAGCTCGTCGGAGGCGCCTGCATGATGCAGCCCGCCCCGCCCGACGCCTGGCTCAGATCGCCAGTCGTGCCGGCCAGCGCCACCCCTGGCCACGCAAGCACGCCGCCCACCAACAGCACCCCAATCCCAGACGCCAACCTCATCACTCTATCTCCCTGTTCGACGCTTGCCCGATGTGGCCGAGCGGCTCACGGCCGCCTGGCCACGCCTCGATCGCCTCCTGCAGCGCCGAGATCAACTGCAACCAGCCGGTGAACGGCCGCGGCGACTTGCCGTCAAGCAGCAGCTGACCCGCGACCGGATCGGCCACGGAGACGAATCTGAGCGTCAGCTGCAGGGACTCGGCCGTCATGCGACCGCGCCATGATCACGCGCAGGCAATCAGTTTTCATCGTGGCCAGAACCACGAACCTTTCTCGGCGCGCGCTCCACCGGATCGCGCCCCGCAAGCCACACAGCCGCCTCCGCAAGCGCCTCCTCAGCACCCAGCGACCGGGTGTCGGCGAGCAGCGGCCCAACATCGCCAAGACCGAGGATCTCCAGCGTCTCGTCACGCAGCTCCTCCTCAGGCCACATCCGCGAATCGGGGTCATCGACGATCCGATGGGCATGGGCGAGCCACCGCCCCGCGGTCTCCGGCGCCACAGCCGCCGCGTACCTCGCGACGAACCAGAGCCCGTACGCCGCGCCGGTCTTGACACTGTTCGCGCGGAACTGCGCGAGCGTGTCGGCGAGCTCCGGCTGAGCGATCGTCCCGTCGCGCGCTGAGGCTGCAAGCAGGCGTGTCGCGCCTGCATAGCACTGCATGTAGCCGTGGCCTACCGATCGCGCCTGCGCAGCGCAGTGCTCGGCGTGTTCGACCGCCCGATCGTAGTCGCCGTTCACGTAGGCCTCGTTGGCGAGGAAGTAGTGGATCCAGCCGAGATTCTTCGCGTCCGTCTCGACGCTCATCAGCTCGAGCAGCGTTCGCTTCAGCCACGCGGTCTCGACGCGGTCGCGGGCGTTGAACGCCTTCACGACGCGTGCGCGCGTGGCGGTCAGCAGCGCGGCCCGGTCGCCCGTTGCCGCCGCCCGTTCGGCCAGCCGCCGGCTCCACTCCGACTCGGCCGGCGTGAGCTGCTCGACCCATGTCGCCGCGCGCAGCAACGCGATCTCGGTCGGCGCCGGCACCTGGAAGCGCTCGAGCACGCGCGCGATCAGCTCCTGCGCCTCGGACCGCAGCAGCGACGCGAACCAGAGCGGCCGCAGACCCAGGGCGAGCGTCACCGCCGCTTCCCGGTCGCGACTGGCAATCGCGTCCTCGAGCGCAGCCCGGAGATTCGCGTGCTCGGCTCGCAGTGGCGAGACGAGCTCTGTCGCGGCGCCCCCGGCCTCGAACGCGTCGCTGGCGGGCGCGGCGTGCGCGACGGCGAAATGCCGGCGATGCGCAGCTCGGACCTGTCGGGCGCGGCCGCTGGCGTCGAGCCGCTGCTGCGCGAACTGCCGGATCAGCTCGAGCAACACGTGGCGGCCGCTCACGGCATCCGCCCGGGCCCGGCTCGCATCGTTTAGCTGCTCGAGCGCCGCGGTGCTGTCGTCGCCGGCGACGGCAGCGTGCGCGCGGGTGGTGAAGCCGCCGCGGAACACCGCTGCGGCTTCGAGTGCCGCCTGGGCCGGGCGGGACAGCAGCTCGTAGCTCCAGCCGATCGTCCGCTCAAGCGTCTGCTGGCGGTCAGGGAGGTCCTCGATCCCGCGCGCGGCGAGCTCCAGCGGGGCCGCGAGCTGGGCGGCGATCTGCTCAGCCGGGAGTGCGCGCAGCCGCGCCGCCGCGAGCTCGATCGCGAGCGGGAGCCCGTCGACGGCTCGGCAGATCTGTGCGAGCCTTGCGATCGTGTCGGCGTCGCCGGCGAGCCTGCGGTTTGCCGCCCGCCCGCACTGCAGGAGCAGCTCGACGGCCGGGCTCTCGGCCAGCGGCTCGAGGTCGAACAGCTGCTCACCCCGCACACGCAGCGGCGTACGGCTGGTGACGATCACCCGTAAGCCCGGGGCCGCGGCGAGCAGCTCGGACACGGTCGCCGCCGCGGCGAGCAGGTGCTCGAAATTGTCGAGCACGAGCAGCAGCTTGCGGCCGCGCAGCCTTCGCTCGAGCCCGTCGGCGGACACCTGCTCGTCACCGTCGCGTGCCGCGAGCGTCGCGGCGACCTCGGCGCGGACCAGCGCGGGATCGACGATCCGCTCGAGCCCGACGAACAGCGCCCCGTCGGCGTAGTCGCGCTGGAGCATGTGGGCAAGCTCGAGTGCCAGCCGAGTCTTGCCAACTCCGCCGGGCCCGACCAGGGTGATCAGCCGCACACTGTCCTGCGCCGCGATCTCCGATAGCTCCTCGAGCTCGACGTCCCGGCCGATCAGTCGCGTCGCCGGGTGGCGAAGGTTCGACGGCACCGCCGGCTCGCCCGTCACAGCCAGCAGCCCGCGATGGACCTCCTGGAGCTCAGGCCCCGGCGCGACGCCGAGCTCTCTCAGCCTGACGCGGAGGATGTCGTACGCCCGGAGTGCCTCGGCGACGTTGCCCTCGGCGGCGAGCGCACGCATCAGCACTGCACACGCCGATTCGCGGTAGGGATCGTCAGTGGTTGCGAGCTGCGCGAGCCGGCGCGCGCCGAGGAGGTCGCCCAACTCGATCGCCGCTCGGGCCTGGATCTCGAGCGCATGCACGCGCAGCTCTGACAGCTCACGGCGCTTCTCCTCGAGCCATCGCGCATCGGTGTCGGGCAGCAGTTCGTGCTCGATATTCGCGACGACCGCCGCGGCGGCAGCGTGCGCGTCCCGCCACGCGCCTGCGCGGACTGCCGATGCAGCCCTGTCCGCCGCCGCGCGCGCCGCTTCGACGTCGACGAGGGCGTTGCCGGGGAGCGCGAGCCGAACCTCGTCGCCTTCGAGCTCGATCAGCTCCGGCAATGCGCGCCGCAGCCGCGAGAGCTGCGATCGCAGCGCCGCGCGCGGGTTGCTCGGCAGGCGCTCGCCCCAGATCGCGTCGATCAGCTCCTCGCGTGTGACTGGCTGGTCGCGGTGCAGCACCAGGTAGGCGAGCAGCAGACGTGCCTGAGCGCCGAGCTGTGGCCTACCTCCACCCACCTCCAGCGACCCGCACAGCTTGACGACCGATCCTGACACGCCCATGACACGCCCCCTCGGACAGGATCGATTCTCCCAGATGCTGGCCGAATTCGAAATGATCGATGCAGTCGAGCCACCGGTCTGCGGCGGGCCGGAGCTCGTCGAACGCGAGCGCGAGCTGTGCGCGCTGGTGACGCTCGTCGCGCAGATCCGCGCCGGGTCGGGCGGGGTGCTTGCGATCGAGGGTCGTGCCGGTGCCGGCAAGACAGCGCTCCTCGACGTGCTGGCCGAAAGCTCCGAGCGCGCCGGGGCGCTGGTGCTGCGCGCGACGGGCGCCGAGCTCGAGCGCCAGCTCGACTGGGGCGTGGTGCGCTCGCTGTTGGACGGCCGGCTGGGCGATCGCGCGCCGGTTCCACATGTGCTGCTGTCGATCGTGTCGGAGCTTGCCGCCGCCCGTCCGGTGGCGCTGATCGTCGACGACCACCACTGGGCCGACGCCGCCTCGCAGCGCTGGCTCGCGTATCTGATCAACCGCCTCGCGCCGATGCCGGTGCTGGTCGCGCTCGCATCCCGCCCCGCGAGCGGGCGGCCCGAGTGGCAGGCGGTGGTCGCTCGCCCGGCAACAACGGTCCTGTCGATCTCCGACCTGAGTCCGCTCGGCACGGCGCGGCTCGTCCACGACCGCCTCGGCACGGTGCGCCGAGGTGTTTCCGAAGCCTGCCATCACGCAACCGGCGGCAACCCGTTCCTGCTGTGCGAGCTGCTTGCGCACTTCGAACGGCGCGGCGAGCGACTGACGCGGCCTCGACAGGTGCAGGGGATCCGCCCCGAGTCCGTCCGGCGCGCCGTCCTGCTGCAACTGGCCCAGCTCGGAGCAGCTTCGACTGATCTGTGCTTCGCGGTCGCGGTGCTCGGGCGTGATGCGACGCTGACGCTTGCCGGCGAGCTGGCCGGGCTCGACCGCGCGGCTGCGGTCCGTGCCGCGGATGCACTCTCAGGCGCCGGCGTGATCAGGGTGGACGAGCGCCTGTCGCTCGCGCACCCGCTGCTGCACGACGTGATCGAGCCCGAGATCCCGCCGGCGCAGAGGGCCGACTGGCACCCACGCGCCGCAGGCGCGCTGATCAGCGCGGGGGCCGGGCCGTCGCGGATCGCCCCGCACCTGATCGCGACCGCTCCGGACCAGCGGCCTGAGGTGGTTTCGCAGCTGCGCTGCGCCGCGCGTGAGAAGATCGCCGCCGGCGCGCCTGAGGCGGCGCTCGCGTGCCTGCGCCGCGCGCTCGCCGAGCCGCCGCTTCCGGCGGAGTTGGCAGGCACGCTGCTCGAGCTGGGCGAGGTCGAGGCGGTGCTGGTCGAGCGGGGAGCAAGCGAGCATCTGCGCGCCGCGCTCGAGCTCGCGCGCGTGCCGGCGCAGCGCCGGCGGATCGCTCGCGCGATCCGGGGCTTGGCAGCGCCCACCCTGCCGGGCGCCGACGAGTTCGGCCGGGAGGACTACGCGGGAGCGCAGCGGCAGATCGCAGACGCGCTCGAGGGCAGCGCCGCCAGCGGCTCCCGACGGGCGCGGGGACTGGCGCTGTGCGCCGGCGCCGAGCTGCAGCTGCGTCTCGGGCGCAATCGGGCGGCCGTTGCCGACGCCCGTGCGGCGGCGTCGATCTTCATCGACGAGCCGCTTGTACGTGCGCTCGCGCTCTGCACGCTGGCAGTGGCGGACGGTTCGCTCGGACCGCTCGAGCGAGCAGAGCGGCTGACGCGCGAGCAGCCTGTGGGGCCAATCCGTGCGCGGGTGCTGCTCGAGCTCGGCGCCGCGCTGCGACGGCAGGGACGCGGCCTCGAGGCAGGCCGCCAGCTGCGCGAGGCGCTCGACGTCGCGGACCGATGCGCAGCGGCCGCCCTCGTCTCGCGGGCACGTGAGGAGCTGCGCCTGCTGGGCGCCCGCCCGCGTCGCACCCGGCTGTCAGGTGCCGAGGCGCTGACGCCTGGCGAGCGGCGGGTCTGCCGGCTAGCGGCGACCGGCTCGAGCAACCGCGAGATCGCCCAAGCGCTGTTCCTCAGCGTGCGGACGGTCGAGACCCACCTGACGCACGCCTACCAGAAGCTCTGCGTGAACGCCCGCGCCGACCTGGCGGCTGCGCTCGAGGCTGAACTCGATCATTCGACCTCGAAGTCGAGCTCGCCTGGAAGGTAGTCGCGCGCCGTACGGAGCGGCCCGGGGCTCTGGGTGACGGTCCGGGTCGCCGGCAGGACATCGGGTCGTGCGATCGCCAGATACGCGACCAGGGCGAGCATCACCGCAGCACACAGGATCGCGGTGCGTCCGTTGCCGAAGTTGATGCCGATAAGGCCGGCTGGCTTGCTGAGGTAGTCGGAGAACTGCGCGCCCGAGCGGCCGCGTCACGACGTAGGCCATCCAGGACGCGGCGACGCTGTTCAGGGTCGAGTCTCCACCACGCCAGCCCCGGGACCAGGATCAGGCAGCTGACGATCGACGCGCGTACTCGCCGCGTCGGAACGGGTCGAGGCCCGAGATCGACGGGTTGCGGGCCTCATGTGACAAAACGCCCTGCAAGCGGTGACTGACTTGGGGGAGCGTACCGCGTTCCGCGACCGCTTGGGTTGCCGAGCGCGCGTTCTGTCGTGAGCGTGATCTACGACGATCCCGCTAAGATCTTCTAAGCGCGAGCGTGTACGCACGGTAACGTCCCGCGGGTGATCGGAGCGCGTGCGCGGACGCAGTCGGTTACCCCCCAACAGCGGGATGCGGTGGCGGGCTCGAATGCGCGCTGGTATTTCTCGGGGCTCGCCGCGTCGCTGCTCGGCAACAGCGCGATGTCGTTGGTCGCCGGCGTCTGGGTCAAGTCGCTGACCGGCAGCAGCGCGCAGGCCGGATTGGTGTCGGCGTGCGCATACGCCGGGACGATCGGAGCGCCGATCGCGGGCGTGATCGCCGACCGGGTCGCTCGTGTGCGGCTGCTGCTGTGGCTGAACCTGCTGGCGGCCGTCACGCTCGTGCCGCTGATGCTCGTGACCTCACGCGCTCAGGTGTGGATCGTGTTCGCGGTGATGGCCGCCTACGGGATCGGCGCAACGCTGATGGATCCCGCCGAGGACGCGCTGTTCGCGCAGATGTTCACGGCCGAGTTTCGCCGCAGGATGATCGGATGGAGGCTCGCCACCCAGGAGACGGGCCGGCTCGCCGCACCGCTGCTCGGCGCCGGCTTGTTCGTGCTGGTCGGCGGACGGGCGGTGGCCGCGCTGGACGCGGTCACGTTCCTCGTCGCCGCGGCGGTCACGACGCGGTTGCGCGTCGACCGCACCCCGCCGTCACGTTCGCCGGAAGGGCTTACGGCCGCACTCGGTGCCGGCGGACGTCACGTCCTCGCGACGCCGACCATCAGAGCGGTCGCGATCGCGGCGACGGCGGCGATGGCCTTGTCCGGGATCGGAGTGGCCTCGCAGTACAGCCTCGTCCAGGGCGTCGGGCAGCGCCCGGCGTTCCTCGGCGTGCTGAGCGCGCTGCTCGGCGCCGGGTCGATCATCGCCTCGCTCACGGCAAGCCGAATGATCGCGCGGGGCGGGGAGCGGTCGCTCACAGTCATCGGTCTCGTCAACTTCGCCGCAGGCAACCTCCTGCGCGCCAACCACTCGCTCGCCGCGGCCTTGCTCGGCTCGTTCGTCCTGGGGTTCGCGCTCCCGTACGTGTTCCTCGCAACGCTCAACGCCGCGCAGCGAGCGACACCGAACGAGCTTCAGGGGCGAGTCTCGGCTGCGCTCACGTTCGCGCTGTTCGCCCCCCAACCGCTCACTCAGGCGATCGGCTCTGCACTGGTCGTGCACACGAGCTATGTCGTGATCTACGCGGGCTCCGCGGTCGCCAGCCTCGGCATCGCAGGCTGGCTCGTGCTGGTGCCGTGCTCACGCTCGCGGTGAGCGATCTCGACGGGGCGGTCGCGTTCTACCGCGACGGTCTCGGGCTGGAGACGCCGGGGTTGATCGGCACCGAATTCGCCGGCGACGACGACAGCGCCGCCGGCGCCGCCGCGATGTTCAAGCTGCAGGGCGACCTCGTCCTGGCCGTGTATCCGCGCACGGAGGCCGATGCGCTCCAGTAGTGTGCGACGCCGGCGAGGACGATGGGAACGATTCGGGTTGAAGCTCAGGCGGTGATCGACGCGCCCGCGCCGGCGGTGTACGGATACGTCGCCGATCACCGCGAGCACCATCCGCACTTCCTGCCGCCCGCATTCTCGGACTTCGAGGTCGAGCAGGGCGGGGTCGGCGCAGGCACGATCACGCGCTTCAAGGTGACCGCCGGCGGGCGCAGCCGCGCCTACCGGATGCAGGTGGCCGAACCGGAGCCCGGGCGAGTGCTGACCGAGTCAGATACCGGCTCGAGCCTCGTCACCACCTGGACGGTCACGCCCGTGGGCGAGCGCTCCCAGGTCCAGATCGCGACCGCGTGGGACGGCGCCGGCGGGATCGGCGGGGTGTTCGAGCGCCTGTTCGCCCCGCGCGTGATGCGCGGCATCTACCTCGACGAGCTGCAGCGGTTGAACGCCTACGCGCGCGAGCGCGGCGGCGGCGGCGGCGAGCCGAGCTGAACCTCGGAGCGTCTACACCTTGCGCCAGTGCGGCACCCAGCTGCCGTCTTCAGCGCGCTCGAGGTCCTGGAACAGGTTCGGCGCCTCGGCCTTGACCAGCCGGGCGACCTGGTCGAACACGAGCCGCAGCTCCTCCTCGGCGCCGGGCGCCGTGCGCATCTCGATCACGTGCCGCAGCGTGCGAACGTTCGCCGTCCACAGGATGTCGGTCGACAGCCCGATCGGGGCGAGCCGGCGAAGCGCCGAGGTGATCTCCTTCTTGACCGCGAACGGCAGCCCCTCCTCGTCCAGGCCGAGCGCGTCGGCGGCCGAGCGCTGGAACTCCTCGAGCTGCTCGACGAGGCTGATCACCTGATCGCGCACCGGCTCGAGCGCCGGCGGGACGCGGAAGCCGATGTCGGTCAGCCGGACGAAGCGCAGGCTCTCCTGGCTGAACGCCGAGCCGGCGCGATGCCGGACGAGCTCGTGGGTGAATGCGCGTGAGACGCTCCGGAATGCGAACGAGTAGTTGGCGTGCTCGAGCACGCTGCCGTGGAAGCTCGCCAGCACGTTGGCGAAGTACGCCTCGCGGTCGGTGCGGATCCGCGTGACGTTCGCATTGAGGCCGGGCTCCCAGCTGCGGTAGCAGATCCGCCCGGCGAACTCGGCCAGCAGCTCGCCGTCTCGACGCTCGTCGTCGCGCTCGCGCAGGTCGAGCCACGAGCTTCCGCCGACGTCCTCGAGGTACGCGCGCATCCCCTCGAGGTCGACCGACGGGCGGGCGACGAGGAATACGGACGGAACGGTTTCGCGCATTGACGGTGGCTCGACTTCGGAGGCTGGATGGCTCATGCTGGCATGCTTCGGGCGTCGGTGGGCGACCCATGCTGGCGAATGCGCCGGACGAGTTCCGATCCGGGCCGGGCGACTGGCGAGCGCGCTCGGCGGCTCGCTCGACCGACGCCCTGCCGCGGCATGGGAAGGATCGCAAGGCGATCGGCGTCCTACGGGGAAGTCCCAATCTCTGGACACGCATCGAACAATCGCCGCAACATCCGTCTGCGGCCAACGACAAGAGGAGGCCTCTGCCAATGAGCCTGAGACGTACCACCACCGCAATCGCCACCGCCGCACTGATCGTCGCAGCCGCGACCACCGCTGTCGCCCAAGCCGGCGGCTGGGGCCATGGCTCGCCCAAGAACGGGCACACCAGCAAGAGCGCGACCGTCAAGACCGCCAAGACCGGCAAGGGGATGATCCTCGTCAGCTCCTCCGGGTCGACGCTGTACATGTTCACAGCGGATGCGAAGAACAAGGACATGTGCGTCAAGCACACGGGCTGCACCTCGGCGTGGCCGGTGTACCCGGTCAGCGGCAAGCCGACGGCGGGGCCGGGCGTCAAGGCCTCGCTGCTCGGTGAGATCAAGGTCGGCAAGCTGGAGCAGGTCACCTATGCCGGCCACCCGCTGTACCTGTATGCCGGAGGCAGCGGCGCGAGCACGAGCTACATCGGCGTGAGCGGCTTCGGCGGCACCTGGTACGGCGTCAGCCCGGCAGGAACCCCCGTCAAGTAGCCGCCCGCGGAGGCGCCGGCAACGAGCGCGCCCGCCCTCCGGGGGCGGGCGCGCTCGCCCGAAGGGCCACGCCGGACTATCGCAGCCAGCCGCGGAGGTCAGGCCACAAGCCCAGCCTGGATCAGGCGTGAAGCAACTTCGCGCCCCGGACGAGGTCGCGGTTGCCGTTCCGTGCCTCGTTGACCGCCGTGCGCACGGATCGCGGCGAGACGGCTAGATGGCGCTGAGTCCGCTTCACGTCACCGATCAGAATGCCGTTCGAGCGGAGGACCAGCTGCAGCCCCTTCGTGAGGTCCGCCCGCGCGCTCCGCCCCGCCGGACTCGACGGCACCTCGCGGGACAGCTTCGCCTCGAGCGAGGCAAGCGCTCGGTCCTGAGCGCCGATCGCTCGGATCAACTGCCCGGCGTTGTGCGACTGCTGCAGTGTCGCGATGCCCTGGAGGATCCTGGCCTGCGAGCGCTCGATCTTGGGAATGCCCGCCCTGACGGTCGAACGCAGCTCGGCATTGCTGGCCGTTGGTGACAGCTCAGCCTCCTGACCGTTGGTTGTCTGCACCCTTTCGTTACCCGGTCCGCCGGACCTGTCACCGGCGGGGTGCTGCCGCGGACAAACCTCAGCGGCCGCGCCACTTGGCGTGGTGTTCCCGGGCCCAGTCCTCGCGGACGCTGCCGAGGATCATCCCTCGCAGGGAGTGCCGCGTACTGCGGTGGATCAGCGCAAGGTACAGATGACCGAGCACGATCACGACCGATGCGTACATCAGGACGTCGTGGAGGTACAGCGTGCCGCCGAGGCGGATGTCGGTGTCGCGCTCGCCGAACCAGAGCAGCAGGCCGCTCGCGAACAGCAGCACCGCGAACGCGGCGGTGACGATCGCGTTGACCTTCTGACCGGCGTTGAAGCGGCCCTGCGGGGCGGACAGCTCGCCGCCGAGGAAGCGGCGATCGTCGCGGTCGAACAGGTCGATCTCACGGGCGGTGCGCAGCAGCGCGCGGCGGTTGCCGAGCAGGACCACGAGGACGAGCGCACCCGCCCAACCGAGCCCGGTGTAGAAGTGGATGTCCTTGATCAGCGGGCGGCGGCCGACGGCGATGGACAGCGCCGGCAGGTACAGGATCAGCCCGCTCCCGAGCAGCGCGAAGAAGGCGCTCGCGTGGATCCAGTGGACGATCCGCTCGGTCAGGGTGAACCGCTGCACGTAGCGGGGCCGAGGCCGGCCGGCCGAGACCACGGGCGGCTCAGGCGTAGCCGTTTGAATGTCCGACGATCGCGTTGATGTCATAGCCGCGCTGCTCCCAGTAACCCTCGCTCTGCGCATCGACGAGCGTGATCTGCTGCACCCACTTGACGTTCTTGTAGCCGTACATCTCCGGGATCACGACCCGCACCGGCGCTCCGTGCTCCTGCGGCAGCGGGCCGCCGTCCATCTCGTAGGCGAGCATCACATCGCTCAGCGCGAGGTCCGACAGCGGCAGGTAGTCGTCGTAGGGGATCTCGGCCGAGACGAAGTGTGCGGCCCTCGCCGAGGGGAGCGGGTCGGCCAGCGCCAGCAGGTCGTGGAAGCGGACGCCGGCCCAGTGGACGCCGGTCACCGTCCATCCGGTCACGCAGTGAAAGGTCGAGACCTGCTCGGCCCGCGGCAGCGCCACCAGCTGGTCGTAGGAGAGCTCGACCGGGTGGCGCACGAGGCCGTCGATCCGCAACCGCCACGTCGCCGGGTCGAACACCGGCATCGTGGCCGCGACCGTGTAGATCCGCCACCCGCCCGACGGAACGATCCCGCTCAGCCCGGTGGCGCTGGCAAACGGCTTCGTCAGCCGGCTCGTGACGCTCGAGATCTGCTTACCGAAGAACAGGGTCGCGGCGCCGGCGCCGACGATCCCGAGGAAGCCGGCGCGCCCGACCCGCCGCGCACCGAGGTTCTCGCGCGGCGAATCGGGGAGGTCGTCGTTCACGGTCACGGCCGGCTCCCGATCTTCCGCCCGCCGATCGCCGGCGCGCGTCCGGGCAGCATCAGATGGGACGGGCCGACCCGGCGCATCGGGACCAGAACGTCACAACCCCCCGTTCGATCGCGCGGGGATGTGCAAGCAGCGCCCTCACAGGGCGCGATCTGCACACACCCCCTGCCGCCGGCAGGGGGTCGTGTCATTTTGGCCCTTGGTCGCATGACGACGGGCCGCGTGCCGCCTCGACGGCGGTCCCGCCACCGCAATGCTCTCGCGACTGCCACCGGCCGGGGCATCGCTACATCCCCGTGTGCAGCCGGCCGCGCAGGTCGCCCATCTGGCCCTTGACGTCGACCCAGACGTAGTAGCTCATCGGCATCTGGGCGAGATGCTCGAGCGTCATCGCCGACTCGCTCGCGCAGCCGCTCGCCGCGTAGTGCATCCCGAGCCCCAGCAGCTTGCTCCCGTCCATCCCGGTGTGGATCGAGGCGCCGGTGACGTCCTTGACCATCGGCAGGGTGACCTTCCAGCAGAGCTTGTGCGTGCCGCCGTCGATCGTCAGGCTGACGGTTCCGTGCTCGCCCATCCCGGTCACCTTCGCCGCGATGTGCGTGGTCATCGTCGCGCCCGACGCGCTGCCGGCGACGAGCGCGAGCGTCGCGGCGCATGTGGCGGCGGCGCCCCAGAGTGTGCGTTTCATTGCCCGTGTCCTCCCTGGTCGATTTCAGACCAAGGTAGGGCGCCGGACCTGCGTCCGCAATTACAGAATCGTGAACCACGCTCGGGCACGGTCCTTCATCGCAGCTCCCGCTCTCTCAGCTCGATCCGGCGGATCTTGCCGGTCAGCGTCTTCGGCAGCGATGTCACGAACTCGATCCGGCGTGGATAGGCGTAGGCCGACAGGTGCTCGCGCACGAACGCCTTGATCTCCTCGGCCAGCGCCTCCGAGGGCTCGTAGCCGGCGGCGGGGATCACGAACGCCTTGACGACGAACCCGCGCCGCTCGTCCGGCGAGGCGACCGCCGCAGCCTCGGCGACGGCCGGGTGCTCGAGACACGCCGACTCGACCTCGAACGGTCCGATCCGGTAGCCCGCCGAGATGATCACGTCGTCGGCCCGGCCCTCGTACCAGACATACCCGTCGGCGTCCATCCGCGCCGCGTCCTTGGTGTGAAACCACTCGCCGCCGAACACCTCGACCGAATCGTCGGGACGGTTCCAGTAGCCGAGCGGGTAGTGCGGGTTCGAGCGCGCCCGCAGGCAGATCTCACCCCGCTCTCCCACCCCCACCGGCTGCTCGTCCTCGTCGAGGATCTGCACATCCCAGCCCGGCAGCGGGCGGCCCATCGAACCCTCCCGGACCTCCATGAACGGATAGTTCCCGCACAGCGGATAGGACTCCGACAGCCCGTAGTAATCGAGCACGGTCACCCCGTACTGCTCGCGAAACCACCTGATCGCCTCCGGATTCAGAGGCTCCCCCGCCGAGCAGACGACCCGGAACGAGCACGGATACCGCGAGCCCGCGTCTGCGATCGCCATCATCGAACGGATCGCGGTCGGCGTCGCGAACACGTTCGAAGCGCGATGCCGCGACAGGAAATCGAGCTGCCTGCCCGGGTCGAACCCGCCCTCGCGCTGGTAGACCAGCTGCACCGCGCCGGACCGCCAGGGACCCAGCAGCGGGCAGATCCCCGCCGCCCACGCCCACTCCCCCATCCCGTGGAAGCGCTCGCCCGGCTGCACGTCGTGGCAGTAGACGAACTCCTCGTGGGCGAGCAGATAACGGTGGGCGTGCAGGATCCCCTTCGCCAGCCCGGTCGTGCCGCTCGTGTAGTAGAGCTGCGCCGGATCCTCCGCCAGCGTGTCCACGCACTCGAACGAAGGCGCGCCCGACGCGATCAGATCGTCGTCGAGCACCAGCACGTGCTCGACCAGCCCCGGATCGATCCGGCCGAGGTTCGCAGCGTCGGTCAGCACCAGCTTCGCCTGCGAATCGCTCACCCGATGGCGAATCCCCTCGTCGCCGTACAGCACCGACATCGAGAGCAGGATCGCCCCGAGCTTCCAGACGGCGAAGAAGGCCGCCGCCGTCTCCGGCACCGCCGGCAGCAGCATCGCGACCCGATCGCCGCGCCCGACTCCGTGCGCCGCAAGCACGTGCGCGATCCGGCAGGAGGTCTCCTGCAGCTCGCCCCAGCGCACCTCCCGCACGTTCCCCCGGAAGTCCTCGTGCACGATCGCCAAGGCGTCCGGGGCGTGGCGGTCGCACACGTCGGCAGCAAGGTTGTAGTGCTCGGGCACCTCCCAGCGGTGGCTGGCGCAGACCTGCTCGTAGGAGTCGAACGCGCTCACCCGCACCATCATCGCCCCCCGGCGACCGCGCCGCAACCGCGCTCAGATCGGGGCGGGCTCGAGCTCCTCGTCGGCTAGGCGCAGGCCGAGTCCCTCGGGGGCGTGCAGCGCGAGCATCTGGTCGGCCACGTCGACGGGGGCGGGCTGGCGCAGCGACACCGCGATCATCACCAGGAACGCGATCGGGACCGACACGACCGCAGGCTGGGTCAGCAGCGCACCGGCACCGCCCGTCGGCTCGCCGAGCGCGAGCCCGGTGAAGATCAGGGCGGTCGCTGCGAGCATCCCGAGCAGCATCCCGGCGGCCGCGCCGGCGGCGGTCAAGCGCGTCCACCAGATCCCCAGCAGGAACATCGGGCAGAACGTGCTCGCCGCGATCGCGAACGCCCAGCCGACGAGGATCGAGATGTCGAGTCCGCGTGCGACCAGCGCCAGCCCCGCCGGCAGCACGACCGCGAGCAGCGCCGCGACGCGCAAGTGCAGGCGGCGCACCGCCGCGCGGGCTGGCAGCTCGCGCCTGAAGCGGGGCCAGACGTCGTGGCTGAGCGTTCCCGCCAGCGACACCAGCAGCCCCGAGCTGGTCGACAGGAACGCGGCGAACGCGCCCGCGCACGTGATCGCGGTCAGCACCGTGCCCGGCGTACCCGGCCACGCGATCCGCGGCAGCGCCAGCACGACGTCGTCGGTCTGGCCGGTGATGTACAGCTGCGGCGCCAGCACGCGCCCGAGCGCACCGTAGACCGCCGGGAACATGTAGAACAGCGACAGCAGCCCGAGCACGCGCACGGTCGTGTGGCGCGCGTGGTGGCCGTCGGGGTTGGTGTAGAAGCGAACGAGGATGTGGGGCAGCCCCATCGTCCCCAGGAAGGTCGCGATCAGCAGCGAGTAGACGAGCAGCGGCGAGCTGCTCCCCGAGCCGCCGACCGACCGCGACCACACCCGGCCGCGCTCGGCGACGATCCCGCTCGCGACCGGCACGACGCCGCCCGGCGGGATCCGCACGCGCACCCGCCCGGGCAGCACCGCGTGGTGCCCGGCCGCGACATGGACCACCCGGCCGTCGAACGAGAACGAGCCCGCCTCCGGGAACGTGACCCGCTGGCGCCCGCCCAGCCGCACGACCAGCCCGCGCGAGCCTGCATGCGGAAACTGCGAGCCGAACAGCGCCGCGCGCGCCGGCAGCCCGCCGAAGTGCAGCAGCAGCAGGATCGCCGGCAGCGAGATCGCGAACACCTTGACCCAGAACTGGAACGCCTGCACGTACGTGATCCCGCGCATGCCGCCGAGCGCGACCCCGACCGCCACCAGCAGGCCGACGACGACGACCCCCACCCAGTACGGCGCGCCGATCACGACGTTCAGCGCCAGGCCCGCGCCCTTCAGCTGCGGCACCAGGTAGAAGCAGCCGATCACGATCACGATCGCCGCCGCCAGCAGCCGCAGCCCCGGGCTGCGCAGCCGCGCCTCGGCGAAGTCCGGGATCGTGTAGGAGCCGAACCGCCGCAGCGGCGCCGCCACGAACAGCAGCAGCGCCAGATACCCGGCGGTGAACCCGAGCGCCTGCCACAGCGCGCTGACGCCGGCCTGCATCTCGAGGCCGGCGATTCCGAGGAACGACGCCGCCGACAGGTACTCGCCGGAGATCGCAGCCGCGTTCCACCAGGTGCTGACCGCGCGCGAGGCGACGAGCAGGTCCGAGGTCGTCCGCGCGAACCGCATCCCCCACGTCCCAAGACCGAGCGTCCCGAGCGTGACGGCTCCGACCGCCAGCAGCGCGATCACGTCGCGATCACCGCTCGACCAGGTCGCGGAAGGCGTCGTCGAGCGCGTCGGCGCGGCGGGCGTACAGCCAGCCGATCGCCAGGAACAGCGGCATCAGCGGAAAGATCATCACCCACAGCGCGATCGGAATCCCGAGCAGGTGTACGCGGTGCAGGCCCGGCAGCAGGTAGATCGCCAGCGGCAGCACCCCGAACAGCGTTCCGAACGCGACCAGCGCGAACAGCGACAGGCTCAGCTGGGCGCGCCTCAGCCGCCGCAGGTAGACGTGGCCGTGGGCGGTCGACTCGGCCAGCTCCTCGCGCGGGGAACGCAGCCGCGGCGGGCGCACTTCGCGCGCGGGTCGCACCCGGATCCGGCGCCGGCCGGTGCTCACATCCGCAGCCTCCGGCGCAGATCGGCCACCTGTCGGCGGGCGACCGGCACCTGGCTGCCGTCGGCGAGCACGACCGTCGCGCCGCCACCGAGCTCGGGCCGGATCTCGGTCGCGCGCCACAGGTTCGCGACGTAGCTGCGGTGCACGCGCACGAACCCGTGCGCCTGCCAGCGCCGTTCGATCTCCGACAGCGCCGCGCGCACCAGGAAGCGTCCCCCGTCGGCGTGGATCCGCACGTAGTCGCCCTCGGCCTTCAGGTACAGGATCGACGAGCGCTGCACGAGCCGGGTGGCGCCGCCGCGCTGATGCTCGACCGGGATGATGTCGTCGGTCGTCCCCGGAGGCAGTGAGGGCGGAGCCCCGCTCGTGGTGGCCCGCAAGCCACCACGAGCGGCAACGGCGTGCCCCTCCGACAGCACCCGGTGCAGCGCCTGCTCGACCCGGGCGCGCGAGACCGGCTTCATCAGGTAGTCGAGCGGGTGCAGATCGTGCTCGAAGGCGCCGACCGCGCCGTCCTCGTAGGCCGAGACGAACACGAGCGCCGGCGGGTCGGCGAACCGGCTGAGCACGCCGGCTAGCTCGAGCCCGTCGAGCCCCGGCATCCGCACGTCGAGGAAGGCCGCGTCGAACGACTCCTCCGCCAGGTAGCGAAGCGCCGCGCCGCCGCCATCCGCCAGGACCACCTCGGCGACCGCCGGTGAGCCCTCGAGCAGCCGCGCGAGATCCTCGAGCGCGGGGCGTTCGTCGTCGACCGCCAGGACTCTCAGGCCCGGGCTCACGCCGCCCGCACCCCGGCGCGGAACTTCGGCAGGATCATCGTCACGGTCGTCCCCTGGTCCGGGGCGCTCTCGATCTCGAGCCCGTACGCCGGGCCGAACGCGCTCTGCAGGCGCGCGTGGACGTTGGCGATGCCGACGCCGCCGCCCTTGCCGGCGAGCGCGTCCTGCGCCCGGGCGGGATCCATCCCGACGCCGTTGTCGGACACGATCAGCTCGACGTCGGCGTCGATGTGGCGTCCGACGATCTCGATCCGACCCTTACCGTTGCGCTCTACGCCGTGGCGGACGGCGTTCTCGACGAGCGGTTGCAGGCTCAGGACCGGGACGACCACGGGCAGCACCTCGGGCGCGACCTGGAGGCGGACCTGGAGGCGATCGCCGAACCGCGCTCGCTCGAGCCGCAGGTACTTCTCGACGTAGTGCAGCTCGTCGGCGAGCGTCACGTAGGGCCGCTGGCCGCGGAACGCATAGCGGGTGAACTCGGCGAACTCGGTCAGGAGCTCGCGCGCCTCCTCGGGGTTCGAGTGGATGTAGCCGGCGATCGCGGCGAGTGCGTTGTAGATGAAATGCGGCGAGATCTGCGCCCGGAGCGCGCGCAGCTCGGCCCGCGCGAGCCGCTCCTGCTGCTCCTCGAGTGCCTTCAGCTCGAGCTGGGCGGAGACGAGGCTCGCCGCCTCGGCGACCGTGCGCGTGTCGTCGGGGGTGACCGGGCGCCCGCGCGAATACAGCGCGACGAGCGACCCGACGAGCTCGCCCGAGACCAGCAGCGGCGCCGCGACCGCGGCTCCCAGCGGGCAGTCCGGCCGCTCGCAGCGGATCTGCGACTCGACGTGCAGGCGGTCCTCGCGCGGGGGCGCCGTGATCGGGATCAGCTCGTCGCCGGCGTGGTGGTGGTCGGCGCCGAGTCCCTCGAACGCGAGCACGTGCGCGCGGTCGCCGAGCCCGACGGCGGAGGCTCCGGTCAGCGTGCGCAGATGACCGACCGCCTTTCCGGCGGTCTCGGCCGACAGGCCGCGGCGCAGGTGGGGGAGCATCAGCGTCGCGGCGTGCACCGCGGTCTGCACCGCACCCACCTCGCCCGAGATCACGCGCGGCGGACGCAGCAGCCGCAGCGCGGCGAGGATCGACGCGGCAATCGCCCAGCCGATCACGACTCCGATCAGAACCTCCACTCTGGGCATGGAGCATAGGGCGCCGGGGCGCACCGTTCGTCGCAGGACAACCGCCGTTCGTCGCGAACCAACCACCGATGCCCGATTTGTGGCAAGTGGCACGAGCCACGGCGGATAGCTTTCCGTCGATGTCCAACTCAGGAGAGGAGTCCTAGATGGCAACAGTCAGCGAGCCCGGAGCGGGCGCGCAGGAAGCAGCAGCCACTCGCAGCTCAGCGATGTCGGGCTGGGTGCCGGCCAATCCGGCTCCGCTCGGACTGATGGGGTTCGGCGTGACCACGCTCGTGCTGAGCATGATGAACGCCAACCTGGTGAGCTTCGGCAAGAACCTGCCGGTCGTGCTCGGCATGGCGATCGCGTTCGGCGGGCTCGGGCAGTTCATGGCGGGGATGTGGGAGTTCCGGGCGGGCAACACGTTCGGCGCCTGCGCCTTCACGGCGTTCGGCGCGTTCTGGATCTCCTTCTACTTCCTGGTGCAGGTCCAGGCGCCCGCGCTGATCAAGGCCGGCGACTTCGGCAACGCGGTTGGGCTGTACCTGTGGGCCTGGGGAATCTTCACCGGGTGCCTGTTCCTGTGCACGTTCGCGGCGCCACGCGCGGTTCAGCTGATCTTCCTGCTGTTGACGATCACGTTCATCCTGCTCGGGATCGGCAACTCGGGGAACAGCAACAGCATGATCCACGCCGGCGGCTTTGTCGGTCTCGCGACCGCCGCAGCCGCGATGTACACGGCGACCGCCGAGATCATGGCGGCCGTGTACGGACACGACGTACTGCCGATCGGACGGCCCGCACCGAGGGGTTGACACACGCACTCGAGCGACAGGTGTCGTGTGAGCTGTAGGTAGTGAGTGTGGCGGGAGTCGCTTTGTGCGGCTCCCGCCGGCCTTTGGTGCGATGGTCCGCTGCGCCCGGCCCGGTATGGTCGGGCGCAACGCCACATAGCGGAGGAAAGGAAAGGTATGGCGACAGAGCAGATGAAGACCGCCGAGCACGAGCTCGAGATGGAGCTCGCCGGACTGCTCGACGTGGAGCGCTTCGATCCGCCGGCCGAGTTCAAGCAGGGGGCACTGCTCTCGGATCCGGCGATCTACGAGGAGGCCGAGGCCGACTGGAAGGGCTGGTGGGAGCGCCAGGCCCGCGAGCTGCACTGGTTCAAGGAGTGGGACCAGGTGCTCGACGACTCGAACCCTCCCTTCTACAAGTGGTTCACCGGCGGCAAGCTGAACATCTCCTACAACTGCCTCGACCGCCACGTCGAGGCCGGCCGCGGCGATCGGATCGCATTCCACTGGCGCGGCGAGGAGGGCGATGAGCGCGACCTCACCTACGCCGATCTGCTCGCGGAGGTGCAGCGGTTCGCAAACGCGATGAAGGACCTCGGGATCCGCAAGGGCGACGTCGTCGGGATCTACCTGCCGATGATCCCGGAGGTCGTGATCGCGATGCAGGCGTGCGCGCGGATCGGCGCAGTGCACAACGTCGTGTTCGGCGGTTTCTCGCCCGAGTCGGTGCGCGAGCGGATGGTGTTCTCCGACGCGAAGGCGCTGATCACCGTCGACGGCGCCGCGCGCAAGGGCAAGACCGCGGCGGTCAAGCAGGCGGTCGACGAGGTGATGGGCGACCTCGCCTCGCTCGAGCACATCATCGTCGTGCGCTCGAAGGGGACGCCGTGCGAGATGAAGCCCGGCCGCGACGTGTTCTACGACGAGATCATGGCCGCCGCGGCAGCGGAGTGCCCGTGCGAGGAGATGGACGCCGAGGATCCGCTGTACGTGCTGTACACGTCGGGGTCGACCGCCAAGCCGAAGGGCGTCCTGCACACGACCGGGGGCTACCTGACGGGTGTCAGCGCGACCCACCGGTACGTGTTCGACCTGCATCCGGAGACCGACGTGTACTGGTGCATGGCCGACGTCGGCTGGGTGACCGGTCACTCGTACATCGTGTACGGGCCGCTGTGCAATGGTGCGACCTCGATCATGTACGAGGGCGCGCCCGACTACCCACACAAGGGGATCTGGTGGGAGCTGGTCGAGCACTACAAGGCGACGATCATCTACACCGCGCCGACCGCGATCCGCGCCTGCGTCAAGTGGGGCGCCGAGCACCCGCGCAAGTTCGACCTGAGCTCGTTGCGGCTGCTGGGGACGGTCGGCGAACCGATCAACCCGAAGGCGTGGCTCTGGTACCACAAGGTGATCGGCGGCGAGCGCTGCCCGATCGTCGACACCTGGTGGCAGACCGAGACCGGCGCGATCATGATCACGCCGCTGCCGGGGATCGTCTCGACCAAGCCCGGCTCGGCGACGCGGCCGTTCCCCGGGATCAAGGCAGAGGTGGTCGACGAGCGCGAGGGCAAGCCGATCGCGGAGGGACAGGGCCTGCTCGTGCTGACGCGGCCTTGGCCGTCGATGCTGCGCACGCTGTTCCGCGACGACGAGCGGTTCGTCGAGACGTACTTCAGGCGGTTCGGCAAGGAGACCTACCTGGTCGGCGACGCCTCTCGCCGCGACAAGGACGGCTACTACTGGGTGATCGGGCGGATCGACGACGTCGTCAACGTGTCGGGCCACCGGCTCTCGACGGCGGAGGTCGAGTCGGCGATCGTCGCCCACGAGGCGGTCGCCGAGGCGGCCGTGATCGGCCAGCACGACGAGGACACCGGCCAGTCGATCTGCGCGTTCGTGACGCTGCAGGGAACCCAGGAGGGGTCCCCCGAGCTGGAGGACGGGATCCGGGCGACGGTCGCCGAGCGGATCGGCAAGTTCGCGCGGCCGAAGCGGATCCTCTGGGCCGACGACCTGCCGAAGACGCGGTCGGGCAAGATCATGCGCCGGCTGCTGCGCGACATCGCCGAAGGCCGCGCGCTCGGCGACGTGACGACGTTGCGCGACCCGGCCGTGATGGCCGCGCTCGAGTCGCAGATCCGCTCCGAAGAGGCGAACGAGAGCTAGACGTCCGGGGCTCGGCAGCCGGCGCCGGGGGCGTCGCCGGCTGCCGCTCCGGCTGACGCTCGCCGGCGCTCAGCTGCGCCGCTTGCGCTTGCGCTTCGGCGTGGAGGCGCGGTTTCTGGCGGCGTCGCCGCCGCCGGCCGCGCTGCCGGCCGATGCCGGGGCGGGCTCGGGCGCCTTGCCCCGGCCCTTCGCGTTGCCCCGGGCCGCCTGTGCCTCGAGCTCGGCGCGACGCGTCCGTCGCTGGCGCGGCGGCGGCGCCGCGCGCCCGCCGCCACGCGCCTGGGCCGATGACGGCCAGGGAACGGCCGTTCCCGTCTCCCACGCCGGCGGCGTTCCGTTCATCCACCGGCCGGCGAACAGGACCGACAGCCCGACCAGCCAGAAGCCCTGGATGAACGAGACGAACGCGCCGAGCGGGAACAGCACGAGCGCGCCGGCGGCGACGCCGGTGTAGCCGAGCGGCTTGGTCAGGAGCCCGACCCGCAGGCCGTTCAGCGAGGTCCAGATGAACCCGCCGGCGAGCACCAGCGAGCCGAGCTGCGCGACCAGCGGCAGCGCCGCGATCAGGCCGCCCGACGTGAGCGCGTTCGCCCGCGGATACCCCTGGTTGCCCGACGCGACGAACTGGTTGGCCTTGATCGCGATCACGATCGCGTAGGCGATCGCCATCAAGGCCGACAGCGTGCCGCCGGCGATCACCAGCCACCGGACCCACTCGCGGATGTCCTGGCTGCGGGCGCGCGCGAGCCTGTGCAGCCAGGCGAGCATCGCAATCAGCGCCACCAGCCCGAAGGCGTTGACGATCGCGCCGATCAGATCGATCGGGAACCGCTTGTGGGCGGTGATGAGGTCCAGCGTCAGCTCGTCGACGCTCGTGTGCGGCCCCGACAGCTGGATCAGCTGTTGGCCGACGAGCAGCAGCGCCGCGATGAACGCGATCACGGCGTAGCGCATCCGCGTCGACGCCTCGTACTGGAGCTGCTCGGTCGCGTTCATCCGGGGGGCCGCAATGGTAGTGGTGCTCAGCCGTGCTGGGGGTCACGCCCGGGAGGCTGCTCGTGCGCGAGGCCGCGGTGCCGGCCTCGGGCCGCCGGCCCTCCGTCCCGCCGCACGCCGGCGGGCAGCGGGTCGGGCTGCTCCGCGCCGAGCAGGCGCGAGATCCGTCCGCACGCGAACAGGACGAGATCGAGCAGCGGCGCTGCCAGCGCGACGGCGGTCTCGATCCGCCTGCGCAGCACCTTGTCGTGGGCCGTGCGCGACACGCCTGCGATGATAGGCGCGCGGATGCAGCGCAACCGGACGATGCCCGAGCCGCGGACCTCGAAGGGTGCTCGCCGACCGCAGTCGGTGATGGTCAGGGTGAGCGACGCCCGGACCCACCGCGACGATGCCCGCAGCCGCGGCGCCCGGATCCTCGAGGAACGTCGCGGCTCAGCTGAACAGCAGGTGCGAAGCCGGTAGCGGCTCGGGCCGCCGTGCCCGTAGGCAACCCTTGACGACCGCCACGGCGCGCGCTTCGGCGCGGCGAAATGCCGCTGAGGCGGGGACGGCGAACTCCTGGATCGGGATGGTGGCCTCGATCCGGCCGTACGCGCAAGTGCAGATGCTCACCAGCTCGCGGCGGGCCGCCGCCAGCTGGCCCGGGTCGAGCGACGGCGGCAGCTGACGGTCGCCGTTCGCCGTGCACGCGGCGATGAACTGCGGCCTCGACGCCGCCCAGATGTCCGACGCCGTGGCGAGCATCGGCACGTGCGCCGGGCTCGCCGGGATCGGCACGGTGCTCGCAGGGACCCGCGCCTCGAGGTTGTGGGCGCTTGCGCGGGCCGCCTGCACGGCGATCTCCTCCTGCGCCACGAGGTTGTCGCCGGTGACGTAGACCCCCGACAGGTAGTCGTCGCGAACCTGGAAGACGAACACGATCGTGGCACTGCGGCCCGCTGCCTGCTCGCGGATCGCCCACGCCGAGGCGCCGGGCAGCAGCCCCGGGAACGACAGCGCCGAGGGCCTGTACAGAACGTCGGCCGCCGCGACGGGATCCGGCACCGGATGGCCCGGACAGTGCGAAAGCGCGTAGTCCGCCTCGCTCAGCGCCTCCTGCGCGCCGCCGTGGCGGTAGCGCACGACCTCGTTCGAGATCGCCCATGGCTGGTCCGGCTCGCGGTAGACGTCCTGGACGCGCGCGCGCCGCAGGCCCTCGCTCGGGAACTGCATGCCGCACATGTCGAGCGTCGCCTGACCCGCGACCTCGGCGCCGCCCGTGATCAGGTGCCGCGTGTATCCGGGCCCCAGCTGCGCCGCCGTCAGCGCCAGGACCGATGGCTGGCGGGGCTCGCGGGCCGCGGCCGAGCCGCCGATCGACACGATCGCTCCGGCCCCGCCTGCGACGAGCAGGACCGCCGTGGCGAGCGCCAACGGGCGGGCTCGGCGCCTGCGGGGGGCGCGGTGCGGGTGGCCGAGCAGCGCCAGCGGGGGCGGAGACTGCGACCGTCGATGACGCGTGGTGGCACCCATGCCGCATTCGCTGGATCGGCCAGGAGCGTGTTCCGCCTTAGCGTTGGGGGGCGGGATCGGCAGCTCTCGGTTCGGGTCGGCACCCTGCGCCCGCACGCGACCGGAGTACGATAAGCGCATGGAAGGAAGCGGCTTCGGCGGACTATTCGGAGATCCGGACGAGATCCAGCGGCGGCTCGGCGAGTTCGCCGAGCAGATGCAGGGCGCCCAGCGGCTCGCATGGGCGGACAACGCGATCAAGCTGGCGGTCGACCTGACCGTCGCGGCGATGAACCGGATCAACATCCAGGGCACGGTCGAGCAGCAGGCTGAGCAGCTGCGCTCGACGATGGCCGTCGTGTTCCCTGAAGCGGTGACGCTCGTGCGCGAGGCGCGCGAGGGTCTCGCCTGAGCCGGTCAGCCGGCGGCAGCGCTCGGCTCGGCGAGCGCTGCGAGCACCATTGCGTCGTGCTCTGACGGCTTGACCTTGCGGAAGACGTGCGTGATCACGCCGTCGGGTCCGATCACGAAGGTCGTGCGCTCGTTGCCCATGTACGTCCGGCCGTACATCGACTTCTGCACCCAGACGCCGTAGCGCTCCGCGACCTCGTGCGTCTCGTCGCCGAGCAGCGTGAACTGGAGGCCGTGCTTGGCGGCGAACTTCGCGAGCTTGGCCGGCGGGTCGGGCGAGACACCCAGCACCACGGCGTTCGCCGCCTCGTAGTCGGCGCGGTGGTCGCGGACGCCGCACGCCTGGGTTGTGCACCCGGGGGTGTCGGCCTTGGGGTAGAAGTAGAGGACGACCGGCCTGCCGCGCAGGGCCGACAGCGTCACGCGGTCACCGTCCTGGTTGGGGAGGGTGAAGTCTGGAGCTGCGATTCCGGGTTCGAGGTTCATGCCCGGACCCTACCGAAGCGCCGCCGCCCGGTTCGACCAGCGAGGCAGCGCGGGAAGCGGCTCGGAATCAGCCCGCGGCACTGGCGGGCAACGACGTTTTCGCCCCACGGCGGCGGAGCAAGAGCAACGGTCGCTATTGGGCGATCGGGCGTTGTGAGCGCCGGATCGCCCAACAGCGCTTCACTCCGGAACGCTGTTGGGCCGAACGGACCCCAGAAAGCGGTGCATCAACAGTGACACCCTCCCAAGCCGACTAGCCGAAGCCCGGCGGTCGGGCGGGCGGGCGTCGGGCGGCCGCTCACTTGAGCAGGCGGCTCAGGCGCCGGTCCTTCAGGACCTTGCCGTCGGTCTGGCAGGCCGGGCAGTAGCACATCACGTAATCCTCGTAGAAGACCGCCTCGAGCCGCTCGCCGCAACGCGGGCAGGGCTCGCCGTTGCGGCGGTGGACGGTCAGCGGCATCGGCAGCTTGTCCGGGATCGGCAACGCGAGCGTCCGTGCGTAGTGATCGACCGCCCCGCCGAGGCAGTCGACGATCGCTTCGCGCAGCACCTCGGCGTCGGCCTCGTCGAGGTCGGAGCCGCGCTTGAACGGGGACAGCCGCGCGCGGTGGAGGATCTCGTCGACCCACGAGCGGCCGACCCCGGCGATCACGTGCTGGTCGCGTAGCAGCGCGTACAGCGGTCGCGGTTGATCGAGCGTCGAGCGCAGCGACGGCGGCTCCGGCCACGCCTCGGGGCCGAGCTCTGCGAGCGTCTCCTCGCGGTCGAGCTCGGCGCTGCGCAGCAGCTTGACCCACGCCCGCTGACGGGTGCCGAACTCGCGCAGGCGCAGCTCGCGGCCGTCGGCGAGCCGCAAGAGCAGCCGGGAAGTGCGATCGCGCAGCGACGCCCGCGCGTCGAACAGCTGCAGCCGGCCGGCCGACATCAGGTGCACGAGCAGCGTCAGCTCGCCCTCGAGCGCGATCAGGAACAGCTTCCCGCGGCGCCCGACCCCGTCGAGCCTGCGACCCTCGATCTCGTGCAGCGGCGGATCGAACGTCTTCAGCGCGTTGATCCCGGGAGCGAGCGCGGACTCGACCACCACCCCGCGGGTGGCAGCCCCGATCAGCCGCGCCGTGATCTCGACCTCCGGCAACTCGGGCATCGCGCATACGGTAGTCGGCGCAGCCGGGGCGAATTCATCGGAAGCCTTAACCGATGTTTAACGGGGCGGCACCAGACTCGGATCCCATGAGTGACCTCCTCGCCATCGTCGATCGACTGAGCACCGACGAAGTGCTCGTCGACGAGATCGCTCGCCGCCACCCCGACCGTGTCACGGTGCTGCTCGAGGGCGAGCAGCCGGACTGGGCGAGCGACGAGTCCCCTCGCGGTCGTGCCCTTCGGGACCGCCTCGCGGCCTTGCTGGCCGCGATCGAGCAGCGCACCGGCGCGGTCGTCGTCGGCCTGGCCGGCAGCCGCGACCAGCTTCGCGGCTGGCGGTTCGACCGGGTCGTCGGCGGCCGCGCCGCCGCCGCGCTCTGATCAGCGCGGCGCGCCCGACAGCCGCTCGGTCGCGGGCAGGCTGAAGCGAACGCGCGTCCCCTGCGAGGTGTCCTCGAGCCAGATCGTGCCGCCGTGCGCCTCGACGATCGCGCGCGAGACGGCCAGTCCGAGGCCGGCGCCGCCTGGCCCCCGGGCCGCCCCGTCGCCGCCGCGGAAGAACGCCTCGAACACGCGGTCGCGCTCGTCCGCCGCGATCCCGTTGCCGGTGTCGGCGACCTCGACCTCGATCCGGTCGGACACCGGCTCGGCCCGCACGACGATGCTGCCGTCGGCCGGGGTGTGCCGGATCGCGTTCTGGATCAGGTTGAACAGCACGCGCTGAAGCCGCTCGGGGTTGCCGTGGGCCGGCGTCAGCGCGGCGGCGACCTCGGCGCGCACGGCCACCCCCTTGGCCTCGGCCTCGACGCGCATCGCGTCGACCGTCTCTGAGATCAGCTCCTCGAGCGGCACCTGCTGCAGCGACCAGCTGATGTCCCCCGCCTCGAGCCGGGAGAGCTCGAACAGGTCGTCGATCAGCGACGACAGCGCCTCGATGTGGGTGTTCATCCGCTGCAGGTAGGTCCGGCGGGTCACCCCGTCGACGATCCCGTCCTGGACCGCCTCGGCGAGCAGCCGCAGCGACGTGATCGGCGTGCGCAGGTCGTGCGAGACAGCCGCGACGAGGTCGCGCCGGGCGGCGTCCGACAGGTCGCGCGCAGCCTCCTCGGCGGCCAGCTGCGCGATCATCGCGTTGGCGGCGGCCGCCAGCTCGCCGAGCTCGTCGCCGACCTCGGTCTCGATCGCCACGTCGCGCTCGCCGCGCCCGACCGCCTCGAGCCCGTCGCGGATCGACCGCACATCGCGCACGATCGAGCGCGCCACGACGCGCGCGGCGAGCGCCGCGAGCACGCCCGCCCCGACCACGATCGCCGCGACCAGCAGCGCCGCGTGGTCGGAGACGACCATCAGATAGCCGATCACGAGCAGCGCGATCAGCACGGGCGCGACCACGACCGCGATCCCGAGCGCCAGCTGGCGCGACAGCGGGCCCGCGAACGCGCGGGCGCCGGCGGCGAGCGAGCGGCGGCCGGTCACGGCTGGAACCGGTAGCCGACCCCCCACACGGTCTGGATGTGGTCGGGCTGGGCCGGGTCTCGCTCGATCTTCGAGCGCAGCCGGCGGATGTGAACCGTAACCGTCGAGGTGTCGGTGTAGAACGAGTACTGCCAGATCGCGTCCATCAGCTGCTCGCGGCTGAACACCTGACCCGGGTGGCGAGCCAGGAACAGCAGCAGGTCGAACTCGCGCTGGGTGAGCTGCACCTCCTCGCCGCGGACGATCACGCGACGGGCCGACGGGTCGATCTGCATGTCCGGCAGCTCGAGCGGCGCGTGCTTGTCAGGCGAGGTGTCGAGCCGCCGCAGGACGGCGTCGACGCGGGCGACCAGCTCGGTCGGCGAGAACGGCTTGACGACGTAGT
>DAHUYL010000113.1 GCA_027315255.1 Solirubrobacterales bacterium | reverse complement strand
CCCATCCTCGAGCATCTTCACCCCCCGGACCCGCAGCACCTCCTGCGCTTCCTGGCTCAGCGATCTCGCGTCCGTGCTGTCACCGCTGGCCACCCCCTGATCATACCAAACCCGGGCCTATTTGCGGCTCACCGTGATATCCACAGACGATGCGAGTCGTACACGCCGTCGTCGGACGCTACGGCGTCGACCTCACCGACTGGGGCGGATACCCCGTCCATACCGACAATCTGCCGTTGCTGATCCGTCAGGCGTTCGGGAACGTCGAGACCGTCCTGCATCACAACGCGCTGCTGTTCCCGACCCCGGAGGCGTTCTCACGCTACGCGGTCTCGATGCTCGGACTGTTCGGCATCGCCCCCGACTTCCCCCAACGCCCGGCAGTCGTTACAGACATCATCACCGAATCACGCCGCCTGTTCGACACCACCGCCGGACCAGTGCGCGACCCCAAGGGATACTCCGTCTCAACAGCTCGCGCTTGATTGCCGGCCGGCTGTAGCCGCCACCAGCAGTCGCGCGTCTCTCATCGGCGGCGCACACCTCAACGGACCTTCCTTGCGGCGTGCTGCGCCGAACCCGAATCGGGTTCCGCTTCGGCAATGCCTCGTCACTACTGCTATCCGTGCGTTGGGGCAGCGCCGCGACCCTGTCGCTGCCGCTCTCGCACAAAGCCAGCTGCCTTGGTTGCCCCTGCGGACTGCTTGCTCGACGCGCGGTGACGCAGCCGCCAGCAAGCGGTGCGGCGAGTCGAAGCAGTAGTCAGCGCCGCCCTGAGCGCGCCGCTGCTTTGCCACGTCAGCAACAGTCCCGCCGGACGCGGCAGACGATTGGTTCGTCCCGGCTGAGCGGTAGTCACTTAGCTCGAGGCCCGCGGTATCCACCGCGCTATTGCTCTTCCCCGACGGCATCGGCCGACCCCTTCGGTCCGGAGCGAGCGTCCCACGGACCGGTCACGCGATCGGTTTTGTGGGAGGCGCCAACTCGCCAGCAGCGACCGGGCGCTGCGGGCGGTGATCGCTCGGCCACGGTTCCGATCATGGCGCCTGGGCCAGCGAGGTCACCGCTTTGTCTTGAGCAGCGTGATCGCGCGCTGCTGCAATGGCGCGAGTTTGCGATCGCCAGAGGCGGTCCCGCGGGACCGCGAGACCCCGTCCGTGACCGGCGGACGGCCGCACCGACGCTCCGACGTGTGAGGACGGCCGAGTCCTCCGCACCGGATCCGACCACCGCACTGGACTGGCCCCTCTCTGTCAACGGCTCTCTCGGCGTTCCCTTCGACTTTCGACAGCCAGGCCGCAGCTCGCCGAGGCGTGCACCAACCGGGAGCCCGGGATCGCTGGTTTGCGATCGGTCGCGGCGGCCCTCACCGCCGACCATTGCCGCGAAACGACTGGCAGTGCGGCACGCCAACAGCATCGCGGCCAGCCGCCGCCGTCCCGTCGCGGCAGCAATGAGTCAGTACGAGCGCGACGCCTGGTAGACGCGCACCAGCACGAACACGCAGCCGGCGAGCAGCAGCAGGAACGCCACGGTGCCGCCGCCGCTGCTGGTCAGCCGGCCCTCGGCGGTGAGCGTCAGCGCGGCGACGCCGACCGCGCCGTACAGCATCGCGCGGCGCCGGTCGCCGAGCGAGTAGAGCGCGACCCGGTGCTCGCGGTACAGCCGCATCGCGATCCATGCGGCCGCGGCCAGGAACGCGAGCGAGACGAGCTGGATCACGAAGCGCGCGGTCGACCCACCCGCGGGCACGAGGTCGACGACCGCGGCGACCGCGAGGATGATCACGACGTTGCGGACGTTGCTGTTGATGCTGAGCTTCACGGTGAACGCACCCGCCCGCCGGGTCAGCTGGCGAGTGCCTGGTCCAAGCGTACCGCGGACGTCGCCGCCCGCCCCGCGACCGGCTCGGCCGCGAACCGGTAGCCGATCCCGAAGTGGGTGTGGACGTAGCGCCACCCTGGCGACACGCGCTCGAGCTTGTTGCGCAGCTTGCGCACGAACACGTCGACCGAGCGGTCCCCGCGGACCATCGTGTAGCCCCAGACGCGCTGGTAGATCTGCTCGCGCTCGAGCACGCGGCCGCCGGCGGCCGCCAGCTGGCGCAGCAACTCGTACTCCTTGCGCGACAGGCCCGCGGGCTCGGCGCCGACGTAGGCGTCGAACATGTCCGTCCGGATCGCCAGCTCGCCCGCGACCACCATCTCCTCCTCGGACGGCTCGTCGCCGACCCGGCGCCGTCGCAGCACCGACTGGATGCGGGCGACGAGCTCCTCGGGATGGCACGGCTTCGTGATCCAGTCATCGGCGCCGCAGCGCAGGCCGCGGACGCGATCGGACACATGCGACGGGCCGGCGACGACGAGCAGCGCCAACCCTGGCAGCCGGCTCGAGATCCGCTCGATGTAGTCGAGCCCACTCAGCGCCGGGTTGACGATCAGCACGTGCAGCCGCATCGCGGCGAGCTGATCGGGGCCGGGCGGGTAGTTGATCACCTCCCGCTGCCAGCGAAGCGCTGCCAGCCGGCGGTCGACCACGGCGATCAGCCCGGTGTCGTCATCGACGAGCGCTACCCGGACCGCTGAGGACCCGCTGAGCGAAGCCATCCATCCGCGGAGTCTAGGCCCGGTGGAGGACCGATCCGCCTCCGGCGGTCGCCGGCCGGAGCAGCGCGACCGCCGCTAATCCCCCTGCATCTCACCGGAATTCCCGGCCGTAGCACGTAGAACGGGCGGACGCACTGACGGCTGGGCGGACCGCCCGGGGACGACGGCCGGGGCGGCCGGGAAGCTGACCTCGAGCGACAGCCCGCCGCCCGTCAGCGGCTCGGCGTCGACCGAGGCCCCATGCGCAACCGCGATCGCCTGCACGATCGACAGCCCGAGCCCGAGCCCGTCCGCGTCGAAGGCACGGTCGCCGGCAAGCCGGCGGAACGGCTCGAACAGCTCGCCCACGCGGCCCTCCGGGATCTCGGGGCCGCGGTTGGCGATGCGCAGGATCGCACGCCCTGCGATGGTGCCGGTGCGCACCCGGATCCAGCCGTCGATCAGCGCGTTGTGGACGATCGCGTTGTCGAGCAGGTTGGCGATCAACCGCTCGAGCAGCGCGGGGTCGCCGGTGACGACCGCCGCCTCGAGCGCCGCGTCGACCTGCAGCGCTCGCGTCCGGAACTCGCGGGCTTCGAGCAGATCGCCGGCGAGCACGGCGAGGTCGACCGGCTCGCGCGCGTCCGACCCCGCCTGGCCGCGCGCGAGCGCGAGCAGCGCCTCGATCAGCCGCTCCTGCTGCTCGCCCGCCGCCAGCACCCGCTCGCACGCGTGCCGCAGCTCACCGGCCGATGCATCCGGGTCGGCGAGCGTGACCTCGACGAGCGCGCGCTGCAGCGTGATCGGCGTGCGCAGCTCGTGCGAGGCATTGGCCACGAACCGCCGCTGCGCGGCGAAGGCTCGCTCGAGCCGGCCGAGCAGGCCGTCGAAGCTCGCCGCCAGCTCGCCGAGCTCGTCCGGTCGCGTGTCGACTGCGAGCCGCTCGTGCAGGTTGTGCTCGGTGATCCGCCGGGCGCGCGCGTTCATCGTGCGCAGCGGCCGCAACGCCCTGCCTGCGAGCCACCAGCCGAACCCGACCGACAGCAGCGCCATGATCGCGAGCGCGACGCCTGACTCGATCAGCAGTCCGGACAGCGTTCCCGTGTGGACGCGGACGAGCGCGCGATCGATCGCCCCGGCGTACGTCTGTAACGCCCGCCGCACCGACTCGGCCTTGGACCGGAGGAAGGTGGAGGATGAAAACGGCAGCAGCTCGTTGACGCCCTGGGCGAGCGGGCTGACCT
>DAHUYL010000105.1 GCA_027315255.1 Solirubrobacterales bacterium | reverse complement strand
CCAACGCCGCGACCCCGAACGCCTCACCAAACGCCTCGTCGCCCGCCTGCAATCCCTCGGCCATCACGTCATCCTCGAAACGCAGCCACAGGCCGCCTGACCCCCAGCCGCTGCTTGACCCGACCCGCATTTCCCATCAGGCTTCCTGGGTGAGCGCCTGGCAGATCGTGGCGATCTTCGCCGCCGGGGTCGCGGCGGGCGCGATCAACGCGCTCGTCGGGAGCGGCACGCTGATCACCTTCCCGGCGTTGCTCGCGTTCGGCTACGCGCCCGTCGTCGCGAACGTGTCCAACACGATCGGGCTCGTGCCCGGCTCGGTCGCAGGGGCGCTGGGCTACCGCCGGGAGCTGGCCGGGCAGCGCCGCCGCGCGATTCCGCTGGCGGTCGCGTCCGGCGTCGGCGGAACGGTTGGCGCGGCCTTGCTGCTGAGCCTTCCGGCGTCGGCGTTCAAGGCGATCGTCCCGGCGTTCATCGCACTCGCGCTGATCCTGATCGTCCTGCAGCCGCAGCTCGTCCGTGTGCTCGGCCGCCGTCGCCGGTCCGGGCACGAGCACGTCGGCCCTGCGGCGACGGGTGGTGTCGTGCTGAGCGGCATCTACGGCGGCTACTTCGGCGCCGCCCAGGGGATCATGCTGCTGTCGATCCTCGGGCTGGCGGTGGACGACTCGCTCCAGCGGCTCAACGCGCTCAAGGTGATCCTGGCGGGGCTCGTCAACCTGATCGCCGGGGTCGTGTTCATCGCGGTCGCTCACGTCGCCTGGGCCGCGGCCGGCCTGATCGCGGCCGGCTCGATCATCGGCGGCGCGCTCGGCGCCCGTTACGGCCGCCGGCTGTCGCCGGCGGCGCTTCGCGTGGTCATCGTGGCGGTCGGGGTGGTCGCGATCGTCCGCCTGCTGTGAGCGTCCCCGCGTCGAGGTCTCGGCGTCCGGATAAGTCGTAGACCCTTGCACGGCGAATCCGCCGCAGGCAAGGTCCGACCTCTGACCGGCCGCTGGACGAACGCCTCCGTCGCCGCGGCACCCGTGCCGGACTTCACGCAGCAGCCTCGACGTAACCCCCGATCATCCACGGCCTGGGCGGGCTCCACGACGCGGGTCCGGGGACCGAACCCAGCCGGCGGCCCGTCCTGCGCACGTTCCACGCAGCGCGGGTTGCAGCTCGACCTCGGCCAGCTCGGTGAGGGCCGATACCATGCCGCTCGAGGCTCGTGGTTCGCCATCGTGACGACGAGAGCGGCTCGTCGTCTCCATGGCCCGGAAGGCTCCGCGGAAGCCGCGGTCGCGGTCGGTCAGCCGTCGAGCGCGTACGCCTGAACATCCGCGTCGAGGCTGCCCTGCGAGGCGTACTCGCCGATGTGCACGTGCGCGACGTGACCGCCCGGATCGATGAACAGCGTGTCCGGCAGCCCATTGATCCCAGGGGGCCAGATCGCCTGCAGCGACGCCTCGCTCGGCACCTGGTAGCTCGGGTAGCTGACGAAGTGCCCTCGCAGGAACGCCAGCGCGTCCTGGGGCGATGTGTCCTGGGTGTCGACCCCGAGGAACGCGACCCGCCGCCCGTAGCGGGCGGCGGCGCTGGCCAGCAGTCCGAACTCCGCCTTGCATGCGGGGCACCACGACGCCCACGCGTTCAGCACGATCGGGTAGCCGCGCAGCGTCCGCAGGCGGCTGCGCAGCGCCGCGGCGCCGCCGAGCAGCTGCGAGGACTGGACGTGGATCGCCGCCAGCCGCGCCGGCGAGCCCGCCAGCGCGGCGAGCACGCGTCGCGCACCGGTGGGTGCCGCCGGCGCGCGCGCGAGCGCCGCCCGGACCTGCCTGACGAGGCCCGTGACGGTCGGCCAGCCCGAGCTGTCGTACCAGGCGATCCGGCCGGCGGCCGAGACAAGCACGAACCACGGCTCCCCCTGGACCTCGTAGCCGTCGGCGACCCGGCCGGAGGAGTCGATCGCGACCGGGTAGGCGAGCGGTCCTGACAGCGTCCGTAGGAACGCGGGCAGAGTCGCGGGCGAGGGCTCGACGCTGCCCTCGTCGATCGCGCTCACGCCCGGCAGCCGCTCCCTCGCCGCCATCCGTGCATATCCGTTCAGCCCGACGAGCTCGCGGCCGAGCGGCGCCAGCTGCCGGTCCCAGGTGGCGAAGAACACGAACAGCCGAGGCGAGCCCGGGCCGATGCGGACCCTCCCTCCGCCGGCTCGCGGGAGCGTGGCCGCCTGCGCCGGCCCGATCCCCGAGATCGGCGCATACGAGACTTCCGCGGCGGCCACCGGGCGCCGACGCAGCAGCCCTGCCGCTTCGCGCGCGAGCTCCTCGCCGAGCTGCGGGACCGCCGCGTAGGACTGCTGTGTCAGGTAGACGCGCCGCAGGCGCCCCTGGGGATCGATCACGAACAGCGCCGGTGTGTGGTCGATCTGCCCGGCGACGATCTCGTCCTCGATTCCGTAGGCATGCCAGATCCGTGCGAGCTCGCGCCGGGGACCGGTCAGGAAGTGCCACGCGCCGAGCATCCCGTGCACCTCCGTGTAGCTGCGCACGTCGGCGACCGACGTCGCGTCCGGGTTGGCGTCGACACCGAGCAGCTGGACCTGCGATCCCGCGGCACCGAGCGCGCGCTTGGCGTCGAGCATCGCCGCCGTGGTCAGCGGGGAGATCGTCGTGCACAGCGCGTCGTTGAAGGCGAGCAGCACGACCCTGCCGTGGAACTGCGAGAGCGACACCGGGCGACCCGCCTCGTCGGTGAGCGTGAACCCCGGCGCCGGCCGCATCGACAGCGCGCTGCCGGGATCGAGCTCCGGGTTCTTCGCCAGGTACGCCGCCTGGCTCGGCCCGGCCGACTGGCGGGCGGCGATCAGCACGGCGAGCGCCGCCACGACCAGCAGCACGGCGGCGGCCGTGATCCGCGCCGACCGGCCGCGACCGGGTGTCAACCGTGGTTGGCGGGGATCCGGGTACGACACGGGATCTCGACTATGGCACGGACGATCGCCCCGGAACGTCACTCGTGCAGCCGGAACGGAATCGTCGCGATCACCACGTCGGTGCGCGCGCGCAGGACCACCGCGAGCAACCGTCCGCGCTGGTTGTGGAGGATCTCGTGGCGGCGCTTGCGCGGAATCAGCTCGGGGATCAGGACGGTGACGGTCGCATCGACGTCTTCGAGCGAGCGGACGTAGCGGAGCATCGACCGGATCAGCGAGCGTTGGGGATCGACCAGCACCTCGAGCGGGACGGCGCAGCGCCACGCCTCCCAGTCCTGCGTGATCCGCCGGCGTTCCTCCTCGTCGCCGGCGACCGACAGCGCCACGACCGTGTCGCCGATCGACAGCGCCGCGCTCAGCGCGTGTTCGGTCAGCAGGTTCACGGTCGTCGTCGGCACGACCACGACGCTCTCGCGCTTGTGCGGGTAGGGCGGGTTGCGGCCGAGCTCGAGCTCTGAGGCGACCTCGCGGTAGTAGCCCTCCACGCGCGCGAACAGCACCATCACCAGCGGCACCACGACCACCACGACCCAGGCGCCGTGGATGAACTTGGTGGCGAGGAACACGACCACCGCGACCGCGGTCATCGCCGCACCGAGCCCGTTCAAGACTGAACGCGCCTGCCAGCGGGCAGGCCGCATCCGCCGCCAGTGCCGCACGAGCCCGACCTGGCTGATCGTCAGCCCGACGAACACCCCGATCGTGAACATCGGGATCAGCGCGTTCGTCTGGCCGCCGACCGCGACCAGCAGCAGCAGCGCGAAGAACGCCAGCGCGACGATCCCGTAGCGGTAGACCGGCTTCTCGGCGCGCAGGTAGAACATATGCGGGAGGCGGTGGTCGCGGGCGAGCAGGCTCATCAGCACGGGCAGGCCGCCAAAGCTCGTGTTCGCCGCGAACCCGAGCACCGCCGTGACCGCCAGGTTCGACACGTAGAACGCCCAGCCGTTCCCGAACGCGCCGGCGGTGACCGACGCCAGCAGGGTCACGTTGCTGCGCGGGTAGACGTGGTGGTGGTGGATCAGCACCGCGAGCCCGACGAGCATCAGGCCGAGCAGCACGCCGAGCGAGACCTCCGTCCGCTGAGCGGTGCGGATTCGGGGCTCGCGGAACACCGGCACGCCGTTGGCGATCGCTTCGACCCCGGTCACCGCCGAGCACCCGGCGGCGAACGCGCTGAGCACGAGGACCAAGCCGACCCCGGTGGTCGCGTGGATCGGGATCGGCCCGCCAACCTGCGCGACCGGGTGCGAGCGGAACGGGCCGACCACGATCACGGCGAGGATGCTCGCGACGAACACGACCGTCGGCCCCATCAACAGCTTCGCCGACTCCGAGATCCCGACCAGGTTGATCGCCGTCAGCAGTGCGAGCCCGATCACGCAGACCAGCAGCAGGTGGTGCGAGAGCCCGGGGAACACGCTGCCGAGGCTGGCGGCGCCGGCGGCGAGACTGACCGCGACGGTGAGCACGTAGTCGACGAACAGCGACGCCGCCGCCAGCTCCGCGATCCGCGTCCCGAGGTTGGCCTTCGCGACCGCGTAGGAGCCGCCACCGTCCGGGAACACCGCGATCACCTGCGTATACGAGATCACCAGCAGGACGAGCAGTGCGGTGATCACGAGCGTCAGCGGGATCGCATACCGCAGCCCGGCCGTGCCGGCCGTGATCAGGACGGCGACCATCGCCTGCGGCCCGTATGCGACGCTCGACAGCGCGTCGAGGCTGAGCGCGGCCAGTCCACCGAGCACGCCGAGGCCGCTCTCGCGTCGAGGCTGGCGCGGAAGGGCGTGGTCGTGCGCGGGGCTGCTCGTAGGCATCGGGCTCGGCTCCCGGCGGACCTCGCCTGGGCGCAGTTACTCTGACAGAGTGTCCGCCCCGGTCGCCAGCGCTTCCACGGCACTGGACCGGCGCGACCGGCTGACGGTCCTCGCCGTCTGCTCGATGAGCCTGCTGATCGCCGGGCTGGACACGACGATCGTCAACGTCGCGCTGCCTGCGATCCACCGCTCGCTGCACGCGTCGCTGTCCGGCCTGCAGTGGATGGTCGACGGCTACTCGCTGGCGGTCGCCAGCTTGATGATGCTGGCCGGCTCGACCGGGGATCGGATCGGGCGCAGGCGCGTGTTCACCGCCGGGATCGTCCTGTTCACCGCCTCCTCGGCGATGTGCGCCACCGCCCAGACCGCCGGGATGCTGGTCGCCGCACGGATCCTTCAAGGTGTTGGCGGCTCGATGCTCAACCCGGTCGCGCTGGCGATCATCCGCACCGTGTTCGAGGAGCCGCGTGAGCGCGCGCAGGCGATCGGCATCTGGGGGGCGCTGTTCGGGATCAGCATGGCGCTCGGCCCGGTCCTCGGCGGCGCGATCGTCGACGGCCCCGGCTGGCGGTGGGTGTTCCTCGTCAACCTGCCGATCGGCGGGCTCTGCTTTGCGCTCACCCGCAGGTTCGTGCCCGAGTCGCGCAACACGCGTCCGCGGCGACTCGACCTGGGCGGCCAGGTGCTCGTGATCGCCGGCCTCGGCACGCTCGTCTACGCGATCATCGAGGGCCGCACCGCCGGCTTCACCTCGGCCGGGATCTTGGCCCTGTTCGCGGTCGCTGCCGTGACTCTGTGCACGCTCGTCGTCTACGAGCTGCGCCGAACGGAGCCGCTGCTCGAGATCCGCTGCTTCGCGTCGGCGCCATTCGCCGGCGCGGTGGCGATCGCCGTGTGTGCGTTCGCCGCGTTCGGCGGCTTCCTGTTCCTCAACACGCTCTACCTCCAGGACGTACGCCACCTGTCGGCACTGCGCGCCGGGCTGTACACGCTCCCGCTCGGCGCCGCGTACGTGCTGTGCTCGCCGCTGTCCGGCCGGCTGATCGCCGCCCGCGGGCCGCGACTGCCGCTGCTCACCGCCGGCGCCATGCTCACGATCTCGCCGCTGCTGTTGATCGGCATCGAGCCGCGGACGCACGTGTGGTTGCTGCTGGTCGCGTACGTGGCGTTCGGCCTCGGGTCGGGGTTCGTCAACCCGCCGATCACCAACGCGGCGGTCGCGGGGATGCCGGCGGCGCAGAGCGGGGTCGCAGGTGCGATCGCGGCCTCGAGCCGTCAGGTCGGAACGGCGCTCGGGATCGCCGTGCTCGGCGCCGTCGCGGGCGCCGGAGCAACCGGCGCCGGCAGCCTGCTCGGGGCCGGCGGCGCAGCGCGAGCCGGTTCGGCGTTCGGGCCGCGATTCGCCACCGCCACCCATCCGGCATGGTGGATCGTCGCCGCGCTCGGGCTGGCCGTCCTGATGCTGGGCGCGGCCGCGACCAGCGGTTGGGCGCTGCGCACGGCCAGCGCGACCGCCGCCCGGCTGGCGCCGTC
>DAHUYL010000086.1 GCA_027315255.1 Solirubrobacterales bacterium | reverse complement strand
CGAGCGGGCGAATTCGTCCTCGATCCGCTCGCACAGCTCCTCGAGCCCCTCCCCCGTGATCGCGGAGACGAGCAGCGCGCCCGGGTGACGGCTGGCGAGCTCGAGCCGCCGATCGGCCCCGACCAGGTCGGCCTTGCCGAGAACGAGCAGTCGCGGCACCTCGTCGGCGCCGATCTCGGCCAGCACCGCGTCGACGGCAGCCGTCATCGACACGAGCTCGTCCTCCGGCGCCGAGGCATCGACGACGTGCAGGATCAGGTCGGCGAGCCGCGTCTCCTCGAGCGTCGCGCCGAACGCCTCGACCAGCTGGTGCGGGAGCTTGCGGATGAAGCCGACCGTGTCGGTCAGCAGGTAGTCGTGCCCGCCGGCGCGCATCAGCCTGGTGGTCGGGTCGAGCGTGTGGAACAGCCGGTCGCGGACGCCGACCTCGGAGCCGGTGAGCGCGTTCAGCAGGGTCGACTTGCCGGCGTTGGTGTAGCCGGCGAGCGCCACCTGCGGCAGATGCGCGCGCTCGCGCTCGGCCCGCATCACGCTGCGGTTGGAGCGGACGTGCGCGAGCCGGCGCTGGAGCGCAGCGATCCGGTCGCGGGCCAGCCGCCGGTCGGTCTCGATCTGGGTCTCGCCCGGTCCACGCGTTCCGACGCCACCGCCGAGCCGCTCGAGGTGCGACCACAGCCCCCGCATCCGCGCGAGGTTGTACTGGAGCTGGGCGAGCTCGACCTGCAGCTTGCCCTCGGCCGTGTGGGCATGGGCGGCGAAGATGTCGAGGATCACCGCGGTACGGTCGACGACCGCGACGCCCAGCGCCTGCTCGAGGTTGCGCTCCTGGCGCGGCGTCAGCTCGTCGTCGCACGCAAGCAGGTTGGCGTCCGTTGCGGCGATCGCCGCCTTCAGCTCCTCGAGCTTGCCGGACCCGACGTATGTGTTCGGGTGGGGCAGCTCACGATGTTGCACCGTCCCGCCGACCGTGACGACGCCGGCAGTCAGGAGCAGCTCCTGCAGCTCGTCGAGCTGCTCCTCGCCGCCGTCTGGCAGCGCCGCGACCATGTACGCGCGCTGGCGGGCGCGGGGCACCGGCGGTCCGGTGGCGTTCGCCGACGTCGGTCTGCTGCGTCCGGATCTCGTCTTCTGCACTACTCGCTGATGGTAGTCAGATCTGCCACGAGCTCCTCGGCGAGCTCGCCGCGGAAGACCGGCACGCCAGGGCCGGTCAACTCGACCTGGAGGTCCTCGCCGACCGCCACCTCGAGCTGGCCGCCGTCCAGCAGAACGGTGACCGGCGAGTCACCGCCGCCGAGCACGAAGGCGACCGCCGCCCCGGTCGCGCCGGTGCCGCTCGCCGACGTCTCACCCACCCCGCGCTCGAAGATCCTCGCGCGGATCGTTCGGGGCGCGCGCGCCTCCGGCGCATAGAACGAGACGTTCGTCCGATTCGGGAACAGCTCGTGGCGCTCGATCCCGGGACCGATCGCGGGGAGGTCGAGCGCAGCGAGCGCGGGCCCGTCGGCAACCGCGATCGCGCACTGCGGGTTACCGACCTGAACGTGCTGGAAGCGCCACGAGCGCCCGGCGGCGATCAGCTCGCCGCGACCGTCGGGCGCGCCGGCGGGGAAGTCTTCGCTGCGCAGCCGCACCCTGCCGATGTCGAGCGTGCATGCCGTCGGCGAGGTGACGGTGACGCGGATCTCGCCGGCGATCGTCCGCACCCAGAAGCGATCGGAGCTCGCCCAGCCGTGGCGGCGCAGGTACAGGCTCGCTTCGCGCACCCCGTTGCCCGACAGCTCGGCCTCGGAGCCGTCGGGGTTGAAGATCCGCAGGCTCGCGGCATAGCCGGGCTTCGCCGGCGGCGAGACGAGCACGACGCCGTCGGCGCCGACGCCCGTGTGCGGCGCGCACAGCCGGCGGACGCGCGCCCCCGTCAACTCGAACTCCAGCTCCTGCCGCTCGACGATCACGTAGTCGTTGCCGAGCGCGTGCCACTTCTCGAACCGCATCCGCCTGATCAGGCTAGCCTGTTGGAGAGCACATGGGACAGACACGCTCTCCCGAGCAGCTGCCGCCGATCATCCAGGGCGGGATGGGAGTGTATGTGTCGAGTCAGCGGCTGGCGCGAACGGTCGCGCGGGCCGGAGGGCTGGGCGTCGTCTCGGGCACGGGACTCGACGGCGTGTATGCGAGGCTGCTGCAGAACGGCGATCGCGGCGCGCGCCGCGGCATCGAGCAGTTTCCCGACCAGGAGCTGGCCGATCGGGTGCTCGGGCGGTACTTCAGGCCCGCCGGGCGCGCGGGAAAGCCGTACAGGAATCCGCCCAAGTGGATCATCGATCCGGCGAGCGACCGCCAGCGTGCGAACCTGGCGGAGCTCCAGGAGCTCGCCGTTGTGTCGGCGTTCGCCGAGGTCACCCGCGCCAAGCACGGCCACGATGGCCCGATCGGCATCAACGTTCTGCGAAAGATCGGGATGCCGATTCCCGCGACGCTGTACGGCGCGATGCTGGCGGGCGTCGACGTCGTTCTGGCGGGCGCCGGCAGCCCGAGCGAGTTGCCGCAGCTGCTCGATCGGCTGTCGGTCCACGAGGAGGCCGCCCTGTACGTGAAGGTGCTGCGAGCCACCGGCGACGTCGAGCACACGACGCGGTTCGCGCCCGCGCAACTCTCCGCCGTCGCCTGCGGCGCGCCGCTGCGCCGGCCGCGGTTCCTTGCGATCGTCGCATCGGTCGACCTGGCAGCCGGTCTCGCCGCGACGCCCGCAACGCGCCCGGACGGCTACGTCGTCGAGGGGCCGACGGCCGGCGGCCACAACGCCCCGCCACGCGGACCGTGGCGGCCGCAGACCGACCCGTCATATGACGCGCGCGATCAGGTCGACTCGGCGGCGATCGCGGCGATCGGTCTGCCCTTCTGGCTGGCCGGATCGTACGGGAGCCCGGAAGGGTTGCGCGCGGCACGGCGCCAGGGCGCCCGGGGGATTCAGGCCGGAACGGTGTTTGCGCTCAGCCGAGAGTCGGGCCTCGCGCCCGAGCTCAAGGCCCAGATCCTGCGCGCGCTCGCCGACGGCAGCATCCGGGTCCGCACCGATGGCAGCGCCTCGCCGACCGGCTTTCCGTTCAAGGTCCACCAGCTCGACGGCACCCTGTCGGACCCGGTGATCCACGGTGCGCGCGAGCGCCGGTGCGATCTGGGCTACCTGCGCCAGCCCGTCGATCGGGGCGGCGGCGAGCTGCTCTACACCTGCCCGGCCGAGCCTGAGCCGATCTTCAAGAGCAAAGGAGGCCGCGGTCAGCAGACCGACGCTCGCGTATGCCTGTGCAACGCCCTGTTCGCCGCCGCCGGGTTGCCGCAGCACCGGCCGGGCGGCTACGTCGAGCCCGCCATCTTCACGGGCGGCGCCGACGTCGAAGCCGTGCGCCACCTCTCACCGGACGGCGACGGCTACTCCGCGACGGACGCGATCTCGTTCATCGGTGCCGGCGGACCGGCCGCAGGCTCGGCCGCCACGGCGATCACCCAGCCCGCTTCGGCTCGCCACCAGCCCGCGATCGTGCGGTGACCGTCGCCCCAGGCGACCTCGAGCGGTTGCCAGGCGCCGATCCGGTGAATCGCACCTCCGACCGTCACGGCCGCGCCGCGCACGTCGAGCCGCAGGCCGCCACGACGAACCTTTGCAGCCGCCTCCTTCGCCGTCCAGACGAGGTTCGCGGCCAGCGCAGGGTGGCACCGCTCGCGCTCACAAGCTGCCACGAACCGGCGCTCCGGTGGCGACAGCCACTCGAGCACGAACGCGTCGCTTCGACGCTCGAGCAACTCGAGGTCGCACCCGACCGCGGTCGGAGCATCGGCGACGAGCGCGATCGCACGTCCGGCCCGGTGACTCAGCGACAGCGACAGCGGCAGGGGCTCGCCCGCGTGGCCGAGCCACACGGCCGGCGCACCGTCGGCTGCGGCGAGCACCTCGATCCGCTCGGGCGAGGTCCCGAGCCATGCGCTCAGCGCGAGCTTCGCGGTCCACCTTCCCAGGCGCCAGGAGTCACGCCGGGGCCTGAACCGCATCGCGGCGAGCACGATCCGCTCGCGCTCGCCGAGCCAGCCGTCCCGATCGGGGACGTCAGCCTGCGATTGACTGACCCACGTCGACGGTCGCAACGGCGTCCTCGAGGGTTGCCCGTTCGAGCACTCGACCGATCCCGCGCTCGACCGCATCGATCAGCTCGCTGCGGAATGACTCGAGCTTCACGATGCGGCGCACCGAGCCAACCTCGACTGCGCGCTCGACGCTGTGCACGCGATCGAAGCGACCGGCCAGCTCTCCCCGTTTCTGCGTGAGGACCTCGTTCCACAGCCGGTCGCGTTCCGCACGCAGCCGCTGTCGCTCCACGCGCCCGTCCGCGTCCGCGATCCGGCGGTCGAGCGCGACCACGCGCTCGTCGGCTGCGGCCGCCTGCTCGACCTCCCGAGCGAACACGACCGCGGCGGCGGGGGCGCCGCCGATCACCGACGCCCGCGCCCCCTCCAAGGCGAGCGTTTCGAGATTCGGGTTGAGCAGCTGCGAGAACACGACGAAGGCGCCGCCGTGGTAGTGCGAGACGACGCAGAAGACGAGCGGTCCGTCGCAGTTCACGACGGCCCGCCCGATCTCGGCGCCGAACTCGAGCTGCCATTCCCGCATCGATTCGGGTGAGGCGTCGAAGCCCGCCAGGTTCGCCAGTACGACGACCGGCCGGCGCCCGCCGGCGGCGTTGATCGCCCGCGCGAGCTTCTTCGAGGAGCGCGGGAACAGCGTTCCGGCGGTCCACCGCTCCGGCCCATCGGCCGGGACCTGGCCGAGTCGAGGAAGCGGTCGTGACTCGATGCCCAGCACCGACACCGGCCAGCCTCCGAGGCAGGCGTCCCACACGACGGCGCTCTCGGCGTCTCGCATCGCGACCCACCGCTCGAGCGGCGGATGGTCGGAGTCGATCACCGCTCGCATCACCGAACGGATGTCGAATGGCTGCTTGCGCCCGGGATTGGTCGCATCCGAGAACACGTCCCGGACCGTCGCCAGACTGCTGGCGAAGCCGCCGTGCGGCGCCAGGCCCGGGTCGCGCGCTGCGGGGTCGGCGGTGGACGCGCGGCGCGGAAATCGCTCACCGGGCGCGACGTAGGTGCGCTCGTAGTACCTCAGCAGGATCCAGCACGCCCCCGCCATGTCCGGCGCCCAGTACTGGGCCTGGCCGTTCGGCCCCATGATCCGCTCGTAGCCTCCGATTCCGAGGTTGTCCTCGGCCGAGACCCCGCCTGAGTAGTCGATCGCCTGCTTGCCGGTCAGCACCATCGAGCTGTCGGGAGTCATGATCAGCGCACCGCGCGTGTGCATCAGCATCGTCGCCTCGGCGTTGAAGTACGGCTGTGCCCCGACGTTGATCCCGGCGACGACCACGTTCAGCTCCCCGCCTGCCTGCGTGAACTTGACGATCCGGCGCAGCACCGCCGCGATCCAGTCCATCGTCTCGGTGCCGCTATCCATCGCGATCTTCGCGCCTGCCGACAGCGCGAACCATTCGAGCGGAACGCCCAGCGATTCCGCCAGGTCGATCGCCGCGATGATCCGGGCACACTCCGCCGCAGCCAGCGATCCGAGCGCACGCGTGGGATCGCCGAGCAGGCTCACTCGCAGCATCCCCTCGGGGTAGCGGGTCGTGTAGTTGCGGATCGTGCCCACGACGATCGCGCTCGGATTGCTCGCTTGCGGCCGGGCCACCGGGAACAGCACGCCCTGGTCGTCGAGCTCGTGCTCGGTGAACGTGCCGCGCCGCTGGCCGACGCTTGCGTGCGCGGTCGCGAGCAGGCGGACGACCTCGGCGGGGTGCATCAACCCGCGTCGTCGCGCGGAGATCAGGCGCTGCGTGCCGGTATCCAGCGGGCGCAGCGGCTCGCTCGACGGGGTCTCGACCTGGATCGACACGTCTCTTCCGGCCGGTGCCAGGAGCCGCAGCGTCCGTTCGCGGGCCTCCCCGTCCGGCTCACGGACGCGCGCGTCGATCAGGATCGCCTCGAGCCCGAGGCCGCCCGCGAGCGGCGCGAGGCGCGAGATCACGGGCCGGACCTCCTCGAGCTCGAACTCGATCACCGGCCAGACGTAGAGGAACATGCGATTCCACATCAACCGCCGGTTGAGCGGCAGGTGACGCTGATACCGGCGGAGGGCCTCGAGCGCCTCGATGATCATCTGCTCGAGCTCCGGGAGCGAGACGACCCGGCCCTGCTGGTCGCGCGCAGGTGTCAGGTCGCGCACCTCGGCGAGCGCGAACAGGCGCACGTCCGCCGGGTTCGCGCGGGCGGTGCCGCGGAAGACGTACACGTCCTCCGCCGAGGCCAGGCGCTCGAGCTCGAACTCCGACAGGCGCCACAGCTTCAGTCGCTGCCCCATCATCGGGTGCAGGCCACGAACCACCACGTCCTCTACAAGCCCGTCCGGCCCTGGCCGGAATGTGAACAGATCGACGGCTCCCATCCCGCTGCCTCGCTGGCGGTCGGCGACGGCCACCACGACTCGGTGCAGGGCGGGCGCCGGTTCCACGCCACGCAGGGCCCTGCGAAGCTGCGCCGCGAGCTCGACGCGCGGCGGCGCCGGACGTCGATGCTCGGCGTACAGGTCGAGCACCACGAGCTCCCCGGTCGGGATCGTCTGCGCCCACGCGGCCGCGGCCCGAACGACGTCGCCGACGTCGGCGAGCTCGACGAAGGCGGCGGCGAGATGCCGGAATTGCGGTCCGTGCGCGTAGCGCCCCACGACGAACGGCCGGCCACCGAGCGACGTGGCCCGGAACGACTCGAGCGAGCGCACACGGTAGTACCTGCGCGTCATCGCCTCCAGGAGCGCCAGGCGAGCGGCCGGCGAGGCGTCGCTCATCGCGTGGGTCAGGCGCGGCGCGAGGGGCCTGCTGCAGGAAACGATCGACGCGATCCGCTGCGCGCGGTCGGCGCGCAGCGGATCGGCGAGCAGCGCCGCGACGTGACGCTCCATCTCGTCGTACACGGGCTCGCGCGCAGCAGCGATCACGGGCCCGTCGAAATACCGGAAGCGCAGCTCGCGGGCGAGATCGGCGATCACCTGATCACGCCCGGCGAGCGCTGCGCCGAGGCGATCGAGCGCCTCTCGAAACTCGGCTCCGACGGTTCCGATCAGTTGCTCGGCGTAGTCGAGGCGCCGGTCGAGGATCGCCAGGATCGCGGCGCGCCCCTCGGATGTCCGTTGCTGGGCGAGGAAGATCCGGTAGCAGGCTTCCTCGAGCCCGGGAGTGCGCTCGAGCGAATCGATGCCGAAATGCGAGAGCGCGGCGCGCAGCTTCACGAGGAACGACGCCGGCAGCCTCTCGGCGTCCGCGTCCGGCGAGCGCAGCCACGCGTGGAAGTGCTCCTGCGCGCTGCCGCTCTGCGGCGCCTCGCCGGAGTCGACCGACGGGTCCGGGCGTGAAACGCCGCACACATCCGCGAACGTTCTCAGCAGCTCGTCCTCGGCGGCGATGAGCACCGGGTCGGCGGGCGCGCAGGTGGAGCCATCGTGCAGCGCGACGATCAGCCGCTGGAACTCGGTGCGGTCGATGTCGTAGCCGAGCAGACCCCACCTGAGGCGCTCCAGGCTCCGCTGACAATCCTCCTCACCCGGCGCGACGGCCGGCTGCGAATCCGCGAACGACAGCTCCGAGTCGGCCGCCGGCTCGGCGAGCTGCTCGTCGAGCGGCTCGATCCGCAGCAGCGGCTCCTGCGCTGCGACATGGACGTTCTCGTCGACGAGCACCTCGGTCACCCGTCCGGCGAACGGTGCCGTCAGCGACGATTCCATCTTCATCGCCTCGACGACCGCGACGACCTCGCCCGCCTCGACGCTGTCTCCGACGCTGACCGGAATCGACACGACGACCGCCGGCGAGAGGTTGGATACGGTGCCGGCGTCGCCGCGCGAGATCCGGTGCGCCGCGCCGTCGACCTCGATCCGCAGCTCCTGCCCCTGGCTCGAGGTGATTGCGCGACGGATCACGCTCCCGAACTCGAGGCGGCGTTCGTAAGGCCCGATCCTGCGTGCTCCCACCTCGAGCGAGAGACCGTCGACCGCGACGCGATACCGCTCCGGTGCGATGTGCGCGACCGTGAACCTGTACGCCTGACCGCGGTGGCGCAGGTCGTAGGTCCGGACCGGATCGCTGCTGGCGCTCGGGCGTCCGCGCCGGGCGAACGCGTAGAAGCGGGCGCGGTCCACGGTCGTGTCCGCGTCGCAGCATTCGATCGCAGCCTGCAGCAGCGCCACGTCGCCGTGACGCGGCGGCAGCGCCTCGCCGCTCAGATAGAGCCGGTCGAGCCAGCCCGTGTCGACCTCTCCGCGCCGGACCTCCTCGCGGTCGAGCAGCTCGAGCAGGAAGCCCTGGTTGGTCGCACCCCCCTCGATCAAGGTCACGGTGTGTCCGATCGCTCGCCGCAGCCGGGCGAGCGCCTCGTCGCGGTCACGTCCCCACGCGATCACCTTGCCGATCATCGAATCGAACTCCGCCGGGATCACGTCCCGTTCGGCGACGCCGGTGTCGACCCGCACGCCTGGACCGGTCGGCAGGCGCAGCAGCACGATCCGCCCCGGCGCCGGCGCGAACCCGAGCGCCGGGTCCTCGGCGTTGAGCCGCGCCTCGATCGCGTGGCCGACGCAAGCCGGTGGCTCACCCACGAGCCGGCCGCCGGCCGCAAGCTCGAGCTGCAGCTTGACGAGATCGACGCCGGTGACCGCCTCGGTCACCGGATGCTCGACCTGGAGCCGCGCGTTCACCTCCATGAACGAGAAGCGGTTGCAGTCGGGCTCGTACAGGAACTCGACCGTCCCGGCGTTGCGATAGCCGGCGAGCAGCGCCAGCCGCCGGGCGGCGTCGGCGAGCTCGCGTTCGTGCTCCGCGCTCAGGACGGGGCTCGCCGACTCCTCGAGCACCTTCTGGTTGCGGCGCTGGTAGGAGCAGTCGCGGACGCCGAGCGCCCAGACGCCGCCGCAGCCGTCGGCGACGATCTGCACCTCGACGTGGCGCGCCGGCGCGATCAGCTTCTCGATCAGCAGCGTGCCGTCGCCGAACGCCTGAAGCGCCTCGGCGCGGGCGCTGGCGAATGCGGCTGCCAGCGCCGACGGGTGGTCGACCCGGCGGATCCCGCGCCCGCCGCCTCCTGCCGCCGCCTTGATCATCACCGGGAATCCGATCCGCTCGGCGTGCTCGAGCGCCGCCTCGGCACTGCCGACGGGGCCGCCGCTCCACGGCGCGACCGGCACGCCCGCTTCCTCTGCCAGCCGCTTGGCGGCGATCTTGTCGCCGAGCCGTCGCATCACGGCCGCGTCCGGGCCGACGAACACGATCCCCAACCGATCGCAGAGCTCGACGAACTCCGGCTGCTCGGCGACGAAACCCCAGCCCACCCAGGCGGCATCGGCCCGGGCTCGAAGCAGCGCCCGCTCGAGCAGGGCGTGATCGAGGTAGCCGGGGCGCCGGCCGCCGTGGCCGTCGTCGACGAGGCTCGGACCGAGCAGCACCGCCTCGTCGGCAAACCGCACGAACATCGCGTCGTGCTCGGATTCGGTGAACAGCGCGATCGTGCGGATCGGCTCGGAGCGGTGCTGGTTCAGCTCGCTGACCGCGTGGATCAGCCGCATCGCGGGCTCGCCGCGGTTGACGATCGCAAGCCGTGAGAAGCCGCCCACGAACGCCTCACCCGCCTTCCATGGCGCTGCGGATCGGAGCGAGCGCCGTCGCCGGCAGCTGCCCGGGCAGCTGGCTCGTTCGATATCCCTCGAGCCGCAGCCAGACGTGCCCGGCGTCGTCCACGATCTGCGCGTCGACGGCGTCGTCGCGCGGCGTGACCACCGCGCGCAGCCTGCCGGCGCGCTCGCCGTTGCCGAACAGCTCGAGCCGGTCGACGTGCATCGGCAGCCCCATCCGCCCGGTGGCGCCGAGCTCCCACACTCCGGCGGTCTGGAAGCACAGCTCGATCAGCCGGGGTGAGAGCACCATCGGCGACTCGGCCGGATCGTGATCGGCCGGCAGCTCGCGAGCGAGCAGGCCGACGATCTCGTCCTGCCGGCGCCAGGCACGATCCAGCACCTGATAGGCCGGGCCGTGGAAGTAGACCGAGTAGACATCCGGTCGCTCGAGGCTGCGGCCGTCCACGGCCGGGATCGCCGGCGCCGGCGCGCTCGGCGTGGCGGGGAGTCGGCGGGCAAGCCTGACCCGCCCGGTGAAGTGCCGGGTCTCGTGCTCGGCGGCACCGGTGAGCGTGCGGCGCCCGGTGAGCTCGCAGTCGGCGACCAGCTCGCCGTCGCGATCTCCGGCGCGCAACCGCGCGCAGAGCATCGCGATGCGCGGCTCGTCCCGGTAGAACTTGAACGGCGCCAGCAGCTCCACATCGTCGAGCTCGACAGGCGTGAAGCCGGGCACGAGCAGGTTCGCAACCTCGGCGAAGCCTTCCATCCCCATCACGCCCGGAAGCACCGGCGTGCCGTCGATCCGGTGATCGGCGAGGAACGGCTGCCGGCCCGGATCGAGCTTGGTCAGCACGCTCAGCACGCCGTCCGCCGTGAAGCCGCCGATCCGGCCGGCCATCGGAGCCCGGCGCGCGGCGAGCGCCTCGTTCACCCGCTCGAGGTCGAGCCCTCCGGTCTCGTGACGCCCGGCCAGCAGGGCGCCCAGTTCGCCGGCGACGACGACCTCCCCGCCGCCCCCGGCGGCGGTCAGCTCGCGTCGCACGACCGTTGCCCCGATCGCGGGCGGGAGCATCTCGATCCCGGCGGCGGCCATCACCTTCGGGATCGATCCGCGGCTTGCCATCCCGATCTCCGCCCAGGCGGTCCAGTCGAGCGCGATCGCGCGCATCCGACCTTCGCGGTTGATCCGCGCGACGCTCTTGCACACCAGGTCGTTGGCGGCGGCGTAATCGGTCTGGCCGCGGTTGCCGAACCTGCCCGCGATCGAGCTGAACGCGACCGCGACGCCCGGTCCCTGCGCGCCGGCGCCTTCGAGCGCCGCCAGCAGGTTCAACCAGCCGCCCGCCTTGACGTCGAACACGCGGTCGAACTCCTGCTGGCGCTTGTCGGGCAGTGGGTGGCTGATCTCGAGTCCGGCGCAATGCAGGAGCGCGTCGATCCGATCGCCGGTCGCGAGCACGCTGTGGACGGTCGCCGCGACCGCGTCGCCGTCCGTGAGGTCGACCTCGTGCCAGTGAACGCGCCCGCCGGTCCGCTCGACCTCGCGGATCGCGGTGAGCGCGGTGTATCCGCGCTCGATCGCCGCCAGCTCGCGCTCGATCAGCTTCGGCGTCACCCGCGCGCCGCCGGCAGCGAGCCGGTCCGCCAGCTCGAGCTTCAGCGCCTCCGGGTCCTGCGCGAACTTCGCGAGCTGCGGATCGCGCGGGTCGGGGGCCGGCGTCACGTCGAGCAGGTGGAACGTCGACCGTGGTGCGTGCGCAGCCAGGTCGGCGATCACGCTCTGCACGATGCTCCCGGCGGCGCCCGTCACGAGGAACACGCTCCCCGCCGCCAGCTCGCGTGCGGGGAGTGGCTCGGCCGGGACCGCCAGCAGGCCGACCGACCACCGCAGGCCATCAGCCTGACCGATCTCGACGGCGCCCGGATCACGCGAGGTCTCCTCGAGCAGAGCCCGTGCCACCTCGGCGGGGGCGGCGCCGGCCTCGAAGTCGATCGCCTTGACAAGCGTGTCCGTTCGCTCGTGCGACAGCGCCTTCGTGAATCCGGTGACCGCACCGCCGAGCACGCCGATCGCGCCGGCGCGGCCGTACCCATGGCGGCCGCCGAGGCGCGTGCCGGTGACCAGGAACGCGGTCTCGGGCAGGGTCCGGGCCGCCGCCGCGAGCAGCCGGACGCGGACGTGCAGCGCCCGCGCGCGCTCGCCGGCATCGCCGAGCGAGCCGTCGTCGTCGAGCGCCGCGAGCCAGTAGGCGCCGTCGATCGAGCCGGCAGCCAGCCAGCGGCCGATCTGCGCCTCGAGCTCCTCGACCGTCGGCTCGCCCTCGATCGCCAGCACCTCCGCACCGCGGTCCTGGAGCGCGCCGACGAGGGCCGCGGCGGCGCCGCCCGTGTCGGGCATCAGCACGACGCGCGAGCCGCGCTCGAGCATCACCCCGGTCGGCACGCAGTACTCGAGCGGCGGGCGCAGCACCGCCACCGGGATCCGGCGGGGGAACCGTCCGTCGTCCGCCGCCGGGATCGTGGCCGGGGGCTGCGCGGAATCGATCGGCTTCGCGGCGCCGGCGCGGTCGCGCACGAACCCGACGACGTGGTTCAGCGTCGGGTAGTCGCGCAGCTTCAGCGAATCGTCGCGCTCGATCCCGTACACCTCGCGAATCGCCGCGAGCACCTCCGCCTGCTTGACCGTGTCGATCCCCAGGTCAGC
>DAHUYL010000073.1 GCA_027315255.1 Solirubrobacterales bacterium | reverse complement strand
GGAGTGCTCGTCAGCCATCGCGCCAGCCGGCTGCGCTCGCGCGCCGGTGGCGGCAGCTACCGCGACGACGTCCGCGGCGTCGTCTGCAGCTTTCCGCTCTACCACTACGGCGGCTGGCACTACGTGCTCGAGGCGTGGCTCAACGCAACCACGGTCCACCTGGTCCATCGAGCCGACGGAGCGGAGCTGGTCGAGACCGTCGAGCGCCACCGGCCGAACGCGATCTACTGCATCCCGGCCGTGTGGGAGCGCGTGCTCGCCGAGCGCGGCGACCTCAGCTCGATCCGCTACGCCGACACCGGCACATCGACTGTCGCCGGGCCGCTGCTCGAGGCGATCCGCCGGCGGATGCCGCGCGCCAGCACGACGATCCTGTACGGCGCGACCGAGGCGGGCCGGATGTCGGCACTGATCGATCCGCCCTGCGATCTGGCTGCGGGTGCGGTCGGGCGCCCCGTCTCGCCGGGCCGGATCGAGCTCGCCGCCGACGGGGAGATCCTGTTCGCAGGCCCGGCCCTGATGGACGGGTACCTGGGGCTGGCGGAGGAGAACGCGGCCGCGATCGAGGACGGCTGGTACCACACGGGCGACGTCGGGAGGCTCGACGGGGATGGCTGCCTCCACCTCACCGGCCGCAAACGCGAGGTGATCCGCTCGGGCGGACAGACCGTCTCTCCGGTCGAGGTCGAGGTCGCGCTGGGAGCGCTGCCCGGCGTCCGCGAGCTCGCGGTGGTCGGCGTTCCGGATGCCCACTGGGGCGAGGTCATCTGCGCGGCGCTCGTGATGAGCGACGGGGCAACGGCTCCATCGGTCGGCGAACTGCGCGCACGGCTCGGGTCGCTCTCGCCGCACAAGCACCCCCGGCTGATCGCGTCGGTGAGCACGATCCCCCGCACCAGCGCGACCGGGCAGGTGATGCGCGGGCGGCTCGCGGAGCTCGTCACAACCGAGCTGCGCCGCGCGCGGCTCGACCTCGGATCGGAGGACGATGGCTGACAATCCAACCCCGCTGCGCGGGATCTCCCTCGGGTTCGAGCCGGGGGACATCGTGATCGTGACCGGCGCCGCGAGCGGGATCGGCGCCGCCACCGCCCGCAGCGCCGTCACTGCCGGTCTGCGGGTGGCGGCCTGGGATCTGGACGCGGCCGCACTCGAGCGGACCGTCGACGAATCGCAGGCGCGCGACGGCCAGCTAGTTGCGATCACCGCCGACGTCACCGACCCAGACGCAGTCGCCCGCGCGCTCGAGCGCTCCGCCGGACTCGGTCCGCTGCGATACCTGGTCAACAACGCCGGCCCCGCCAGCGCTTCAGAGCTCGACTTCGACAGCGCGCTGACGATCGCCGTCGGCAGCATGCGCGGGCTGGCGCAACGCTGGCTCGACAGCGAGCCACCGGCGGGCGCGGCGCTCGTCAACGTCGCATCGGTCGCCGGCAACCTGATCGGGACGAGCCCCGACTGGTACGCAGCCGCCAAGGCCGGGATCATGGGCTACACGCGGCATCTGGCCGCCTACCGCAGCGACGCGATCCGCGCCAACGCCGTCGCGCCCGGACTGACCGACACGCCGCGGGTCGCGCGGTTCAAGGACACCACGCTCGGCCGGCAGATCATCGAACGGATCCCGCTGCGCCGGCCCGCGCGGCCGGATGAGATCGCCTGGGCGATCCTGTTCCTGCTGTCACCACTCGCCTCCTACATCAACGGCGCGATGCTGACAGTCGACGGGGGCTGGACGATCACGCAGTGATCAGTCCGCCACCGCGGATGCCGTCTTGCGCTGGAACGTGCTGATCCCGACGGCAGCGATCAGCACCGCGCCCTGGAACACCTGCGGCATCCACGGCTGGGTTCCGGCGAGCAGGAGACCGACGCTGCCGGTCCCGATCATCATCACGGCGACGATCGCACCCCAGGGGTTGAAGCGCCCGTGACGGAACTGGGTCGCACCGACGAACGCAGCGGAGAACGCCGGAATCAGGTACTCGGGCCCCGTCGTCGGGTCAGCTGAGCCGAGCTGTGCGGCGAGCGCAACACCGGCGAACGACGCCATCACACCCGACCAGATCAGCGACATCGTGCGCAGCCGTCCGACGCGCAGGCCGACCAGCCGCGCGACATCAGGGCCGTAGCCGGCGGCGTAGATGTGGCGACCGAACACGGTCTGCTCGAGCGTGTAGCCGAGCGCGAGCATCGCGAGCAGCATGTACAGCACCGGCAACTGCACTCCGGCGACGCTGGTGCTCGCGAAGTCGGTGAATGAGCCGGTGAGCTTGCCGGTGATGATCTCGTCGCCCGAGACCCACAGTGTCAGCGCGGCGATGATCGAACCGGTCGCGAGCGTGCCGATGAACGAGTCGATCTTCATTCGCACGACCACGACGCTGTTGAGCAGACCGATCCCGAGTCCGACCAGCAGCGTGAGCACGATCGCGCCCACCGGCGGGAGCCCGAGCGTGTTGAGCGCCCAGCCGGCGAACACGCCCGCGAAGCCGATCGTCGAACCGATCGACAGGTCGAAGATCCCCGCTGCCAGCGGCATCACGACGCTGAGCGCCGCGAGCCCGGTGATCGCGTACTCGTTGAGCGTGCTCTTGACGGTCTGGGTCGTCGGGAACAGGTCCGGCTTCCAGACCGAGAACACGATCCCGAGCGCGATCCACACGTAGATGGCGCCGATGTTGCGGTAGCTCAGCCGGCCGGCGAGACCCGTACCCGAGCGGCGCCTGGCCGGCACGGCGCTGGCCTCGACAGGCGCCTGCTCGATCGGCGCTGCCTCGGCGTTCGCGGTCATCTTGGTGCTCCTCTCCATCCTCGCTCGATGCCTGCTCGTCGCTTCGAGTACGGACGACACTGTACCAAGCGCTTGCTAGGGTATCCACCGAGATGGAGCGCACGGTCGTGGATAGCCGCGATGCGGTCCCGGGGCTCGTGGAAGGCGAGCGCGCGGAGGAATACCGGCGCCGCGGATGGTGGTCGCAGCACGCGATCGCCGACCACCTTGCCCGCAACGTGTGCGAGCAGCCGAACGCCGACGCGTTCATCACTCCCGACGGCCGGCTCAGCTGGGCCGACTACCAAGACCGGGGAGGGCGCCTCGCGCGGGTGCTGGTCGGGCTCGGCATCGAGCGCGGCGCTCGCGTGGCGATCAGGCTGCCGGACGCGGCGAGCTACCACGTCGCGCTGATTGCCTGCGAGTACGCCGGCGTGGTCGCCGTCGGGCTCGGCGCCCGCGCGGGGGAGCGGGAGCTCCAGCACATCGTCGAGAAGACGCAGGCGATCGCGATGATCTCGCACGACGAGCACCGTGGCGAGCGGATGTCCGACGTCGTCGCACGCCTCCCGGCCGTTCGCCATCACGTCGTCGTGCCGCGGTTCGAACTGGATCCGGGGTCCACCCTGCTCGCCGACGGTGTCATCCGGCCCGATCCCGAGAGCGGCGCGCTCGAGTCCCGTCGCATCGGAGCGGATGAGCTGTGGCTGATCAACTCGACCTCGGGCACGACCGGTCTGCCGAAGTGCGTGATGCACACTCAGAACCGGTGGTATTACTTCCACCTCAACGCCGCCCAGGTCGGGCGGCTGGGCCCTGACGAAGTGGTGATGAGCGTCGTGCCGACCCCTTACGGCTTCGGCCTGTGGAGCTCGCATTTCACTCCGTGCATCCTCGGAGTGCCGGCGGTGGTGACCGAACGCTTCGACGCAGCCGTCACGCTCGAGCTGCTCGAACGCGAGCGGGTCACCGTCCTGTGTGCAGTCTCGACGCAGTTCCGGATGCTGCTCGCTCACCCTGACTTCGAACGCCGTGACCTGTCGGCTCTGCGCGTGATGTTCACCGGTGGCGAGCCGGTCCCGTATGCGGCTGCGCGCCGCTTCGAGGAGAGCACGGGCGCGACGATCCTCAACTTCTACGGCTCCAACGAGAGCGGATTCGCGACCGCGACGAGCGTCGGCGATCCGCAGGAGAAACGACTTCGGACCGCAGGTCGACCCCGGCCGGGCACGGAGCTGCGGCTGTACGACGCCGACGGGCGGGTCACCGACGGGCGCCGCGGCCAGCCCGGAACCCGGGGACCTGCCATCTGCCTCGGCTACCTCGACGATCCCGCGGGCAACCGCGAGCTGTTCACCAACGACGGGTTCGTGCTGCACGCCGACCTGGTCGAGCTCGACGACGACGGCTACCTGAGCGTCGCCGGGCGAAAGTCCGACATCATCATCCGCGGCGGACGGAACATCAGCGCCCGCGAGGTCGAGGACGAGGTGGCCGCGCACCCGCGCGTGGCGCTCGCGGCGGCGGTCCCGATTCCCGACCCGGTGTTCGGCGAGCGCGTGTGCGTGTTCGCCGAGCTGCGCGGGCCAGGGAGCCTCGAGCTCGGCGAGCTCGTCGAGTTCCTGCTCGCTCGAGGCGCCTCGAAGGAGACCCTGCCAGAGCGGTTGGTCGTCCTCGATCAGCTGCCTCGATCGACGGGCGACAAGGTTGCAAAAGCGGAGCTGCGCGAGTCGGCGGCCCGGATGGCCGCCGACTCTCGGGTGGCGCGGTGATCGCGCCGTTCTGCGGAGTCGCCCCGCGCATCGCGGCCGGCGCGTTCGTGCACGAGCGAGCGACGGTGATCGGCGACGTCGAGCTCGGCGAGGATTCGAGCGTGTGGCCGGGTGCGGTCATCCGAGGCGACTTCGGACCGATCCGGATCGGCGCACGCACGAGCATCCAGGACAACGCGGTGATCCACTCGAACGAGGCGGGGACCGTGATCGGCGACGACTGCCTGATCGCCCACCTCGCGTTCGTGGAGGGTGCAACCGTCGGCAACGCGTGCATGGTCGCCGTCGGCGCGATGCTCCACGGGGCGCTGATGCACGATGGCTCCGTTGCAGCCGCCGGGGCGGTGCTCGTCGGCGGGCTCGAGGTGCCGACGGGATGCCGCGCTCAAGGCGTCCCGGCGAGCGTCGTCGAGATCGACAATCCGACCGGCGCCTCGATCGCAGAGAGTGCCGCCCGCTACGTCGAGATGGCGCGCCGCTACGTCTCGGCCGGGGTTCGTGATGACTGACGGTCACGCACAGTCCGAACCGCTCGTCGCGATCGAGCGGCTGTCGAAGACCTTTCCCGGGCAGCGGGCGCTGTCCGACGTCTCGTTCGCGATCGCCTCGGCGGAGATCCACGCGCTGGTCGGGGAGAACGGTTCGGGGAAGTCGACGTTGATCAAGATCCTGTCCGGGTTCCATGAGCCCGACCCCGGCGGCGCGGTCCGGGTGATTGGTGAGCTGCTCCAGTTCGGATCGGCGGCCAACGCCAGGAAGCTGGGGCTGCGCTTCGTCCACCAGAACCTCGGTCTGATCGACCAGCTGACCGGTGCCGAGAACGTCGGGCTCGAGTCGGGCTTTGCGACTCGCGGCGGCCGGATCGACCGCGGCGCGCACAAGCGCCACACCGCCGCGCTGCTCGCGCGGATCGGGATCGAGCTCGACCTCGATGTCCCGGTGCGCGAGTTACGGGCGGTCGATCGGAGCGCGCTGGCGATCGCCCGCGCGCTCGACGACAGCCACGGCTCGATCTCGCTGCTCGTGCTCGACGAGCCGACGGCGGCGCTGCCGCCGGCCGAATGCGCGACGCTGTTCCGCGTCCTGCGCGAGGTGGTCGGCGCCGGCGTGAGCATCCTGTACGTCTCGCACCGGCTCGACGAGGTGCTGAACCTCGCCTCGCGCGTGACGGTCCTGCGCGACGGGCGCTGCCAGGGATCGATCTCGACGACCGGGGTCGATCGCGCACGGCTGGCGCGTCTGATCGTCGGTCAGGAGGTCGAGCTGGAGACCGCTCCGGGCGCCAGCAGGCGGGAGACGGGCGTCCCGGTGATGTCGGTGAGGAATCTGCGCTCCGACCTGCTCCGGGGGATCGACTTCGAGGTCCGGCCGGGCGAGGTGGTCGGGGTCGCGGGCCTGTCGGGCTCCGGCCGCGAGGTGCTGGCGAGCGCCGTCTGCGGAGCTGTCCCGGCTCGCCTCGAGCTGGCGCTCGAAGAACGCGTGATCGAGGTCGACGAGATGACCCCCGCGCTCGCGTTCGCGCTGCGGCTCGCGCTCGTGCTTCCGAACCGCCATCCACAGGCCGCGATCCCGGTGTTCTCGGTCGCGGAGAACATCACGCTCGGACGGTTGTCGCAGTTCGCCAAGCTGGGACGGGTGCAGCGCCGGCGCGAGCGCCAGGCGGCGCTTCGCTGGATCGAGCGCCTCGACATCCGGCCCGCCGACCCCGATCGTCCGTACGGCCTGCTCAGCGGTGGCAACCAGCAGAAGGTCCTGCTCGCGAAGTGGTTCGGGATCGAGCCTCGTGTGGTCTTCATGGACGACCCGACGAGTGGCGTGGACATCGGCGCCCGATATGCGATCTACGAGCTGATTCGCGCACACGCCGGCACGGGCGCCGGGTTCGTGATCTGCTCGTCCGACATCGAAGACCTGGTCGGAGTCTGCGACCGGGTACTGGCACTGGTCGACGGCAGGGTCGTCGAGGAACTGGAGGGCCACGCGATCACCGAGGGCGAGGTGTTGCGTGCGATCTCCGCAGCCAGCGATCGCTTCGTCGGATCGCGATAGCCGGCGATGATCGACGCCCACGTGTCGGCGACGTCTGCGCCGCGCGCCTACCTCGAGGAGGGGCCCTTGATCGAACGCGTGCTCGACGCGATCGGACTTCCGGCCGCGATCGTCGGGGCCGTCGAGGCGAGCTCGCACGCCGCCGAGCTCGAGGCCGATCTCGAGGCCCAGGCCAGCGCAGCCTGGCGGTCCGCGATCGCCACGCTCGCGGAGAACCCGCGGGTCAGCTGCAAGCTCTCCGGGCTCGGGATGGCGACGCACTCGCTCGCGCCTGAGGTGCTGCGCCCCTGGATCGAGGGGGTGCTCGAGGTGTTCGGCACCGCTCGCACCGTGTTCGGGAGCAACTTTCCCGTCGATGCGATGTACGGGACCTTCCCGGAGTTGATGACGGCCGTCGAGTCCGCTCTGTCCGGCACCGGGGCAGCTGGCAGCGCGGCCGTGCTGTCGGGCAACGCCCGGCGGATCTACCGCCTCGGCGAGCACGGTCGCTGAGATGGGCGATGTCGCGGTGGTCGGTCTCGGAGACCTCGGGATGGCGTGCGCGCTGAGGCTCCATGAGCTGGGCCTGGCGCCGCTGGGGGTGGACTCGGCCGCCCCGCGACGTGCCGAATGGGAGGCCGCGAGCGGTCTGAGTGCCGCCGATCGGCTCGACGGGCCGACCACCGAGCAGATCCTCGTGTGCGTGCGGACGACGTCGCAGGCTGAGTCGGTGCTGGCCGAGCTGAAGGCCGAAGCCGAAGCGTCGCAACCCGGGATTGCCTCCGACCGTGCCGTCTACGTCCTGACCACGCTGGAGCCATCGTTCGCCCGCGAGCTGGACCGCTACAACGGCGCGGCCCTTCGCGTGATCGAGCTGCCCGTCTCGGGCGGTCGGGCCGGCGCTCGAGCCGGCGAGCTGACTGTCCTCGTCGGCGGCGGTGGGGCGCGGCCGGAGGACGTCGCATTCTTGAAGCGGACGCTCGCGCGCGAGGTGTTCGACTTCCCCCGCTTCGGCGACGCGACGCTCGTCAAGCTGATCAACAACACGCTCGCGACGTACAACGCGTTGGCGTTCGCGAGCTGCCTGGCGCTGGCAGACCGGGCCGGACTGACGGCGCGGGACTGCGCCGAGGTGATCCTGGCCGGCTCGGGCGCGAGCTGGATCGCCGCCCACTTCGAGAGCCTCCTCGACGACCTGCTGGCGAAGGACGCCGCGCTGCTGGCCGCCGAGCTCGGCCAGCTGCCGGCGATCGACCTGTCCGACCCGCAGCGCCTCCTCGCCGGCCTCGCGCACGGTCGCGGGCTGCTGCTCAGTTAGCACCCGGGCTGGTGATGCTCGCCGGCGGTCGCGGCGCTAGGCATCGACGATCTGGGCGAACAGGGCCCGCGACGGGCGCAGCTCGCCCCGCTCGAAGCCGTGCACGAGTGCGAGCACGCGGCGATTGCAGGGGGCATCGGACCTGAGCGCACGAGCGCGCGCGACAACGGCGCCGTTGATCACGTCGACCTCGGTCAGCCGGCCGCGTTCGATGTCCTGGAGCATCGACGCCCGGGCCGGCCCCGACTCCGCCACCACGAGCTCGAGCGCCGGGCGGTAGACGTCCGGATCGTCTGACGCGAGCGCAGCGGGGTCCATCCCCAGCACCGGCTCGAGCGTGAGTCCCTGCCACACCCCGAGGCGGTGGCCTTCGGCCCACAGCCGGCGCAGGGCGAAGCCCCCGTGGGGGTCGCCGAGCGCATCGGCGCAGTTGCAGCCGCCGACCACGCTCAGTCCCGAGAGCGCGCTGTTCAGCAGGAGCTTCGACCACAGCGCTCCGGCGATGTTGCTCGTCAGCTTGACCTCGGCGACCGCCTCGAGCACGCGGGCCAGCCTGCGTGTCCGCGGCCTGATCGTCCCGTCCAGCTCGCCGAGCGCGATCGGGTTCTCGCTCGTCTGCCGCACGTGGCCCGGCCCGAGGTTCGTCGCCCCCCATTCGACGGTCGCGGCGATCAGCCGCTCGGCACCGACGATCGCTGCGATGCGGTCGTGCACCAGGCCGTTGCCGAGCGATACGAACGCGCCGATCCCACCCCGGCTGACCAGCGGCGCGAGCGCCGGTTCGAGCGCCGGCGCCTTCACCGCGATCAGGCAGAAGTCGAACTCTCCGGCGAGCTCCTCGCCGCTCGCATAGGCCTCGAGCGGCACGTAGCTGGTCGCGCCTCCGCGCTCGAGCCGTAACCCACGATCCCGGAGGAGCTCGACGTGCCTGCGATCGCGCCCGATCACGGCGACGCGCTCCACCACGCCCTGCAGGAGCGCCGCCGTGATCCCTCCGATCGCTCCCGCCCCGACGACCAGGATGCGTTGCTGCGCCGCCGCCCTCACGCGATCCGGATCCGGTGGATCGCGCCGCCCTTCGCTCGCTTGGCCTCCTCGGGCTGCCACATTGGCGCCGTGCAGACGAACAACTCGCTGCCGTCGGAGCCGCCAACGGCGACCGCATACGGGTTCTCGATGCTGAGCCGCCTGTCGATCTCACCGTCGCGGCTGACGTGCACGACCTCCGCCGAGAACGGCATCGCCACCCAGATCCCGAGGTCGCCGTCGAGCGCCAGCCCATCGGGGAGCTCGCCGGGGCGGAACTCGACCATGACGCGGCGGTCCCCCAGACCGCCGCGCTGATCGACGCTGAAGGCGGTCAACCGGCCCGGCGTGGAGCGCGTCTCGGCGACGATCAACGTCCCGCCATCGGGCGTCACGACGATGCCGTTGGGGAACATCAGCTGATCGGCGACGATCCGGGCATCGCCGGTCGGCTCGACGCAGATCAGCACCGTCGGCGCCGGCGGCTCGGGCGGAGCCGAGGCGTCGCCGAAGTTGCCGACGTAGGCACGACCCGAGCTCGCGACGGCCATGTCGTTGCAGTGCCATGGCGCAAGCTCGTGCAGGTCGGCGTGCTGGCGCAGCCCGTCCGGATCGAGCCGCAGGACGCGCCGGTCGTGCATCGAGACGATCAGCGCCCGGCCATCGGGCAGGAAGCCGAGTCCAGACGGGCACTCGGGCACGTCGGCGACTTTGCTCAGCTGTCCGTCCGAGCCGAGCCGCATCACGACATGACCGTGCATGTCGGAGAACCACAGCGCACCATCCCGCCAGCGGACACCCTCCGGGAACGTCAGCCCATCGACGAGGGTCTCAGCGGTGGCGGGCGTGCTCACGTGCAGCTGTTACGATACAAACCCAGCAAGCGCTTGGTCAAGAAACGCATGTCGACCGTCACCCTGACACCGGCGAACGAGGCGCTCGGCGCCGAGCTCGGCACGCGCGTGATCGCGTACACCGAGGACGACGCGATCCTCTACGCGCTGGCGGTCGGAGCGCAGGCCGACGAGCTCGAGCTCGTGTTCGAGCGCGACCTCCGCGTGCTGCCCACATTCGCGCTCCCACACGGCCTGTGGGCCGCCGACGCGCTGCGCGAGCGCGGATTCTTCTCGAGTGCCACGGCCGTGCAGGGCGCGCAGCAGTTCGAGCTGCTCGGCGCGCTCCCGCCCCGCGGACGGTTCGAGCTCGACTCGCGCGTCACGGCCGTGTGGGACAAAGGATCGGCTGCCGTGTTCGAGATCGCGGTGCAGTGCGAGCTCTGGCGCGCGACCTACTCGATCTTCGCCCCCGGCTGCGGTGGCTGGGGTGGCGAGCGGGGCCCCGCCGCCCGGCGCGCCCCAGACACGCCGCCGGCACGCCGGGCGCGCGTGGCCACCGCGCGCGAGCAGGCCGTCCTCTACCGCCTGACCGGTGACCGTCACCTGATCCACGTCGACCCGGCCGCCGCGCACGCGATCGGACAGCCGCGACCGATCCTGCATGGGCTGTGCACACTCGCCTTCGCGGCGCGCGGGCTCGCTGGCCTGTTCGGCCGGCACCCGTGCGAGCTGTCGTCGATCGATGCGCGGTTCGCCGCACCGGTGCTCCCGGGCGACGTGCTCGAGCTCCTCGCCTGGGATCCGCGGCCCGGCGGGTCGGCCGCGTTCGAGGTTGCGGTCGCGGACACGCTGGTGCTCGACGGCGGGCGCGTGAGCTTCGCATGAACGGGCGCGAGCCGGTGATCGTCGCCGCAGTCCGAACACCGATCGGACGCGCCGGCAAGGGGTCACTGGTCGAGATGCGAGCCGACGACCTCGCGGCGATCGCCGTCGGCGCCGCGCTCGAGCGGGTGCCGCAGATCGACGCGGCGGAGATCGAGGACCTGATGCTCGGCTGTGCCCAGCCGGCGGCCGAGCAGGGCTTCAACATGGCCCGTGTCGTCGCCGTGCTGTGCGGACTCGGGCAGCTGCCCGGAGTGACCGTCAACCGCTACTGCTCGTCGTCGCTGCAGACGATCCGGATGGCGGCGCACGCGATCAGGGCGGGCGAGGGCGACTGCTTCATCGCCGCAGGCGCCGAATCGTGCAGTCACTTCGACAAGGGCAACGCCGACCGCGTCCCCGACACCAAGAACCCGCGCTTCGACGCGGCCCAGGAGCGGACCGCGAAGCGGGCGCTCGACGGCAGCGAGCCGTGGACCGCCAACGGAATGCCCGACATCTACATCGCGATGGGCCAGACCGCGGAGAACGTCGCGCAGGTGTGCGACGTCTCGCGCGAGGAGATGGACGCATTCGCGTTGCGCTCGCACGAGCGCGCAGTCGCCGCGCAGCGGTCCGGTTCGTTCGCCAGCGAGATCGTCCCGGTGACGACGCCGAGCGGAGCCGTGGTCGCCGCCGACGACGGACCGCGCCCCGATACCTCGCTCGAGCGGCTGGCGGCGCTGAAGCCGGCTTTCCGTCCGGACGGGCGCGTCACCGCGGGCAATTCGTGCCCGCTGAACGATGGCGCCGCTGCGGTGATCGTCACCAGCGCCGAGTTCGCGCAGCGCCATGAGCTCGAGCCGCTCGCCAGGATCGTCGCGACCGGGGTGTCAGCGCTCGATCCCGAGATCATGGGCTTGGGGCCGGTCGATGCGAGCCGCCGGGCACTCGCACGGGCGGGAATGACGATCGACGATGTCGACCTGGTCGAGATCAACGAGGCGTTCGCAGCGCAGGTGATCCCGAGCGCGCGCGAGCTCGGGATCGATCCGGACAAGCTGAACGTCGACGGCGGCGCGATCGCGCTCGGTCACCCGTTCGGGATGACCGGCGCCCGGATCCTGACGACGCTGCTGCGGGCCCTGCGGCGGGCGGACGCGACGATCGGGCTCGAGACGATGTGCGTTGGCGGGGGTCAGGGCATGGCGCTCGTCGTCGAGCGGCTCGACTGAGCGCGAAGCTCGCGCTTGAGCACCTTCCCGGCGGCGGTGTGCGGCAGCTCAGAGACGAACTGCACCTGCCGCGGGACCTTGAAGTTGGCCAGCCGCGTGCGACAGTGCTCGATCACCTGGTCTGCACTGAGCATCGCCTGCGGAGCGGTGACGACGAACGCGAGACCGACCTCTCCGAGCCGGTCGTCCGGCGTCCCGAGCACCGCACACTCGACGACGGCGTCGAGTCCGAGGATCGCGTTCTCGACCTCGGCCGGGTAAACGTTGAACCCGCCGCTCGTGTACATGTCCTTCAGGCGGTCGGTGATCGTCAGGTAGCCGCGGTCGTCGAGATGACCTACATCGCCGGTCCTGAACCAGCCGTCGCCGGTGAACGCGGCCGCCGTCGCCACGGGGTCGTCGAGGTAGCCGAGCATCACGTTCGGCCCTCGCAACTGGATCTCGCCGTCCAGTCCGGGCGCGAGCTCCTGTCCCGCGTCGTCCGAGATCCTGATCTCGAAGTCCGACGCCGCGCAGCCTGAGGTGTGCGAGATCGTCTCGGCGTCGTCGCCGGGGCGGCACATCGTCACGACCACCGCCTCCGACAGTCCGTACGCGGTGATCACGGTCTCGAAGCTCAGCTCGCGCCACATCCGCTGCACCAGCGCGACGGGCACGGGCGCCGCGCCCGTGACCGCGAGTCGCAGCGACGAGGTGTCGTGGGCGGATCGCCGTGGGTGGGCGAGCAGCGAATGGAACAGGGTCGGCGGACCGGGCAGGATCGTGACCCGCTCGCGGGCGACGGTTGCGAGCGCTGCGTCGATGTCGAACCTGATCTGGGGGACGATCGTCGCGCCGCACAGCAGCGACACGACCCACCCTGCCTTGTAGCCGAAGCTGTGGAAGAACGGGTTGATCACGAGGTAGACGTCGCGCTCGGACACCTCCGCCCGCTCGGCCCAGGCGGCGGCGACCGCGAGCGACTGGCGGTGCGAGGACAACGCCCCCTTCGGGCGGCCGGTCGTTCCCGAGGTGAACAGCACATCGCAGAGGTCGTCGCCGGCGACGTGTGGCAGCTGCGAGCCGTGGTCCTCGCCGCGCTCGAGCAGCCGATCCCAGGCGATCACGCCGGGCGCGCTCGCTGCCCCGCCCTCGATCGGGATCTGCACCGCCAGCCGGAGCTCGGGCAGCGCGGCTACGGGCCGGTCGCCGTCTGCCGGCTCGCTTCCGTCCCGGAGCGAGTCGAGGTAATCGCGGCCCAGGAACCGATCCGGGACGAACAGGACCCGCGCTGCGGTCCGCTCGAGGATGTCGATCGCCTCGCTGCGCGTGAAGCGCGTGTTGAGCGGCACGAGCGTCGCTCCGGCGCCGTGTGCTCCGAGCGCGGCCGCGATCCAGTGCAGCGTGTTGGGCGACCAGATCGCCACGCGGTCGCCGGGCGTGACTCCACCTGCCAGCAGCGAGCGGGTCACGCGCCGGACCAGCTCGGCGAGCTCGATGTAGGTGAGCCGAGCTGAGCCCTCGACGATCGCGGTGCGTTCGCCGAACCGCCGCGCCGACTGCTCGAGCAGAGCCGGAAGGCTCGCGGGTAGTTCGTTCACTGTCCTCTCCCAGGCGCTCGCTCCGAGAGCAAGCGATTGCTTGGTAGCATAGCCCGGCGCATGGCACGAGACAGCAAGGGCGCAGCGAGGTCCGGATCGAGGACGGCAGCCCGCCGGACGACCGCCCCCCGCACCCGCAACGGCGGCGACCAGCTGCGCCAGGCAGAGCTCTTGAAGATCGCGGCGGACCTGTTCGCCGAGCGCGGATACGTCGCCACCACGGTTCGGGACATCGCGGACGCCGCCGGCATCCTGTCAGGGAGCCTTTACCACCACTTCGACTCCAAGGAGTCGATGATCGACGCGATCCTGTCGAGCTTCATCGAAGACACGCTCGCCACCTACGACGCCGTGCTGGCCGAGGGGCTGAGCCCGAGGGCGACGTTCGAGCGGCTCGTGCAGGTGTCGCTCGGGCGGATGACAACCGCCCGCTCGGCGATCCTGATCTACCAGAACGAGTCGCGGTTTCTCGCAGAGGAGCCGCGATTCGCCTACCTGCGGGAGGCTCACCGCCGGTTCGAGCGCATCTGGACCGGCGTGCTCGAGCGCGGCATCGAGGCCGGCGAGTTCCGGCCGAGCGTCGATCCGAAGCTGGTCTACCGGCTCGTGCGCGACACGGTCTGGGCGGCGCCGCGCTGGTGGCGACCCGGCGGCTCGCTGAAGCCCGACCGGATCACCGAGCAGTACGTCGCCGTGCTCGTCGACGGCGTCGCGCGACACGACTGACTCGGGCCTCACGCTTCGCGCTCGGCGTCTCGCATCGTGCGGGCGTCGTGGCCGGCGAGATGGTCGCTCGAGGTCTCCGCGTTGTGGGCGTGCGCGACGTGGTGCAGCCCGAACGCCGCGTCGATCCCCGAGCGAAGCCCCATCAGGTCCTCGGCCTGGTTGACCGCCAGCTTCGTCAGTGCCAGTCCGAACTGCGGCATCTCCGCGATCTTCGCCGCCAGCGCGAGCGTCTCGGCTTCGAGCTCGGCTCGGGGCACGACCCGGTTGACCATCCCGAGCGACAGCGCCCGCTGCGCACCGAACCGCTCGCCGGTGAACAGCAGCTCCTTGGCGAAGCGCGGCCCCATCACCCACGGATGCGCGAAGTACTCGACGCCGGGGATCCCCATCCGCACGACCGGATCGGCGAAGTAGGCGTCGTCGGAAGCGACGATCAGGTCGCACGACCACGCGAGCATCAGCGCGCCGGCGACGCACGCTCCGTGGACCATCGCGATCATCGGCTTGGGCAGCTCGCGCCAGCGTCGGCACATGCCGAGGTAGACCTCCTGCTCGCGCGCGATGCGGCGATCGGCGCCGGTCCGCCCGACGTGATCCCACCACATGCTCGCCCGGCGGGGGAACGAGCGGTCGACGTCGCGCCCTGGGCTGCCGATGTCGTGTCCCGCGGAGAAGTGCTCGCCGGCGCCCGCGAGGATGATCACCTTGATCGCGTCGTCGGCGGCAAGCTCGCCGAAGGCATCGTCGAGCGCGAACGTCATCGCCGAGTTCTGCGCGTTGCGGTACTCAGGCCGGTTCATCCGCACGATCGCAATCGGTGCCTGGCGCTCGGTGACGACGACAGGTTGCTCGGCTTCGCCCGTACTCATGCTCACGCTCCGATCAATCGAGTTGCAGGCCGAGGGCGACCGCGACGCGTCCGCGCTGCCACTCGGCGCTGCCCCAGGTCCTCGAGCTCGCCCACACGCGCTTGGCGAACAGGTGCAGGTCGTACTCGGTCGTGTACGCGATCGCGCCGTGACACTGAAGCGCGATCCGGGCGACTCGCTCGGCGGCCTCCGAGGCAAGCGCCTTGGCCATCGCAGCGTCGCGGCCGACGCTCGCGCAGCCCCGATCGATCGACCAGGCGGCGCGAAGCACCGCCGGTGCCGCGAACTCGAGCGCGAGCAGTCCGTCGGCGAGATGGTGCTTGACCGCCTGGAAGCTGCCGACGGGCACGCCGAACTGGTGGCGCTCCTTGACGTAGGCGGCCGTGCGCGCGAGCAGCGTGCGACCGAGCCCGACGAGCTCGGCTGCGCAGCCAACCACGCCCCGGTGCCAGGCTGCGACGCGCTCGCCGTGGGTCAGCGCGAGCGGGCGCCGATCGACGCTCGGCGGGGTCAGGAGCCGCGCGACCGCGCGCGCGTGGTCGATCGAGCGCTCCGGTCGACATGCGCTCCCGGCGTCGAGCACGTGCACGGCGAGCCCGTCCGCGGCGCCTGCCGAGACGAGCACAAGATCGGCGATCGCCCCGTAGGGGACCCCCGTCGCTCCGTCGAGCGCGCACGCGACCAGCAGCTCCCCGGCGAGCAGCCGCTCTAGCGCGGGGGTGGCACCGGCGTCCTGCGCGAGCAGCGGCGCGGCGACGAATGCGGTCTCGAGGATCGGCAGCGGGACCGCGGCGCGGCCGGCCTCCTCGAGCAGCGGCACGACGTCGCAGGCCGCGAGTCCGAGCCCGCCTCTCGCGGTCGGGACGGCGGCGCCGGCGATGCCGAGCGCTGTGAGCTTCGCCCACAGCGAGCGTGCGGCTGCGGCGGGATCCGTCCACGCGGCGCGGACCAGTGCGGGCGGGCACTCGCCCGCGAGCAGCTCGCGAACCCCGTCACGCAGAGCCCTCTGGTCCTCGCTCAGTGCGAACCGCATCGATTCCTCACGTGCGCGGCAGCCCTAGCAGCCGCTCGGCGATGATGTTTCGCTGGATCTCGTTGGTGCCGGCGTAGATCGGCCCGGCGAGCGCGAACAGGAACCCGCGCATCCACGGTCCGTCGAGCTCCGCGCCCGCGCCGAGCAGATCGAGCGCCGTCGCGTGCAGGCGGATGTCGAGCTCGGACCAGAACACCTTGTTGAGGCTCGATTCGGCTCCCGGCGAGCCGCCGTCGGCGATCTTCGTGACCTGTCCCAGCGTGAACAGCTGGTAGGCCTCTGCGTCGATCCAGGCCTGCACTATCCGGTCGCGCAGGAGCGGAGTCACGTCGCTCCCCCGCGCCTGGGCCAGCTCGATCAAGCGCTCCGCGGCCGACATGAAGCGACCCGGCGAGCGCAGCGTCAGGCCCCGTTCGGACCCGGTCGTCGACATCGCCACGCGCCAGCCTTCGCCGACGCCGCCCAGGATGGCGTCGTCGGCAACATGGACGTCCTCGAGGAACACCTCGGCGAAGCCCTCGTCGCCGTCCAGCCGCTCGAACCCCCGGACGGTCACGCCGTCGGCGTCGAGCGCCACCAGGAAGTAGGTGAGCCCGCGATGACGCTCGCTGGCGGGATCGGTGCGGAACAGCCCGAACAGATGCGTGCAGAACGCCCCTCGCGTCGTCCACGTCTTCTGTCCGGTCAACCGCCAGCCGCCGGCGGGGTCGCGGACGGCGCGGCTCGCCGTGGCGGCGAGGTCGCTGCCGGCACCGGGCTCCGACCAGCCCTGGCACCACAGATCCTCGGCTGCCGCCATCCGCGGCAGGATCGCGTCCTGCTGCTGCGGTGTGCCGTACTCGAACACCGTCGGCGCGAGCAGGAAGATCCCGTTCTGCGTCACTCTCGGCGGCGCGCCGGCGCGGTAGTACTCCTCCTCGAAGATCAGCCACTCCCACAGCGAAGCGTCTCGCCCGCCGTAGCGCTCGGGCCACGAGACCACCGCCCAGCGCGCGTCGAACAGACGCTTCTCCCACTCGACGTGCTGGGCGAACCCCTCGGCGGTGTCACCCGATCTCAGCCCGCGGGGAACGTTCGCCTGCAGCCACTTGCGGGCCTGCGTCCGGAACGCCTGCTCGGTCTCCGTATACGTCAGGTCCATGTTCGCGGCGGCCTACTGTCGCTCGCGGCCGAAGCTGTCGCGGACGCGATCGGCAACGCCCGTCAGGCCCAGCTCGAAGGTGAAGCCCTGCTCGAACCGGTAGGACTTCTTCACGTCCCATGGGTCGATCCCGTTGAGCGACTCCTTGGCGGCACGGATCACGGCCGGGTCCTTGGCCGCGATCTCGCGCGCGAACTCAACCGCCGCATCGCGGAGCTGGTCGCGAGGGACGACCGCATGGACCGACCCGAACCGCTGCAGCTCGGCGGCGGTCGCGGTTGCCGACGTGTACATCATCGCCCGCATCTTGTGCTGCGGGACCAGCCGGGAGAGATGGGTGGCCGCCCCGAGCGCCCCGCGATCCACCTCGGGCAGGCCGAACACCGCGTCCTCGCTGGCGAGGATCACGTCGGCGTTGCCGGCCAGCCCGACCCCGCCGCCGAGGCAGAAGCCGTGGACCGCCGCGATCACCGGCACCGCACATTCGTAGACGGCCGCGAACGCGGCGTAACAGCCCCGATTGACGGCGACCAGCGCCCGGTGGCCGTCGCGCTCGGCCTGGAGCTCCTTGATGTCGACGCCTGCGTTGAAGCCGCGACCCTCGGCGCGCAGCACCACGACCCGCACGTCGGGATCCTCGCCGAGGCCGCGCACGACGCCTGCGAGCTCGAACCAGCCGGCGACTGGAAGCGCGTTGACGGGCGGGCTGTCGACCACCACCTCGGCGACGCCGTCGCTCCCGACCGAAGCCGACACGATCTGGTCTGCTGTCACTGTGTCACTTCCTCATGGATGCTGGGAGGAGACCGACACGATCTCTCCGGTCATGTAGGTCGAGTAGTCGCTGGCGAGAAATGCGATCACCGTCGCCACCTCCCACGGGTCGGCCGCGCGACCGAACGCCTCGCGTGCCGAGAGCTCCTCGAGCAGATCCGGTGACGCCACCCTCGACAGGTGCTCGTGGATCGCGATGCTCGGAGCGACGGCATTCACCCGGACACCCCTGTCGGCGACGTCGAGCGCGGCGCAGCGCGTCAGCGCCATCACGCCCGCCTTGGCGGCGGCGTAATGACACTGCCCGGCCTGTGCGCGCCATCCGACGACTGAGGCGTTGTTCACGATCACACCGCTGCGCCGCTGCGCCATGTGGCGAAGTGCCGCGCGCGTGCACCGGAAGGTGCCGTTGAGCGTCACGTCGAGGACCCGCATCCACTGCTCGTCGGTCATCTCGAGGATGCTCGCCTCACCCCCCAGTCCGGCGTTGTTGACGAGCACGTCGAGCCGCCCGTATTCGTCGAGGACCGCGTCGATCATGTGAGCGACCTGCGACTCGTCGGTGACGTCGCAGATCACGCTCAAAGGCTCCTGCCCGGTCTGCTCGCCCAGGCGCGCCCGCGCCTCGTGCAACCGGCGCTCGTGGATGTCGCTGAGCGCCACGCGAGCCCCCTCCTGGGCGCATCGAAGCGCAGCGGCAAAGCCGATCCCGGTGCCGGCGGCCGCGGTGATCAGCACGATCTTGCCGTCCAGCAATCCGTGACCGCTTGGGGGAGCGCTTGGGGCGGGCGATGGGGACACAGGGCTGACGGGCGGATTCTGGCGCTTGGCGCGGTCGTTCGCAGCGTAGCCGACCGAGCAAGCGCTTGCTAGAGTGGCGGCCGAGTGGACGGAGCGCGAGCACTCTCCGGGAGGGTCGCACTGGTGACCGGCGCGGGCAGCGACATCGGCCAGGCCGTCTGCCTGGCCCTGTCGGATCAGGGTGCCCGTGTGCGGGCCACGGATCTCGACCGACCCGAACTGTCGGCGATCGCCGACCGCATCCGCGACGCCGTCGCGATCCCCGCGGACCTGACCTCCCCAGCCGAGATCGCGAGCCTCGCCCGCGAGCCGGTCGACATCCTCGTGAGCGTTGCCGGCATCGCTCACGTGGAACCGTTCCTCAGCTCCGACCCGGACCTCTGGGAGCTGATGTGGAAGCTGAACCTGCGCGCGCCGATGCTGCTGACGCGCGAGCTGGCCGGCGGCATGACCGAGCGGGGCTGGGGACGGCTCGTCTACATCTGCACGGACAGCGCTCGCGCCGGCGCCGGCGGCGAGACCGCCTACTCGGCCACCAAGGCGGGCCTGTTCGGCCTCGCCAAATCGGTTGCGCGCGAGGTCGCGCTGCGCGGCGTGACGTCGAACGTCGTGTGCCCGGGCGTGATCGACACCTCGACCTCACGGGCGATCCTGCGCGAGCGCCAGCGGATGCGTGAGGCGCTCATGCGGGCAGTCCCGATCGGCCGGCTCGGACTCCCGGAGGAGATCGCCGGGGCGGTCGCATACCTGTGCTCGCCGCAGGCCGGGTACACCACCGGCCAGGTCCTCAGCGTCGACGGTGGGCTCGTGATGGCCTGAGCCAGGGTCGGTGCTACATTGCGCGCGATGAACCAAATGCTTGCTTGGTTATAGGGGGCAGCGGACTCGTGATGGCCGGCAAGCAGATGACCGAGGACGAGGTGGTCGCCGAGCTGCGCTCGGGAATGACGATCGGGATCGGCGGCTGGGGCTCCCGCCGCAAGCCGATGTCGCTGGTGCGGGCGATCCTGCGCTCGGATCTGCGCGAGCTCACCGTCGTCTCCTACGGCGGGCCCGACGTCGGCATGCTGTGCGCCGCGGGCAAGGTCTCGCGGCTGATCTACGGATTCGTGTCGCTCGACTCGGTAGCGCTCGACCCGTACTTCCGCGCGGCGCGCCAGGCGGGTGAGCTCGAGTCGATCGAGTACGACGAGGGCATGCTCTACTGGGGCCTGTACGCCGCTGCATGCCGGCTGCCGTTCCTCCCGACGCGCGTCGGACTCGGCTCTGATGTCGTGCACGGCAACCCGGCGCTGCGGACGGTCACCTCGCCCTACGACGGCGAGGAGCTGGTGGCGATGCCCGCGATCCGGCTCGACGCAGCGCTGGTGCACCTCAACCGGGCCGACCAGTTCGGCAACGCCCAGTACCTCGGGCCCGACATCTACTTCGACGACGTCTTCTGCATGGCAGCGGACAAGGCCTACGTGTCCTGCGAGCAGCTCGTCGCGACCGAGGAGCTGCTGAACGGCGCGCACCCCGCCACGCTCAGGATCAGTCGGGCACTCGTGAGGGGCGTCGTGCTCGCGCCGAACGGCGCGCACTTCACCTCGTGCGCGACCGACTACGACCGCGACGAGCGCCTTCAGCTCGAGTACGTGCGGTCCGCGTCAGAGCCGGATGGCTGGGCCGGATTCAGTGCGCGGTATCTCGCCGGCAACGAGGCCAGCTACCAGGCAGCGATCGGTGCTGCCGCCCGGTCGGCGCAGGACCCGTTCCCCCCCACCCACCCCCGCCGACAATGAGCGACCCGACGCGGGCAGAGGTCTGCGCGGTCGCCTGCGCCGACACCTGGCGCGGCGCCGGCGAGATCCTGCTGAGCCCGTTCGGCGTGATTCCCGCGATCGGCGCCCGCCTCGCCCGCGCGACGTTCTCGCCCGACGTGCTCCTCACCGATGGTGAGGCGATGCTCGCACGCGGTGTCTGGCCGATCGGCGAGACGCCGGCGGCGTTCGAGGGCTGGCTGCCCTACCGGACGATCTTCGACCTGCTGTGGTCCGGGCGACGACACATCATGATGATGCCTAGCCAGCTCGACCGCTTCGGCAACATGAACATCTCGTGCATCGGTTCCGACTACCGCCGACCGGTGGCGCAGCTGGTCGGCGTGCGCGGGGCGCCCGGCAACACCGTCAACCATCCCACGAGCTACTGGATCCCCCGCCACAGTGAGCGGGTGTTCGTGCCGCAGGTCGACCGCGTCTCGGGTGTCGGCTACGACTCGGCCGCGAGTGCCGGCCCTGCCGCGCAGCGGTTCCACGACCTGCGCCGGGTGGTCACGGATCTCGCGGTGCTCGACTTCGAGTCGGCCGACCATGCGATGCGACTCGTGTCGGTCCACCCGGGCGTCACGGTCGAGCAGGTCCAGGACGCGACCGGCTTCCCGCTCGTGGTCGACGGCGCGGTCGCGCAGACGCGCACACCGAGCGACGACGAGCTGCGGCTGATCCGCGAGGTGATCGATCCGGGCGGTGCGCGCATCCGGGAGCTACCCGAGTGAGCGCCGTGCATCCACTGCTGCGGACCGAGCTGTGCGACCTGGTCGGGATCCGCTACCCGATCGTCCAGACCGGGATGGGCTACGTCTCGGACCCGGCACTGACCGCGGCGACCTCGGCGGCGGGCGGACTCGGGATCCTCGCCGGCGCGACGCTGACGCTGGCAGAGCTCCCGCGCGCGATCGCCGCGGTCAAGGAACTGACCGACGCCCCGTTCGGCGTCAATCTCCGCTCCGATCATCCCTCGGCACGGGAGATGGCTGATCTCCTGATTCGCGAGCAGGTCAAGGTCGCTTCGTTCGCGCTGGCGCCGAAGTCCGAGCTGATCGCGCGCCTGAAGCACGCGGGAGTCGTTGTGATCCCGTCGATCGGAGCGCTGCGACACGCGCAGAAGGTCGCGGCGCTAGGGGTCGATGCCGTCGTCGCACAGGGTGCCGAGGGCGGTGGGCATACCGGCCAGGTGCCGACGAGCCTCCTGATCGCTCAGGTGACGAGCGGTGTCGGCATCCCGGTGATCGCGGCCGGCGGCTTCTTCGACGGGCGCGGGCTGGTGGCAGCACTCGCTTACGGCGCCAAGGGGATCGCGATGGGGACCCGATTCCTGCTCACGCAGGAGAGCCCGGTCGCCGAATCGGTGAAGCGACGCTACCTCGCGGCATCGGTTCTCGACACGGTCGTCACACGCGAGATCGACGGCGTGCCGCAGCGGGTGCTGCGCGGCGGGCCGGTGGCCGCACTCGAGCGTTCGAATGCGGTGACGCGCACATGGCGTACGGCGCGCAACGCGGCGGCGTTCCGGCGGCTGTCCGGCGCGTCGTGGCGCGACCTGGCCCGCGAGGGCTGGTCGATGCGTAGCTCCGGGGAGCTGTCGCTGAGCCAGGTGGTGATGGCAGCCAACGCACCGATGCTCTACCGGGCCGGGCTGCACGAGGGTCGCGAGGACGTGGGCATCACCGCGAGCGGCCAGGTCGTCGGACTGATCGACGACCTCCCGACCTGCGCGGAGCTGATCGAGCGGATCGCGCGCGAGGCCTCAGAGGTGATCGAGAGGTTGAGTGCCGGGAATCGTTGATGGACGTGTCGTGATCGTGACGGGCGCCGGCCAGGGCCTCGGCCGTGCGCACGCACTGGCGCTCGCCGAGGCCGGAGCGAGCGTCGTGGTCAACGACATCGGGACCGCCGCGCACGACGTCGCCTCGACGATTCGCGCCCGCGGCGGGACGGCGCTGCCGGTTCTCGGCGACGTCGCCGACTGGCGGGCTGCAGAGCAGTTGGTCGCAGCGGCCGTGGCGGAGTTCGGACGCCTCGACGCGCTCGTCAACAACGCCGGCATCGTCCGCGACCGGATGCTCGTGTCGATGACCGAGGAGGACTGGGACGCGGTCATGCGGGTCGACCTCAAGGGCCACTTCTGCCCGCTTCGCCACGCGGCTGTGCACTGGCGCGCGATCGCCAAGCGAGGCGAGCCGGTCAGCGCCCGGATCGTCAACACCAGCTCCGGCGCCGGGCTGCTCGGCAGCGTCGGTCAGGGCAACTACGCCGCCGCCAAGGCGGGCGTCGCGGCGCTGACGCAGGTCGCGGCGGCCGAGCTCGGGCGCTACGGAATCACGGTCAACGGGATCGCTCCGGCAGCCCGGACCCCGATGACCGAGCAGGTGTTCGCCGACGCGATGCGGGCGCCCGAGGCCGGCTTCGACGCGATGGACCCGGCGAACGTCTCGCCGCTCGTCGTGTGGCTCTGCAGCGAGCGCTCGGGCGCCGTCTCCGGTCGCATGTTCGAAGTCGAGGGTGGTTTCGTCGGCATCGCCGACGGCTGGCAGCACGGTCCGCGGATCGACAGGGGTGAGCGCTGGGAGCCGGAGGAGCTGAGCGATGTCGTCGCGCAGCTGGTGTCGCAGACGCCGCCGCCGGCACCCGTGTACGGAGCGGTTTCAGATGCCTGAGGCGTTCATCGTCGACGCACTGCGGACACCGGTCGGGCGTCGTGGTGGCGCGCTCAGTGACGTGCATCCCGCCGATCTCGGCGCACACGTCCTGAGCGCGCTGATCGAGCGCACCGGCGTCGATCCCGCCGCCGTCGACGACGTCGTCTTCGGGTGCGTCGACACGCTCGGGCCCCAGGCCGGCGACATCGCGCGTACCTGCTGGCTGGCGGCGGGCCTGCCCGAGTCCGTCCCCGGCGTCACGGTCGACCGTCAGTGCGGCTCCTCCCAGCAGGCGATCCATTTCGCCGCCCAGGCCGTGATGAGCGGCACCGCTGACCTCGTCGTCGCCGGCGGGGTGCAGAACATGAGCATGATCCCGATCGCCTCGGCGATGCTCGCAGGCGAGCAGTTCGGGCATCCCGATCCGTTTCGCGGCTCGACCGGCTGGCGCGCCCGCTACGGCGACCAGGAGCTGTCCCAGTTCCGCTCCGCCGAGCTGATCGCAAGCCGCTGGGAGATCGAGCGTGACGAGATGGAGATCTTCGCCCTGGAGAGCCACCGCCGCGCGGCCGCCGCGATCGACGCCGGTCGCTTCGCGGACGAGATCATGCCCTTGAACGGAGCGGCCGTCGATGAGGGACCCCGCCGCGACACGAGCCTCGAACGGATGTCCGCGCTGCCTGCGCTGGTCGAGGGCGGTCGCGTGACGGCCGCGCTCGCGAGCCAGATCTCCGACGGCGCCGCGGCGCTGCTGATCGCCTCGGAACGCGCGGTCTCGGCGCATCGCCTCACACCCCGCGCGCGGATCCACCACCTCTCGGCGCGCGGCGACGACCCGATCTACATGCTGACCGCGCCGATCCCCGCGACGCGATTCGCGCTCGAACGCGCGAGGCTGTCACTCGATCAGATCGACCTCGTCGAGATCAACGAGGCGTTCGCCTCGGTCGTGCTGGCCTGGCAGCGGGAGACAGGAGCCGACCTCGATCGCGTCAACGTGAACGGCGGCGCGATCGCACTCGGCCACCCGCTCGGCGCCACCGGCGCCAGGCTGATGACGACGCTGCTCTACGAGCTCGAGCGGCGTGGCGGCCGGTTCGGTCTGCAGACGATGTGCGAGGGGGGCGGCCAGGCCAACGTCACGATCATCGAGCGGTTGTAGCCTCAAACTAGTACGTGTTCGTCGACAAAGCCGCCTACGTCTACGACATGGGCAATCGGATACGCCTCGTCAAGACGTTGTCGCTGCCCGGAATCACCTCGATCCGAGGGGTCGGAGTCGATCTGCACAACCACTACCTGTACATCAGCTACGGGGGCGACGGCAGCTGGACCGGTAACGGGTCGCTGGCCGCCAACGACCCGCTCGCAGGCAAGGTCATCTGGGTGCTCGATGCCGATGAGCAGGGGGCGGAGCCGTCGTGATGATCCTGCTTGCGCGCCTCGCGCCCAGGGCTGCCCATATCAGATCCACAGGGCCTCGATCGGAACTGCCCAGATACGGTCCCCGGCCGGCAGCGTCTGGCGCGCTGTGCAGAGCACCAAGCCTGCCAGGAGGCGTTCACCGGCGAGCTCGCGAAGCCGCCTGATGCCCCGAAGGTCCGCCCGACCGGGCGATGCACCGGCCTTGATCTCGATCCCGATCAACCGGCCACGACGGTCCTCGAGGACGATATCCACCTCGTCGCCATGATGGCTGCGCCAGTGCCGGATTGTCGGCGCGGTCTCGGTGTGCGGGATCAGCCGTGCCAGCTCCGTCGTCACCCAGGACTCGTACGCCCGCCCAGTGATCGTGTCATCGTTGGCGATCCGCTCAGGACTGGCGTCAAGCAGAAACGAGAGCAGGCCTGAGTCTTCGATCACGATCCGCGGGGCGCGGACGGCGCGCGCCACAGCGCCGGGCGTCCAGGCGGGAATGCTCACGATGATGTGCAGCAGCTCGAGCAACCGAACGTAAGTGCGAACGGTCTTCTCGTCGATCGCGAGCGCTTGTGCGATCGGTCGCAACGCCACCAGCGATCCCGAACCAGCCGCGAGGTGACGCAACAGGACGGGCAGGAGATCGGGCCGCCGGATATCCGCGAGGTCGGGCACGTCGCGCGTAACCAAGGAGGCGATGTAATCCTGCAGCCATTGGCGCCGGCGGCGTGGGGTCCTCAGCACGACCGCCGGGAAGCCACCCCTCGCAATCCGCTCTGCGTGCGCCGCCCGACCGATCGCCGTCGTCTCGATGTCCGGTGGACGATCACCCTCCCAGATCCGATCGAGCCATTGCGGGAGTGACTTTCGCTCGAGCTCCGATTGCGAGAAGGGCCGCAGCGGAACGCGTTCGACCCGTCCCGCCAACGAGTCGCCAATCGTCGGGGAGAGCAGCAGATTGGCTGAGCCGCTCACCAGAAACCGGCCGGGGCGCTGGTCCCGGTCAACCTCCGTTTTGAGCGCGAGCACGAGCTCGGGCGCGCGCTGCACTTCGTCGACGAAGGCACGGTCACCGAGGCCGGCGACGAACCCGGTCGGATCTTCGTTTGCCGCTCGCCTAGCCGCCGGGTCGTCGAGCGTCACGGCTCGCATGCCCTGACCCGCCGCGACGATTCCACAGAGAGTCGACTTGCCGGCCTGGCGCGGACCTTCCACCGTCACGATCCTGGTATCGGACAGCGCTTCGATCACCTGGGGCATCGCGTGGCGCGGGATCGGAGTTTCGGTCACGGGGGCTATGATACGGGCGATCCGGAATCAAATAGCGGGCGGTCCGGAACGTCTAGGCGGCCGCTTTGGAATCAGATAGTGGATGATCCGGACCGCAGTTGGGCTCCAGCAGTCAGGAATAAATTAGTGCGCTGTGGCAGGATGTTGGGGGTTGGTGGCGTATCGCGAGGGAATGATCGATGAAGCGAAGATTGCGGAGCGGTTTGCGGGGTTGGGTCCGGAGTTGAACGAGCGTCAGC
>DAHUYL010000069.1 GCA_027315255.1 Solirubrobacterales bacterium | reverse complement strand
AGGTTGCTGATGGCCGTCCAAAACGTCTTCGTCCGCCGGTGCTTTGACCGTCCCTACATCAAGTCGCGCGCCGAGGGCGCGTACGTCATCGCCTACATCTTCGCGGCCGCCGCGGGTCATACCGTCCCGACCGCCGGCGCGTACCACGTCTTCGACGAGAAGCGCGCCGCGAAGCTGAGGATGTTCGCCGACCAGCTCATCTCAACGCTACGGCGACAGCCGGCGGACTGACGGCTTCTCTGAGCGGCCGAAATCGCCGTGCGGCTCTGGACTACTCGCTCGGCGCTTCGGCCGCTCAGAGGGCATCTCACAAGGCGTACTGAAGCCGCACTTTCGTCCGGCTGAAGTTGGGAGTTTCGTTCGGCCTCGACCGCTGAAGCCTCGCAGTACTGAAGTTGAAGGTTCGCTTTCGCCCAGTTGAAGGCGAAACGCGCGCCCACTGAAGGCGGGCGCGCGAATCGCTGCAGTTCTGAGGCGCGTTCAACTGCGGATTACAGGCGCGTTAGTCCTGAAATCCGCAGTTTCCTTCTCATCAGCCACAGCCGGTGTTGAAGCCGCAGCTGGAGCACGTGTAGCAGCTGCCGGTGCGCTGCATCATCCCGCCGCACTGCTGGCACGCCGGCCCCAGGTCGAGGCCCATCCGGACCGCGGGCAGGACGGGTGGACTGTCGGTCAGCCTCGCCGCCGCCGGGGTGGGCGCGGCGGGTGCGCTCGCGGCAGCGCCGGCGACGCCGTTCGAGGCACGGCCGCCGTCGTCCTCGTCGTCATCGGCCGCGCGCGGGCCGGCAGTGTCGCCGTACTGCGACAGCAGTGCGTCCTGCGCCGCCTTGCGAGCCCGCACCTCCGGGGTGAGGATCCCGAGCTCCTCCTGCAGGTCGGCGTCGAGGAACCGCGACGCGAGCCACCGCATGATGTAGTCGGGCATCGACTTTGCGAACGGGATCTCCGGGTTGGACGTCATCCCCTCCGGTTCGAACCGCATGTAGCTGAACTTGCGCACGAGCGTGTCGAGCGGCACCCCGTACTGGAGTGCGATCGAGATCGCGGTCGCGAACGAGTTCATCATCCCGCGCAGCGTCGAGCCCTCCTTGCCGATGTCGGTCAGGAAGATCTCGCCGACGCTGCCGTCCTCGTACATGCCGGCGGTGATATAGCCCTCGTGGCCGCCGATCGAGAACTTGTGGGTGATCGACTGGCGCTCGCGCGGCATCCGATGCCGCTTCGGCGGCGCCTTCGCGAGCGCCTCCTGCACCGCCTTCGCGACGGCCCGCTCGAGGTCGGCCTCGGACAGCGCGCCGGTCGCCGCCGGTCGCGCCTTCTGCGCGTCGGTGCGCAGCGCCTGCGCCGTCTTCGAGCCGTCGCGGTAGATCGCCAGCGCCTTCACGCCGAGACGCCACGCCTGCGTGTACGCGTCGGCGATGTCCTCGACCGTCGAGGACTGCGGCATGTTCACGGTCTTGCTGATCGCACCCGAGATGAACGGCTGTACGGCACCCATCATCTGGATGTGACCCATGTGCGAGATCGCGCGCTCCCCGACCGCGACGTCGAACACCGGCAGGTGCTCGCTGGCGAGCCCGGGGGCGCCGACGATCGTGCCGTGCTCGTTCACGTACGCGACGATCTGGTCGACCTGCTCCTCGCTGTAGCCGAGCGTCTGCAGCGCCAGCGGCACCGTCCGGTTGACGATCGTCATCTGACCACCGCCGACCAGCTCCTTGAACTTGACGAGCGAGAAGTCGGGCTCCACCCCGGTCGTGTCGCAGTCCATCAGGAACGAGATCGTGCCGGTGGGGGCGAGCACCGTTGCCTGCGCGTTGCGGTAGCCGTGCCGCTCGCCCGCGAGCACCGCCTCGTCCCAGGTCGACCGCGCCGCCTCGAGCAGCGCCGCGTCGGCGAACGAGTCGTCCGCGATCGCGTGGGCGCCCTCCCGGTGCTTGCGCATCACCGCGTTGTGCGCCTCGCGGTTCTCGGCGTAGCGATCGTACGGCCCCATCGCCGCCGCGACCTCGGCCGAGCGCAGGTACGCGCGACCGGTCATCAGCGCGGTGATCGCGGCCGCGGTGCCCCGCCCCTCGTCGGAGTCGTACGGCATCCCGTCGGCCATCAGGTACGCGCCGAGATTCGCGTAGCCGAGCCCGAGCTGCCGGAATGCCCGCGCGTTCTCGCCGATCTTCTCGGTCGGGTAGCTCGACGGCGAGACGATGATCTCCTGCGCGAGCAGCACGACGTCGACCGCGTGCTCGAACGACTCGACGTCGAACGTCCCATCGGCCCGGCGGAACTTCATCAAGTTGAGCGACGCGAGGTTGCACGCCGAGTCGTCGACGTGCATGTACTCCGAGCATGGGTTCGAGGCGTTGATCCGGCCCGAGTTCGGGCACGTGTGCCACTTGTTGATGGTCGAGTCGTACTGGACGCCCGGGTCGGCGCAGCGCCATGCGGCCTCCGCGATCTCGCGCATCAGCCGCCGCGCGGGAATCGGCTCGCCCACCGGCTGACCGGTCGTCCGTGCGGTCAGGTGCCAGTCCTCGTCGTTCTCGACCGCGCGCATGAACTCGTCGGTCACGCGCACCGAGTTGTTGGCGTTCTGGTACTGGATCGAGTGGAAGCCCTCGCCGTCGATCGACATGTCGAAGCCGGCGTCGCGCAGGGCGGCGGCCTTGTCCTCCTCCTTCGCCTTGCACCAGATGAACTCGCGGATGTCGGGATGGTCGACGTCGAGCACGACCATCTTCGCGGCGCGCCGGGTGCCGCCGCCGGACTTGATCGAGCCCGCCCACGCGTCGGCGCCGCGCATGAACGAGACCGGGCCCGAGGCGGTGCCGCCGCGGCTGAGCGCCTCCATCGAACCGCGGATCTTGGACAGGTTGATCCCCGAGCCCGAGCCACCGCGGAAGATGATCCCCTCCTTGGTGTTCCACTCGAGGATCGACTCCATGTTGTCCTCGACCGACAGGATGAAGCACGCGCTCGCCTGCATCTTCGGGCTGCCGACCGGATGCCAGCCGACGTTGAACCAGACGGGCGAGTTGAACGCCGCCATCTGGTGCAGGAGCACGTGGGTGAGCTCGTCCTCGAACGCGTCGGCATCCTCGCGCGCAGCGAAGTAGCCGCGCTCGCGTCCCCAGGTCGCGATCGTGCCCGCGACGCGGCTGATCATCTGACGCACCGAGCGCTCGCGCTCGGGTGTTCCGGGCTGGCCGCGGAAGTACTTCTGGGCGACGATGTTGGTCGCGTTCTGCGACCACGACTTCGGAAACTCGACGCCCTTCTGCTCGAACGAGACCCGGCCGCCGTGCCCGATCCGAGCGTCCCGCAACTCCCACGCGACCTGCGCGAACGGATCCTCGCCCGGGCTGGTGAAATACCGCCGGATCGAGAGTCCCTGGCCTGCCTTCGCGTCGGTCAGCTGGGTCGTCTGCGGGGTCGTCTCCATCCGTGTGCTCCTCTCGATTTCCGCATGTTCCGCGTCTTTCCCGAGGCTCCGGGGCGGCCAAGGGGGTAACAGCGAATCCTCGCGCATCGGTCGGACGGAAAGCCGGGCGCCGGACGGGTCACGGGTCGCCTCGGAGCTGATCGCCCGCGTCTCTCAAGTGTAGGAGCGAGCGGCTGCGAGCCGTCGCGATGGCGCCTGAATGCTGTGGCCGCTACTGGCCCGGCCGCTGCGGCCGGCGCTCGTTGAGCGTGTGCGTCAGCAGCGCGACCTCGGCCGCCCGCCGCGCCAGCGCCGTGTCGGCCGCGCTCGCCTCCTCGCGCAGCGCGCTGAGCGCGCGCTCGGCGTCGGCGAGCCGTGACTCGAGCTCGGTGGCGTGCTGCTTGTGCAGCTCGGCCCGTGCGGTCATCCGCTCGAGCGCGTCGGGCGCCCCGGCCTCGATCGCGGCGGCGTCCTCGGAGTCGCCGTCGACGTCCCCGGCGCCCGCGCCTGCTCCCGCAGCCACGGTCCCGCCGCGCGTGCCCACCGCCGCCTTCAGCAGGTCGATCTCGGCGGCCCGTGCCTCGAGCGCCGCCTGGGCCTGGTCGAGCTCTCCGCGCAGCTGCTCGGTCCCCGCCTCGGCGTCGGCCAGCTGGGCGCGCAGCGCGTCGACCTCGGCCGCGAACGCACCCTCGACCCCGCCCGCCGCGAGCACCTCGTCGCGCAGGCCCGTGAGCTCGCGCTGAGTCTCCTCCAGCTGCCACTTCAGATCGCCGGCGAGCGCCTCGTAGTAGGTCAGCTGGCGCCGCAGGTCGTCGACGTCGGCGTCGTCGCCGCCACCGCCACCGGAGCGCGCCGGCTGGTGGCGAGTGCTGAGCTCGCCCTCGGCCTCGGCCAGCCGCCCCTCGAGCTCGGTCGCGTACTGGCGGTGCAGCCGCGCCCGGTTCTGGGCGCGCTCGAGCGCGCCGCGCAGCTCCACGAGCTCGCGCTCGACGGCGTCCGGCTCGCGCGGCGCCGGCTCGGCCGCAGCCGCCTCGGTGCGAGCGGCCGGCTCGGTCGCCGCCGCTTCGCTGCGAGCGGCCCGATCGGCCAGTGCCTGGCTCAGCAGCTCGACCTCGGCTCCACGTCTGATCAGCGCGTCCTCGAGCTCGGCCGCCAGCCGCAGCGCAGCCTCGTCGGGCACCAGCACCCGCTCGACTCGGGTATCGGCCGCGACGGCGTCCGCGGGCGCCGCGACGGGTGCCTCCGCGAGTCGGCGCTCGGCCTCGGCGATCGCCTCCTCGGCGTCGGCCAGCCGCTGCTCCAGCGCGACCACCCGCTCACGCTCGTCCGCGAGCTCCGCCCGCGCAGCCTCGAGCTCCTGCTCCAGCGCGAACGCGCCCGACCGCAGCTCCTCGGCCTCGGCCGCGCGCTCCGCCAGCGCCGCCTCGGCGGCAGCGGTCGCCTCCCGCTCGCGCGCGAGCTGCTCGGCGGCCGCCTGCTCGGCCTCGCGGCGCGCCAGCTCGACGGCTTCGGCGCCCGCGACCAGCTCCTGCTCGAGCGCGGCGATCTCGTCGGCCTGGGTCGCGAGTCGGTCCTCGAGCACCCCGAGCTCGGCCTGCAGCTCCCGCTCCCGGGCGATGCTCGCTTCGCGCTCGCGGTCGAGCTCGTCGGTGCGGTCGGCCAGCGCCGCCGCGATCTCGTCGGCGGCGCCGTGCACGCCCACCAGCTCCGCCTCGAGCTCCATCGCCTGTGCCCGGCTCGCCTCGGCCTGCGCGCGGGCGTCCTCGAGCGCAGCCGAGGTCTGCTCGAGCCGCGCCTGGGCCTCCAGGATCCGGCCTTCGAACTCGTGCTGCGCGGTCGCCAGCCGCGCCTCGAGCGATGCCTGCACGGCATCGCGCTCCGCCAGCGCGTCCGACAGCGCCTGCGACAACGAAGCCGCCCGGGAAACGGCCTGCTCCAGCTCATCCGACAGCGCGGCCGTCTGCTGCCCGACGCGCGCGTGCAGCAGCTCGAGCCCGGCGACCCGGTCGGTCAGCGCCACCTCGGCCGCGGCATGCGAGCGAACCGCGCCGAGCGCCTCGTCGCGTTCCGCCTTCAACCGCTCTATGTCCGCATCAGCCTCCGCCAGCCGCGTCCGGATCTCGACCCGCGCGGCCGCCTCGGTCGTCACCGCCGAGCGCGCGCGGCGGACCTCGGCCTCCGCCGCAGCGCGGCGGGTCTGCTCCGCCTGCAACCTCCGCTCGAGCTCGATCGCCGCCAGGCGCCGGGCCTCGGCCCGCTGCTCGACCTCGGCCAGTCGCGAGCCCTCCTCGCCGGCCACCGCGACAGCGACTCCGACTGCGCGACGCGTCGGCTGTGGCAGCTGCACGCGCGAGCCGTCGGCCAGCTCCAACAGGAAGTCCGTGACCTTCGTGAGCGCCTGAACGGATGCAGGGAACGCGGCTCGGACCGGGTCGGCCTCGTCCGCCGGCGCGGGCAGCGCGCGCAGCCGCACCACCTGCGGGCCGTGCAGGACGAGCGTCAGCCTGCCCGGCATGACGACCGACGACGCGCGCGCGGCGACGCGCAGCAGCACCGTCGCAGCGCCCGCCTGCACCAGCTCGAACTCGACGAGCTCGAATGCCCGGTCGCGGGTTGTCACGATGCCCTCGATTCTAGGTCCGGATAACCTCGCCCGGGATGAAGCTTCTGGTCACGGGTGGCGCCGGTTACATCGGCTCGATCTGCACGCGCCTGCTGCTCGGCGCCGGGCACGAGGTGGTCGTGCTCGACAGCCTCGAGCGCGGCCACCGCGAGGCGGTCGCCCCCGAGGCGCGGCTCGTCGTCGCCGACCTGCTCGACGCCGAGCGCGTGCGCGCGACCGTGGCGGAGGGCTTCGACGGCGTCCTGCACTTCGCGGCGCTGGCGCTGGTGGCCGAGTCGGTCGAGCATCCGGAGCGCTATTACCGCACGAACGTCGGCGGAACGCTGAATCTGCTCGAGGCGATGACCGCCGCCGGCACCCCGCGGCTCGTGTTCTCCTCGACCTGCGCCGTGTACGGCGAGCCCGCCGAGGTCCCGATCTCCGAGCGCGCGCCGACCCGGCCCGTCAACGCCTACGGCGCCTCGAAGCTGGCGGTCGACCACATGATCCGTGACTTCTGCACCGCCCGCGGGCTCGGCGCGGTCAGCCTGCGCTACTTCAACGTGGCGGGGGCGAGCGGCGCGGTCGGCGAGCACCACGACCCCGAGACCCACCTGATCCCGAACATCCTCAAGACCGTGCTCGGCCAGCGCGAGCGGGTCGACATCTACGGCACCGACTATCCGACGCCGGACGGGACCGCGATCCGCGACTACATCCACATCGACGACCTCGCGGCGGCGCACCTGCTCGCGCTCGAGCACGCGCCCCCCGGCGCCCACCAGATCCTCAACCTCGGCAACGGCAGTGGCTTCTCCGTCCGCGAGGTCATCCAGGCGGCCGGGCGGGTCACCGGTCAACCGATCCCGACAGCCGAACGCCCCCGCCGTTCCGGGGACCCGCCGATGCTGGTCGCCGCCGCCGAGCTGATTCGCACCCAACTCGGCTGGAAGCCCGAGAAGCCCGAGCTCGAACAGATGATCGCCGACGCCTGGGCGTTCGCGCAGGCGCGCCCGCGGGGCTATCTCAGCTAGCGCGGTCATCGCGCGAGCCCGTGCTCGAGCGCGTGCCGGATCGCCCCGGCGCGGTTCGACACGCCGAGCTTCCGGTAGACGTTGGTCAGATGGAACTTGATCGTGTGCTCGGACACCCACAGCTCGCGACTGATCGCCGCGGTCGTCTTGCCGGCGCAGACGGCCTCGAGGATCGTCCGCTCGCGCCGGGTCAGGGTCCCGCCCGAGTCGCTGACAGCCTCGCCGGCGCCGGCCCCCCGGGCCGGCGACGGCCGCATCGGAGCGTCCACGGGCGCTCCGCTCGCGACCTGATCGATCACGGCGGCGAGCCGCGCGGGGCTCGCGCGGCGGTCGATCCAGGCGGTCGCGACGGGCATGTCGATCGTCCCGCAGTCGCGCTTGGCGGACAGCACGACGGTCCGCACCGCGGGCCACCGCCGGTGGATCTCGGCGGGCAGCTCGGCTCCGAGCTCAGCGCCCAGCAGCACCATGTCGGGGGCGCGCCGCTCGATCAGCGCCAGCAGCTGCTGTCCGCTGCCGGCCTCGCCGACGATCTCGACCACGCCGCTGTGCTCGAGCGTGCGCCGGATTCCGGCGAGGATCAGCGGGTGGTCGTCGGCGATCAGCAACCTGACGCAGGTTGTCGCCTGCGCATCCGGACGGCAGCGGGCAGTTGCGAGGGCGCTCATCGCTTCACCCTCATGTCGGCCGCGAGGCCCGCCAGCTTTAGCCGGGCAGGAGGTCCCCGAGCTCCCGCAGCGCCGCCGCCAGCACCTCGTCGGGCGCACGCGTGGCGTCGAGCGTCCTGATCCGCTCGGGCTCCTCGCGCGCGAGCCGCGCGTAGGCGGCTCGGATCCGCTCGAAGAACGCGGCGTCCTCGCGCTCGATCCGGTCGGGCGCCCCGTCGCCGCGGGCCCCGGCTCGCTCGAGGGCAGCCCCGGAGCCGAGCGACAAGAGCAGCGTGCGATCGGGCACGAGCCCGCCGGTCGCGAAGCGGTTCAGCTCGCGGATCCGCTCGACCCCGAGCTCGCGCCCGGCGCCCTGGTAGGCGAGCGAGGAGTCGACGAACCGGTCGAGCAGCACCACCGTGCCCAGCGCGACGAGCGGGCGCACCGCCTCCTGTACGAGCTGCGCGCGCGCCGCGGCGTACAGCAGCGCCTCGGTCTCGGCGCCGACGCGCAGGTCCGGGTCCTTCACGAGCGCCCGGATCCGCTCCGCAGCGGGCACCCCGCCGGGCTCGCGCAGCAGCACGACCTCGAGGCCGCGCCGCGCCAGCGCATCGTGCAGCGCCGTCGCGAGCGTCGTCTTGCCCGCCCCGTCGATTCCCTCGATCGTGATCAGCCGACCACTCAACGGTGCCGACGTTAGCGGCGGTTACGATCGCAGGGGCCGATGCTGAAGGAGCTCGAGTCACATCCGAACGCGCAGGCGATGCTCGGCGCGGCGACCTGCGCCGGTGGGCGTCCCTCGCACGCGTACCTGTTCCACGGCCCGGGCGGCGCCGGCAAGCGCGCGGCCGCCCGCGCGATCGCCGCGGTGTGGTTGAGCGAGGGCTCGCCCGATCCGGCGAGCGCACGGGCACGGGCGCTCGACGGCGCCCATCCCGATCTGACCTGGGTGACGCCGAGCGGCGCGCACGAGATCCTCGTCTCCGATGTCGCCGACCCGGTGATCGCGGCGGCGAGCCGGACCCCGTTCGAGTCCTCGCGGCGGGTGTTCGTGATCGAGTCCGTCGACCAGCTCGGCGACGAGGCGGCCAACCGGATGCTGAAGACGCTCGAGGAGCCGGCGGCGTTCGTGCACCTGATCCTGATCACCGAGCGGCTCGCCGACGTGCTGCCGACGATCCGCTCGCGCTGCCAGCTGGTCCGCTTCGACGCACCCTCCGGCGACGAGGTGGCGGCGGCGCTGCGCGACGACGGGGTCGAGCCCGAGCGGGCGCTCGCCTGCGCGCTGCTCGGCCTCGGCGACGCCGGGCGTGCGCGTGCGCTCGCCTCGCCCGACGGAGTTGCGCTGCGGGCCGCCGGCGAGGCGTTCGCGCGTGCGGCGCTGGCCGGGACGGCGTCGGCGAGCGCCCCCTGGGTGGGGCTGCTCCGGGCCGTGCGCGCGCGCGGCGAGCAGGTGACGGCCGAGCTCGATGCGCAGCTGGCCGCCGAGCTCGAGTTGACGGCGCGCCGCGACCGCAAGCGTGCCGAGACCGAGTGGGGCGAGCGTGCCCGCCGTCGCCGCCGCCGCGCCGAGACCGCCGCGCTCGATCTCGGGCTCGAGCTGGTCAGCGTGTGGCTGCTCGACCTGCTCGCGCTCGCGTGGGGCGCGCCCGATCTGGTCCGCAACCGCGACCGGCTCGAGCTGCTCGCGGCCGACGGCGGGCCTCGCGTGAACGAGCTGCGCGAGGCGGTCGAGCTCGTCGAGGAGACCCGCCGGCGGTTCGTGCTGAACGTCGGCGAGGAGCTGGCCTGCGAGGCGCTCGCGTACCGGCTGGAGCGCGTGCTCGCGGGATGACGCTGCCGCCCCGTGACCCGCGCGCGCCGGCGCCGACCGGCTCGAGGGTGTATCTGCGCGCGCCGGCCCCCGGCGACGAGCACGAGTTCACGTCGCTGATGCGCGCGAGCCACTCTTTCCACCGGCCATGGGCGAGCGCGCCGACCGACCCCGAGCGGTTCGAGGCCTACCTCGCGGACTCGCACCGCGCCGACTTCGAGGCGTTCCTCGTCTGCCGTCGCAGCGACCACGCGATCGTCGGCTTCTTCAACCTCTCGCAGATCGTGCGCCGCGCGCTCCAGAGCGCCTACCTCGGGTACGCGGTCGGCAAGCCGTTCGCCGGGCAGGGGTACATGCGCAACGGGCTCGAGCTGGTCCTCCGGGTCGCGTTCCTCGACCTGCGCCTGCACCGGATCGAGGCCAACATCCAGCCCGGCAACAAGGCCTCGATCGCGCTCGCCCAGGGAGCGGGCTTCCGTCGGGAGGGCTTCTCGCCGCGCTACCTGAAGATCGCCGGACGCTGGCGCGACCACGAGCGCTGGGCGCTCCTGGCCGACGATTGGCGCGCGCGCCAGACATAGTGGCGGACGGTTGCCGGAGCCGGCCGGCGCTTGTCCCTGTGTTCGCGGCCTGTGAGCCGCGAACACCGGATCGGCGGGAGTTTTGGACGCTCCAGCGCCCATTTCGCATTTGCGTTCGGTTAGCCGGCTTGCACACCGCCGCCGCTGGGCGTTAGTCTCGCGGGCCTCGCTGCTCGCGCCGTCGCACGCGCGCGCGTACTGAAGAGAAGACTTCGCAACTAAATCAATAGCAACGACTCCTGAGGAGGAGCATGCGCTTATCCATCAAGACCGCCTCGGCGACCGCAGTCGCGGCGGTAGCCTTGTTCGCGACGATCGTCGCCACGAGCTCTGGGGCCTCCCCGGCTCGCCGGGCCGCCGGCGGCACCGTCGACATCTACTCGAGCCTCCCGCTCCAGGGCGCCTCGTCGGCGCAGACGATCCCGCTCGTCAACGGGATCAAGCTGGCGCTCGCGCAGGCACACGGCAAGGCGGGGATGTTCACCGTCAACTACCAGTCGCTCGACGACTCGACGGCCGCCGCCGGGGAGTGGGACCCGACGACGACCGCCGCGAACGCGCGCAAGGCCGCGACCGACTCGAAGACCGTCTACTACATCGGCGAGTTCAACTCGGGCGCGAGCGAGGTCTCGATGCCGATCCTGAACCAGGCGGGCGTCCCGCAGGTCAGCCCGGCCAACACCTACGCCGGCCTGACGCTCTCGATCAAGGGCGCGACCGCCCCTGGTGAGCCGCAGAAGTACTTCCCGACCGGCAAGCGGACCTACCTGCGGATCGTCCCGCCGGACAGCGTCCAGGCCGCCGCCGACCTGATGGCGCTGAAGGCCGCGGGCTGCACGAAGGTCGCCGTCGCCAACGACAAGGAGGCGTACGGAGCCGGTCTCGCGACGATGCTCGAGCTCGAGAAGGGCTACTACGGCGTGACGATCGTGTCGAACACGGGAATCGACCCGAAGGCGCCCAACTTCCGCTCGTACGCGTCGACGATCAAGGCGCAGGGCGCGAACTGCTTCGAGTTCGCCGGCATCGTCTCCAACGGCGGCGTGCAGATCACCAAGGACGTCAACGCGGCGCTGCCGAACGCGACGATCCTCGGCCCCGACGGGATGTGCACGAGCTCGTGGACCAACGCCAAGTCCGGTGGCGTGCCGGCCAGCATCGACAAGAAGCTGCTGTGCACGGTCGCGACCCTGAACCTGACCGCGTATCCGGGAGGCAAGGCGTTCCTGGCGGCCTACAAGGCGGCCTACCACGTCTCCAACCCCGATCCCTACGCGATCTACGGCTACGCGGCGATGAAGCTCGGGCTCGACACGATCGCCAAGCTCGGGGCCAACGGCAACAACAAGGCCGACGTGCTGAAGGCGCTGTTCTCGCTCAAGTCCTACAGCTCGGTGCTCGGCACGTTCGGGTTCACCAGCAGCGGCGACACGACGCTCAAGTCCTACGGCCTGTACAAGGTCGGCCCGAGCGGCGACCCGGTGTTCGCCAAGACGCTGACGCCGACCAAGGTCCTGTAGGCGAAAGGCATCAAGGACCGGGTCCCGGAGGGGGCGCCGATGTCGGCGCCCCCTCCGGACTGATCACGGCAACGCGGAAGCCCGTACCCTCTCGCCCAACTTGGAAGCCCTTCAGCTAAAGCCGCGTGCGCCGCTGTTCGTCGCCAGGTCGCTGGCGCTTGCCCGTCGCTACGTCGGTCGCTGGGGATTGGTGGGTGCGCTCGCGGCGCTGCCCGCCTACTACGGCCTGCACGATCTGATCAGCGGCTACCAGGCCGGTTTCGTGGGCGGTCATGTCGTCGTCCGCCACGACCTGACGCAGCTCGGCTTCAACCTGCTCCAGGGCCTGTCGAACGGCGCCATCTGGGCGCTGATCGCGATGGGCTACACGCTCGTCTACGGGATCATCGAGCTGATCAACTTCGCCCACGGCGACGTGTTCACGATGGGCTCGTTCACCGCCGTCAGCTTCTGGACGGCGATCGGCCTCGGGACCGCGACCGGGACGCTGCCGCTGATCGGCGGGCTGCTGCTGACGCTGGTCGTGGCGATGCTCGTGTGCGGGTCGCTGAACGTGCTGATCGAGCGCGTCGCCTACCGGCCGCTGCGCTCGGCGCCGAAGCTGGCGCCGCTGATCACCGCGGTCGGCTTCTCGTTCATCCTGCAGAACGTCGGCCTGCTGTGGAACGGCGGCTCGCCGGTCGGCGTCAGCGACCTGATCCACGAGAACGCCACGGTGATCCACATCTCAGGCGTGATCCTCCACCGCGCCGACCTGCTCGCGTTCGCGGTCACCGCCCCGCTCGTGCTCGGGCTGACCTGGTTCATCCTGCGGACGCGGCCGGGGCGGGCGATGCGCGCGACTGCGCAGGACCCCGAGGCGGCGCGGCTGATGGGGATCAACGTCGACCACACGATCTCGCTCACGTTCATGCTCGGCGGCATGCTCGCCGGCGCGGCCGGGCTCGTGTACGCGCTGTACGAGACGACCGTCTGGTACTTCCAGGGGTTCGAAGCGGGGCTGATCGCGTTCACGGCGGCGGTCATGGGCGGGATCGGCAACGTCCGCGGGGCCGTCCTCGGCGGCCTCCTGATCGGATGCATCCAGGAGCTGTCCGACGCGCGCCTGGGTCCGCAGTGGACCGAGGCGGTCGTGTTCGGCTACCTGATCATGGTGATGGTGCTGCAGCCGCGCGGGCTGCTCGGCGAGGAGACGCGGGAGGCCGGGTGAGCGAGCTCCGCGCCCAGCTCGCGGAGTGGCGTGCGGCGCTACAGCAGCGGCTGCCGTGGTGGTGGTCGCGCCTGCTCGCGGTCGCCCTGATCCTGTTCGGGATCGTGCTGCCGCTGCTGGTCCCGCCGGCGAGCGACTTCCTCAACGCGACCGTGATCGCGCTCGCATACGTGGTGATGGCGCTGGGGCTGAACGTGGTCGTCGGCTTCGCCGGGCTGCTCGACCTCGGCTACGTCGCGTTCTACGCGTTCGGCGCCTACTCGGTCGGGTGGTTCGGCTCGAGCTTCTTCTTCACCGCGCACGTCAACGTGCTGTCGTCGGCGCTGAGCGGCTCGATCGGCATCCATCTCAACTTCGTCCTGATCCTGCTGGCGGCGATCCTGATCACGTCCGTCGCCGGCACGATCATCGGGCTGCCGACGCTGCGCCTGCGCGGCGACTACATCGCGATCGTGACGCTCGCGTTCGGCGAGATCATCGGCGTCGTCGCCGTCAACGGCACCGACATCCACGTCGGCGGCGGCCAGACGCTGACCGCCGGCAACCTCGGCATCTCGGCGCTCGACCTCCCGTACTTCCCGCTGGTCGGGAAGTTCTCTCTGCTCGACCTGCGGCCGTGGTACTGGCTGATCTACGTGATCGTGCTGATCGTCCTGTTCGTCAACCTGCGGGTCCGCGATTCGCGCCTGGGGCGCGCGTGGGTGGCGCTGCGCGAGGACGAGGTGGCGGCGGTCTCGATGGGGATCCCGCTCGTCAAGACGAAGCTGCTGGCGTACGCGATGGGCGCCGCGTTCGGTGGCATGTCCGGGGTGTTCCTCGGCTTCTACGCCACCACCGTCAACGCCAGCCAGTTCGCGTTCTCGTTCTCGATCTTCGTGCTCGCGATGATCATCATCGGCGGGCTCGGGTCGATCTGGGGCGCGGTCCTCGGCGCGCTGCTCCTGTCCTACATCAACTACTACCTGATCCCCGACGTGCTGAACACGCTGCCGCAGAAGTTCGGGCTCAACTTCAGCCTGACGCAGCTGTCGTTCGGGATCTTCGGCTTCCTGCTCGTGATCGTGATGGTGATCCGCCCGCAGGGGCTGTTCCCCGAGCGCCGCCGGCGGCTCGAGCTGACGGCCGAGGTCGCCGCCGAGGACGCGCAGCTGGTCGAGGCGGGGGGCGAGGGGGCGGGGGCGGCGTGATGGGGGTGGCGGATGCCTCGCCGGCGGCGCCGTCCGCGACCCGGGCGGTGATGCTCGCCGACGGCGTGACGAAGGAGTTCGGCGGGCTCGTGGCCGTGTCGTCGGTCGCGTTCGACGTGCCGGCAGGGTCGATCGTCTCGCTGATCGGGCCGAACGGCGCCGGCAAGACGACGCTGTTCAACATGCTCACCGGCCTCTACAAGCCGACGGCGGGCCGGATCTTCTTCGACGGGCGCGACATCACCCGCAAGCGGCCCGACGTGATCACCTCGCTCGGCGTCGCCCGCACGTTCCAGAACATCCGCCTGTTCGGCGCGATGACGGCGGTCGAGAACGTGATGATCGGCCGCCACTCGCGGCTGCGCGCCGGGCTGTTCGGATCGATCTTCCGCCCCCCGTGGGTGGTGCACGAGGAGCACGCGGCCCGCGATCGCGCCCGCGAGCTGCTCGAGTACGTGGGCTTGAAGCGGGGGGTTGACCGGCTCGCGATCCACCTGTCATACGGTGACCAGCGGCGGGTCGAGATCGCGCGGGCGCTCGCGAGCGAGCCGAAGCTGCTGCTGCTCGACGAACCGACCGCCGGGATGAACCCGAACGAGTCCGCGGCGCTGACCGAGTTCATGCGCAAGATGCGCAGCGACCTGGGGCTGACGATCCTGCTGATCGAGCACGACATGAAGGTCGTGATGGGCGTCTCCGAGCGGATCACGGTGCTCGATCACGGCGAGAAGATCGCCGAGGGCTCGCCCGCCGACGTGCGCAACGACCCGCTCGTGATCGAGGCGTACCTCGGCAAGCAGGACCCCTCCGCGGAGCAGGGGGAGGAAGACTTCTGATGGTGGTGCGCGGCTGATGCCCGTGCTCGAGGTCGACGAGATCCGAGCGCACTACGGCTCGATCGAGGCGCTCAAGGGCGTTTCGCTGACGGTCGAGGAGGGCGAGGTCGTCACCCTGATCGGCTCCAACGGCGCCGGCAAGTCGACGACGCTGCGCGCGATCAGCGGGCTCACCCCGGCCAGCTCCGGGCGGGTCGTGCTCGAGGGACGTGACATCACCCGCGTGCCGGCGCACGAGATCGCCGGGCACGGGATCGCGCTGGCGCCCGAGGGTCGCCACTGCTTCGCGCGGATGAGCGTGCGCGAGAACCTCGACCTCGGGGCGCACCGCCGGCGCGGTCCCGAGATCGCGCAGGACATCGAGCGCGTGTTCGAGCTGTTCCCGCGCCTGCGCGAGCGCGAGCGCCAGAAGGCGGGGACGATGTCGGGCGGCGAGCAGCAGATGCTCGCGATCGGTCGCGCGCTGATGGCGCGCCCCAGGCTGTTGATGCTGGACGAGCCCTCGATGGGGATCGCGCCGTTCCTGGTCCAGCGGATCTACGAGACGATCGCCCAGATCAACCGCGACGGGATGGCGATCCTGCTGGTCGAGCAGAACGCCAACTACGCGCTCGATGCGGCCCGCCGCGGGTACGTGCTCGAGACCGGCCGGGTGGTGCTCTCCGGCCCGGCGTCGGAGCTGCGCGTCGATCCCGAGGTCCAGCGGGCGTACCTTGGGGCATGAGGTGAAGCGATGATCCTGTTCGGTCTGATCGGCGCGAAGGCGCTGTACCTCCTGTTCGCCTGGCTGCTGTCGGCGGCCGGCAGCGCCTGGCTGGCCGAGCGCAAGGGCTACGGCGAGCGGGTCGGGCTGACGCTCGGGCTGCTGCTGTCGGTCGTCGGGCTGCTGATCATGCTGCTGGTCATGCCCGGGCGTCCGGGGTCGGCCTGGAAGCGCGAGGGCCCGATCCCGCGGCGGCGCCGGGCGCCCTGAGCGCCGCCTCGGGCTCGGATATCGTGCGCGCGGACGGGTCGCAGAGCGCTCTGCTGTGAGCACCAACCGGATGGAATCCTTCTCCGACGGCGTGATCGCGGTGGCGATCACGCTGCTGGTGCTGAACATCACGGTGCCGTCGCCCAAGCACGGCCACAGCCTCGCCGCCGAGCTGCTGAGTCGTTGGCCGGTGTACGCCGCCTACGTCACGTCGTTCATCACGATCGGGATCGTCTGGATCAACCACCACGCCGCGATCGGCCGGCTCGCCAGCGCCGACCACGCGATCCTGCTGATCAACCTGCTGCTGCTGCTCTGCATCGGCGTGATCCCGTTCGCGACGTCGCTGATCGCGGCGTACCTGAAGCGCGGCCAGGGGGAGAATCTCGCCGCGGGCGTCTACGCGGGCGCGTTCCTGCTGATGAGCATGGCATTCGTCTGGCTGAACTGGCACATCCTGTTCCGCAAGGCCCACATGCTCGGCGAGCGGCTGTCGCGGGCCCGCCGGCGCCAGATCCTCGCTCGCGGTGTGACCGGGATCGCGCCGTACGCGGTTGCGACCGCGATCGCTGCGGTGTCGCCGTACGCGACGCTCGCGATCTGCGCGGCGGTCGCCGCCTTCTACGCGACGCCGCTGGCGACCGGCGGCGCACCCGGCGACGAGCCTGGCGGTGAGTGACTCGCCCACGATGATCGCGACGTCGCGCGCCGACCGCGCTTCAGTCGTGCGTGCCCTTAACTGCTTCCTTGGATGCAGCGGAGGGCTCGCGATGCGCTTGCCAGCTACGACGGTGCCCCGGGGTAGCCCCGGAGCGGGGTCGGCGCCCGGAGGGCGCATCCACCCCGACTCGGTCACGCGACGTCGCGGCCCGTGACGCTATCGAACGGCGACCCGCTCCACCGAATCCCGCCCGTGTACGACGCCCGCATCCGCGCCTACCTGTCCCGCTGCATCGCGGACGCGTTCCTCGCCGGGGTGTGGAACGAGCGAGCGCTCGTCGACCGGGCGGGTCGCGCCCTCGATCCGCGCCCAGCGTGGGTGCGCTCGGTTGCGCGGGAGGTGCTGGCTGCCTACCGCGAGCCGCCGCTCGACCGCCCGCGGGAGCTCGCCCGCTTCGTCGAGCGGGCGCTGCACGCGTGGCCAGTTGATTCGGCTGAGGCCGAGCCGCCACGGGTCCGGCGCTGGCTCGTGCCGGAGCCGGCGATGGGGCGCCGGCGCTGGCCGGTGCCGGAGGTCGCTTCGCTGGGCTCGCTCGCGACGTGGCTGGGCGTCGACGATGGCGCGCTCGCTTGGTTGGCCGACGCTCGCGGGCTCGAGCGCGTCGTCGGCGACGAGCGGCTGCGGCATTACCGGTACGCGACGCTGGCGCGCCCGGGCCGACCTGCCCGGGTGATCGAGCGCCCGAAGCTGGCGCTGAAGCAGATCCAGCGGCGGATCCTGCACGAGATCCTCGACTGGATCCCTGCGCACGAGGCCTCGCACGGCTTCACCCGCGGACGCTCGGTCCGCACCCACGCCCGCTTGCACACGGGGCAGTTCGTCGTCGTGCGCCTCGACCTCGAGGACTTCTTCGCATCGATCGCGGCCGGCCGGATCTACGGCATCTTCCGCACCGCGGGCTATCCCGAGTCGGTCGCTTGGACGCTCGGCGCGCTCAGCACGAACGTTGTCCCGTCGGGCTTCTGGCACTCGCTTCCGCGTCCTGTTGGCGCCGCGGAGATCGATGCGCATCATCGCCTCGGCCGCCGGCTTGCGACCCCCCACCTGCCGCAGGGGGCTCCGACCTCACCTGCGCTCGCGAACCTCGCGGCGTTCCGGCTCGACCGCCGGCTCGCGGGGCTCGCGGCGTCGCTCGACAGCAGCTATTCCCGATACGCCGACGACCTGACCTTCTCAGGGCCGGCGCGTCTGATCGGCGCCGCGAGCACGCTCCGTCGGGCCGTTGCCGAGATCGCCCGCGACGAGGGGTTCGCCGTCAACCACCGCAAGTCGACGCTCACCACCCGCGCCGGCCGCCAGCGCGTCTGTGGCGTCGTCGTCAACCAGCGGCTCAACGTCGCCCGCCACGAGTACGACGTGCTCAAGGCGATCCTGCACAACGCGCGCGTCCACGGCCCCGCATCGCAGAACCGCGACCGTGTCCCTGACTTCCGCGCGCATCTGCTCGGCCGCATCTCCTGGGTCGCCTCGCTCAATCCCGACCGCGGCGAGAAGCTGCTCCGCCAGTTCGCCGGCGTCGCGTGGGAAGCCGATGGCTGAGCCGATCGCGACCGATCGAGTGATCCGGCTCCACCGCGTCGCCGTATAGGTTGCTGATCCCGCTGTGTTCCTGACTTCCAGAGAGAGCCGAGCTGCGCCGTTCACGTCGCTCGCCGACGAGGACCTGATGGATCTCGTCCGCGGTCGCGACGCTCGAGCGTTCGAGGTGCTGTTCGACCGGCACGCCGGGCCTGCGTTCTCGCTCGCGTTCCGGATGTGCGGCCGCCGGGCATTGGCCGAGGACATCGTCCAGGACACGTTCGTGTCGCTGTGGCGGACCGGGGCCCGTTATGACCCCGCTCGCGGCAGCGTCAGGTCATGGATCCTCAGCGCCGTGCACCACCGGACGATCGACGCGTTCCGCCACAACGCGATCCGCGAGGGCAGGAACGTCAGCGACGACGGCCTCGCCGACCGCCTCGAGACCGGCGAGCGTACGGAGGTCGAGGTCGAGCGGCGCGACCAGGCGCGGGTCGTCAAAGCCGCGGTCGAGTCGCTTCCGGCCGAGCAGCGGCGCGTGATCGAGCTCGCGTACTTCGGTGGGTTCACCCACACCGAGATCGCCGAGCTGCTGGCGCTCCCGCCGGGAACCGTGAAGGGCCGGATGCGGCTCGGGATGACGAAGCTGCGCTCGGCGCTTGCCGACCCGCTCGGGGTCGTAGCATGACGCGGGAGGCGAACATGTCGGACGCTGAGAACTGCGGCGCGGACGCCGCGGCGTACGCGCTCGGAGCGCTCGAACCCCGCGAAGCGGAGGCGTTCCGCCGCCACCTCGAGACATGTGCCGTCTGCCGAGCAGAGGTCGACGGCTTCGGCTCGGTCGTCGACGCGCTGCCGATGTCGGCGCCGCAACACCCCGCGCCGCGCCGGCTGCGACGGCGGGTGATGCAGGAGATCCGCCGTGAGGCGACGCTCGCCAAGGGCCCCCGCCGGATCGCCTGGGGGCTGCCGCGGCCCGCGTTGGCCGGCCTCGGGGCGGTCGCCCTCGTGGGTGCGGGGGTGGCCGGCGCCGCGCTCTCGTCCAGCCCGGGTGGCGCGTCCGTGCGCGTGTACGCCGCTCAGGTCGGAGACGCCCGGGTCCGGGTCACAGGCGACCGCGCCGAGCTGATCGTCAACCGGCTGGCGCAGCCCGGCGCGGGCAAGATCTACGAGGTCTGGCTCGAGCGCGGCAGCGCTCCCCCACGGCCGACGAAGGCG
>DAHUYL010000057.1 GCA_027315255.1 Solirubrobacterales bacterium | reverse complement strand
CGGCGCCGGGCCGAGCACCGTCGCCCCCGGCGGGTCCAGGCGCTCTCGCAACGCCGCAGCGGCCGCGGCGACGGCGTCGGCCTCGACGGCGCCGCACACGATCCGGATCAGCGTCCGGAAGGGCGGGTAGCCGAGCGCGCGGCGACGCTCGAGCTCGCCGGCCAGGAACCGCTCCGAGTCGTGCTCGGCCGCCAGCACGATCGCGCGCGCCGTCGGCGCCATCGTCTGCACCAGCACGTGGCCGCTGCCGCCCCGGCCGGCCCGGCCGGCGAGCTGGGTGACGAGCGCGAACGTCCGCTCCTCGGCGCGGAAGTCGGGGAACCGCAGGGTGCCGTCGGCGTCGAGCACGACGCCGAGCGCGACGTCGGCGAAGTCGTGGCCCTTGGCGACCATCTGCGTGCCGACGAGCAGACCGGCGGGTGCCGCGGCGAACCGCTCGAGCGTTCGGGCGCGCGCCATGATCCCGGGTGCGTCGGCATCGAGCCGCAGCACCGGGAAGCTCGCATCGGCACCGAGCGCGGCACGCAGCTCGTGCTCGAGCCGCTCGGTCCCGACCCCGTGGCGGGCGACCGCGACCGAGCCGCAGTCGGGGCAGCGACCAGGGATGCGCGAGCGGTGCCCGCAGTGGTGACAGGCGACGAACCCTCCGGCGCGATGCAGCACGAGCGCGACCTCGCAGTTGGGGCACATCCACACCCGCCCGCACTCGCCGCAGGACAGGAAGTTCGACCAGCCGCGGCGGTTCAGCAGCACGATCGCCTTGCCGCCGGCACGCCGCACGTCGGCGAGCGCGAGTCGCGTGCGCGCGTGCAGCGGGTGGTGGCTGCCGCGCATGTCGAGGATCTCGACGGCGGGCAGCGGGCGGCCATCGACCCGGCGGCGCAGCGGCAGCCGCGCATAGCGGGCGAAGCTCTCCGGGCGCGGCGTGGCGCTGCCGGCGATCAGCACCGCGCCGTGCACGTGCGCACGCCGCTCGGCGACCTCGCGCGCGTCGTAGCGCGGATCGCCCTCGTGCTTGTAGGAGCTCTCGTGTTCCTCGTCGACGACGATCAGGCCGAGGTTCGCAAGCGGCGCGAACACCGCCGACCGCGCGCCGACGCACACCCGCGCCTCGCCGCGGGCCAGCCGCAGCCACTCGGCGCGCCGCTGCCCGTCGGACAGCCCGGAGTGCAGCACCGCCACGACCTCGCCGAGGCGCGCCTCGAACCGGGCCAGCGCCTGCGGTGTCAGCGCGATCTCCGGGACGAGGATGATCGCGCTGCGGCCGCCTTGTGTGGCGGCCTCCGCGGCGGCCAGGTATACCTCGGTCTTGCCGGAGCCGGTGACCCCGTGCAGCAGGAACGGCGCAACCCGAGCGCCGCGCGCGAGCGAAGCGAGAACCGAACCGAGCGCGGCCCGCTGCTCGGCGGTCAGCGCCGGCGCATGCGCGGCGACGCTCGAAACCGCGTGCCGATCGACGCGCAGGCGCCTTGTTGTCCGCCGCATCGACACCAGCCCGCGGCGCTCGAGCCGGCGCAGCAGCTCGGAGCCGAGCTCGGCCGCGAGCAGCTCGCCGTCAGCCCGGGCGAGCCGCTCGAGCGCGGCCCGCTGCGTGGCGCTCAGCGCCGTGCCATCGCCCAGCGACGCGCGGCCGGCGTCGGTCACCGCCGCGACGAGCAGCTGCCGTTCCGCCGCTCCGCTCAGCGCTCCGGGCGGCAGCATCAGCTGCAGCGCCCGCGCGGGGGTCGAGCAGTACTCGCTGGCAAGCCACTGCCCCAGCTCGACCAGATCGGCCGGCAGGCGCACGGGTAGCACCCGCTCGGCGGTCGCAAGCCGCTCCTCGGGCAGGTCCGACCGTGCCGCCAGCTCCGCGACGACGCCGACGATCGCCCGCCCGCCGAACCGGACCTGCAGCAGCGAGCCGATGCCGGCATCCGCTCCCTCCTCGGGCAGCCGGTAGTCGAACTCGCCCCGGATCGCGCGCGTCGTCGTCAGCGGGATGACCTTGGCGATCGACGGGCGGGCGGGGTCGATCCTCGAGTCGGTGCGATCTTTCATCGGCGCGGGTGAGCGTAGAGTGGCGCCAGGATGGGGCCCAGACCGAGCGACACCGGACCGACCCCGGGCGAGCAGGTGTTCTTCCACGGCCACCCGTCGTGGCGGTCGATGGCGGGCTTTCACATGAAGGGGATCCTGCTCGCGATCCTGGCCGGCATCGGCGCCGGGGCTGCCGGCGCGATCGCGGACGGCACCGTGCAGGTCCTGTGGGTGATCGTCGCCGTGCTCGTGGTCTTCGTCGTGGTGATCCTGCTCGGGCTGACGCGGCGGATGACGACCACCTACACGATCACCGATCAGCGGCTCACGATCGATCACGGGCTGCTGTCGCGTGACGTCCGCGAGACACGGCTCGAGCGCGTCCAGAACGTCAACTCGCAGCAGTCGCTGCTCGAGCGGCTCCTGCGTGTCGGCACGGTCGAGTTCGACACGGCCGGTAGCGCCGACTACGACTTCTCGTTCCGCGGCGTCGCCGACCCGCGGCAGATCGCGCGGACGGTCGACCGCGCGCTGCACGATCTGCAGAGGGTTGGCGAGCCGTGATCGGTCGAGGAATCCGCTCGAGTCGCCGGCGGATTCAGCCGAACGACCGCGTCACGCGCTGAGGACCGAGCCCGGCGCGCCGACTCGTACCGCCTGGCGCAGGACGTCGGCCTTGTCGGTCGACTCCCACGTGAAGTCCGCGTCCTCGCGACCGAAGTGGCCGTAGGCGGCGGTCTTCTGGTAGATCGGCCGGTGCAGCTTCAGGTAGTTTCGGAACGCCCCCGGCCGCAGGTCGAAGTGCTCGTCGATCAGTGCCAGCAGCCGCTCGCGCGAGATCTTCTCGGTCCCGAACGTCTCGACCATGACCGACACCGGGTGGGCGACCCCGATCGCGTACGCGACCTGCACCTCGACGCGATCCGCCAGCCCGGCTGCGACCACGTTCTTGGCCACGTACCGCGCCGCATACGCCGCCGAGCGGTCGACCTTCGACGGATCCTTGCCCGAGAAGGCGCCGCCGCCGTGGCGCGCCATGCCGCCGTAGGTGTCGACGATGATCTTGCGGCCGGTCAGCCCGCAGTCGCCCATCGGCCCGCCGATCACGAACCGGCCGGTCGGATTGACCATGAACTGCTTGTGCAGCATGCGGGCGTCGTACAGCTCCTGCGGCAGCGACGGCTCGACGACGTGCTCCCAGAGGTCCTCCTTGATCAGCGACTCGGCGCCGTCGCGATGCTGGGTCGAGATCAGCAGCTTGACGATCTCGACGGGCCTTCCGTCGACGTAGCGAACCGTCACCTGCGTCTTTCCGTCCGGTCGCAGGTACGGCACGATCTCGGCCTTGCGGACGTCGGCCAGCCGCTTCGCGAGCTTGTGGGCGAGCGCGATCGGGAGCGGCATCAGCTCCTCGGTCTCGTTCGTCGCGTAGCCGAACATCATTCCCTGGTCGCCGGCGCCGGCGACGTCGAGCGCGTCCTCGTCGCCGGGAGCGGTCCGTGTCTCCCACGCCCTGTCGACGCCCTGCGCGATGTCCGGTGACTGCTTGTCGATCGCGTTGATCACCGCGCACGTCTTGTAGTCGAACCCGTAGTTCGCGTCGGTGTAGCCGATCCGGCGCACCGTCTCGCGGGCGACCTCCTGGATGTCGACGTAGGTCTCGGTCGTGATCTCGCCGGAGACGACGACCAGCCCGGTGTTGACGAGCGTCTCACAGGCGACGCGACCGGAGGGGTCGTCGCGCATCACCGCGTCGAGCACGCCGTCGGAGATCTGGTCGGCCACCTTGTCGGGGTGTCCCTCGGTGACGGACTCCGAGGTGAACAGGAATTCGTTGTCAGAGAATGAGGTCATAGGTCCGCACAGCGTACAGGCCGAGCGGTCGCGAACCGCACCGATCGCGTCGCGCGGCTCTCCTGCCGAGGCGCGCCCGGATCCCGCTCAGCCGCGCCCGTGCCGCGCAACCCGGCCGCGACGCTCCGCCCGCTCGACGAAGTCGATCACCAGCGGGACCCCCTCCAGCCGGTAGCGGTCGCGCAGCCGGTTCTCGAGGTAGTACGCGTAATCCCGGGTGACGAGCGCGTGCGAGTTGACCTGGATCGAGAAGCGCGGTGGCCGCTCGCCCGTCTGCGTCATGAACAGCAGCTTCAGGCGCTGGCCGGCCCCGCCTCGCACCTTGCCGGCCGGCGGCTGGCGCGCGGCGACGACGTCGGACAGGAAGCGGTTGAGCTGTGGCGTCGGGATCCGCCCGCGGGCACGGTCGGCGAGCGCCACTGCCTCGACCAGGATCCGCTCGACATGGCGCCCGCTCAGGGCGCTCGCGGTCAGGATCCGGGGACGCAGGCGCAGCTTCCGCGCGACCCGGACGCGCTCCCCTGCGAGCTCGTCCGGCCCCACGGCCGCGCCAACGGTGCCGACGAGGTCCCACTTGTTCAGCACCAGCGCCGTCGCGCAGCCGGTCTGCATCGCCAGCTCCGCGACCCGGAAGTCCTGGGCGGTCACCCCGTCGGTGGCGTCGCAGACGACGAGCGCGACATCGGCGCGCTCGGCAGCCTGGCGCGAGCGCAGCGACGTGTAGTACTCGAGCGACTCTCCGACCTTTGCCTGGCGCCGCAGTCCGGCGGTGTCGATCAGGATCAGGCGCCGCTCCCCGAACTGCATCGGCAGGTCGATCGCGTCGCGGGTGGTCCCGCCGATGTCCGACACGATCACCCGCTCTGAACCGACGAAGCGGTTCACGAGCGAGCTCTTGCCGACGTTCGGTCGACCGATCACGGCCAACCGGATCGGATCCTCCTCCACGCCCTCGGCAGCCAGCTCGGCCGCCGCCGACGGTCCGAGCTCGACGATCCGGTCGAGTAGGTCGCCGGTGCCGAGCCCCTGCGCGGCGGACACGGCGACCGGGTCGCCAAGCCCCAGCGCATGGAACTCTGCCGCCAGGGGCAGGTCGGCGACGGTGTCGATCTTGTTGGCCGCGACGATCACCGGGAGCGGCACGCCCCGCAGCAGCTCGGCCATCTCGAGGTCGCCCGGCCGCAGGCCGGCGCGCGCGTCGACGACCAGCACCGCCAGGTCCGCGTCGTCGATCGCCGCCCGCGCCTGGCCCTGGATCTGGCGGGCGAGCCCGTCGCGGTCCTCGAGGTCGACCCCGCCGGTGTCGATCAGCGACAGCTCGCGGCCGTTCCAGTCGGTGCCGAGCTCCTTGCGGTCGCGGGTCACCCCGGGCCGCTCGTGCACGACCGCCTCGCGTGAACCGGTCAGGCGGTTGACCAGCGAGGACTTGCCGACATTCGGATATCCGACGATTGCAACCTTCATGCGGACCGGAAGCGTAGTCGCCCGGTCCGTGGGGCTCTGCTCGCCCGCCGCGAGCGCCGCGAGCGCCGCGTGCCGCCCCGGGCAGGCGCGCGCCGCGTCAGTCGCCGGCCCATCGCCGCCGCACCGGTTTCTGGGGACCGATCAGCCCAACAGCATCCGCCGGTTCGGCGCCGTCGGGCGATCGGGCGCTGGGAGAGCCCGATCGCCCGATGGCGCGCACCATGCCGGCGCTGGTGGGCGAAATGGACGCTGGCGCCCCGTCACCGCCCACATTCAAGATGAGCGCATCCGGTCGCCGCGCCACCCTCCGCCGAGGCGCAGCAACGGACGCGGTGGCGCGACTCGACTGACTCGCATCCGCCCCGTCGGCGTGAACGCCTCTGAAGCGAAAACCTCGTCACGCGGCGACCTCCCGGGGCTCGAGCGTGACGTGGCCGAGCGGTTCGGGCTGTCGCACGAGCCGCCTGGTGGTCTTCTCTGGGTTCTGGCGGGTGCAGTAGTGGCCGCCGAGTTCGCAGTACAGCTCGCCGTTGGTGAGCATGTGCCAGGCGATCGTGAGGAACGAGTGGCCGACTGCGGTGATGGCTCTGGAGCTGGAGTGGCCGCGGCGGCCGCGGCGTCGCTGGTATTGGGCGGCGAGGTAGCAGTCCTTGGTCTTGGTCGCGGCGAGCGCAGCTTCGATCAATCAGCCCCGCAGTCATTTGCTGCCTTTGCGGGTGGCTCCGGAGCGGCGTTTGCCGGCGGACTGGTCGTTGCCGGGGCACACTCGGCCCTGCTTGGGGGTGGGGAAGGCGGTCATGTCGATACCGATCTCGGCGATCAGCACCTCGGCGGCACGCTGCTTGACGCCGGGGATGCTCAGCCGCAGCTCACGCTGCGCCGCGAAAGGGCGCAATCCGTTCCTCGATATCGCTCGAGAGCCGGTCTATCGCCTCGTCGAGAAGCCGGTGTACGCGAGGATCTGGCCGATCACGCGCGCGTGCTCGTGATCGAAGCGGCCGACGAGCGCCCCGCGGAGCGCACGGATCTTCTTGCGCACCTGCCCGCGCGCGAGCTCAGCCAACACGACAGGATCGGTGGTGCCGGCCACGAGCGTGTCGAGCATGCCGCGGCGCGAGCCCGTCAGCCGACGCCGGCTCCCCAATTCAACGCAGGGAACCGAAACCGGCAGACGGGGAGCCGCGCCTCGCGCGGTGTGATCGACCTTCAGCCATGCGCCCGAAGCGCCAATCCGTACCACTCCCAGGCGTCGTACATCTCGCCGGGGGCCCGTGCCTGGCGGTCAGGCCAGCCGTTCACGATCGCGACGAGCGCCCAGTAGCGCGCGACCCGCCGGTCGCTGAACGCCTCGATCCGATCGGCGGCCGTGCGGCGGTCCTCCGGCCCGCCCGGCGCGAGCCGCTCGAGCCGCTCGACCACCGCCAGCGCCTGCGCCGACTCCGGTGCGACGCCCGCGCGGAGCGCCGCGCCGGCGTGTTCGACGACGGCCTTGCCGAGCTCGAACTGGTCGGGGTCGGGCGCCGTGCCTTCGCCCAGTGCCCGCTGCGCCATCCGCCGGCTGGCGGCGACGAATTCCGGATCGCGCAGCAACCCCACCAGCTCGACCCAGGCGGCGAGCTGATCGGGGGTCGGGTCGTCCGGCAGCTCGGGCGCGCCGATCCGCATCCGCTCGCCGACGGCGGACTGCTCATCCCCGAACACCGCGTCGAGGTAGTCGTCGAGGATGCGGCGGCGCTCATCGGCGGTCAGTGTGGTGAGATCGGTCATCAGTTCCAGCTCCTTCGGTTCGGTGGACCGGGCAACGGCGCGCAGCACGGCGCGCTGCAGACGCAGCGTGCGGATCTGCGCATCGATCGCGCTCGCGTGAGCCGCGGCGAGCTCGGCCAGCGACAGCTCGGCGGCGAGCACGCGCTTGACGTCGTCCAGCCCGACGCCGAGCTCGCGGAGCGTGCGCACGAGCCGGGCTCGTGCCACCGCGTCGGCGGCGAACACCCTGTAGCCGGAGTCGGTCCGCCCCGCGACGGGCAGCACCCCGGCGTCGGCGTAGAAACGCAGCGTCCGGACGGACAGTCCGGTGCGCCTCGCAAGCTGGCCGATCGTCATGCCGTCGATCATCGGGCCTCCACCGGGTGGAGAGTCAAGCGCGCGGGTATCGTCCGCGTCGATGCGCGAGATCGCGGCTGCGAGATCCTCCGAGGCGGCGACGTTCGCCGCGTGCGTGGCGACCATCCTCGAGCTCGCGCTCGAGGACGTGCCGCTGCCGCCGCCCGCTGAGGATGTCGGCGGCTGGCGGATCTCCCGCTGGCTCGGCGGGCTCGGGCTCGGGCTCGTGCCGGTCGCCGATCCGGCCGGGTTCTCGTGGCCGGGGCCATGGATCGGGCTCGGTCGAGCACCCGGAGAGCGCGGGCCGCGGGCGGTCGTGATGTACGGCGTCCCGTCGGGCGTCGTGTTCGATCCCGCGCCCACCCCGGCGGCCGAGGGGTTCGCGCTCGAGCGCGGGTTCGTGCTCGCGGCGAGCGACATCGCGCTCGCCCGTCCCGTGCCGAGCGTGGCGCCGACGACGGTCGGCCGGCTCGAATCGATCTTCGTCGCCCCGAGCGCGGGCGCGCCATCGCAATCGCTCGACGCCGCCGACGCGATCGCCGGCCGTGGTCTGCAGGGCGATCGTCATACGGAGGGGCGCGGAACCTTCCCGTCCGGCCTTCCGGGCAGCGCGCTGACGCTGATCGAGCACGAGGTGTGCGCATCGTTCTCGCCCCCGCTGGCGGCCGACGAGCACCGTCGCAACCTCGTCACCCGCGGAATCGATCTCAACCGCCTGGTCGGACACGAGTTCACGATCGGCGAGGTGCGCCTGCGCGGCATGCGGCTGTGCGAGCCGTGCACCGTCGTCGACGGCTACGCCACGCGCCCGTTGCTGCGCGCGCTCGTACACCGTGGCGGCCTGCGCGCCGACATCCTGGCGGACGGCACGATCCGCGTCGGCGATCCCGTCAGAGCGGGTCAGCTTCAGTTGATCACGAGCAGGCCGTAGAAACCGAGTCTGCCGCGCTGGCCACCGGTCGGTTGGAAGGTGACCCAGAGCCGGATCCGGACCGCGAAGCGATGGTGGGCGACCAACCGCGAGCCGCGAACGTTCGGCTCGACGGTGAACGCACCGTGCCAGCGGCATTGGTGCGCCGGCTGGCGCGCGCGAACACGAACCGCCGCCACGCCGGCTGCCGCAGCCTGCTGCTCCGCACCGCCGCGGCGAAGTTGTCGAGCCATGCCGTTTCCAGCACGTTCACGAGCCCGCCGGCGGCGACCTTGACCGTGAAGCGCGCGATCCCGGATGGCTCGATGTGGATGTCGAACACGTCGAACTTGTTGGACACCGCGACCGTGTGCCGGATCCCCCTCCGCCACCGCCGCCGTGACCGCCGCCGCCACCCCCCACCGCCGCCGATAGCGGCGCCCGTGGGCCCGCCGCCTGCACCGCCCAGCCCCGGCTGGCCGTTGCCCCCAGTCACGCCACACGGGCTCGCGCCCCCGAGGCCGCCCTGGGCACCTCCAGCCGCGCCGCCCATCCCCGGGCAGAAGGCGGAGCTCGCGATGTTGCCGGGCATGCCCGCCGCTCCGCCCGCACCGCTGGTTGCCCCCCACCGCCGCCGCCACCACCGAACGCGACTCCTGCCCCGCCGGCTCCCCCGCCGCCGAAGCCTCCCGCACCACCCGGGTTGTCCGAGGCATCGCCGCCGTTGCCGGCAACGACGACGTTCAACTGGCTCAACCCGTCGGTCGCCACGCTTGCCGAGATCGAGGCGCCGTACCCTCCCGCCGCCCCTGAGTCCCCGCTCCCGCCCAGGCCACCGACCGCGACGATCGACAGATTCGTCGCTACGGCCGGGACCGTGAACGTGTCGGCCAGGCCCGAATTGCTCGCGCTCGAGTACGTACAGGTCGCGGTCAGCCCGGACTCGGAGAACACGCCGCTCGACCCGCACGGCCCGCCGGTGCCCGCCAGCGCCGCCGGCGCCGGTCGTGCCGGCCGTGTCCGTCCAGCCAGTTCCATCTTCGCCCCGTATTCCGTCCAGATCGTGTGCCGCGCCATCTCGCGCGGCGGCATTCTTCCAGGAGGGGTGTCACGCAGCTGTCACGCGGGTGCTCGACCTCGACGCTCAGGGGCGAGCGGCACGGGCGAGCGCGGCGATCCGCGCGACGACCTGCTCGACGCTCAGGCGGGTCGTGTCGAGCGCCACGGCGTCGGGCGCCGGCTCGAGCGGCGCCACCGCCCGGCTGCGGTCGCGCTCGTCTCGGATCGCCTGCTCGGCGAGCACCGTGCCGGGGTCGGCTCCCAACTCGAGCGCGCGACGGCGGGCGCACTCGCCGGCGTCGGCGGTCAGGAACACCTTGACGGCCGCGTCGGGGGCGACGACCGTGCCGATGTCGCGCCCCTCGGCAACCCAGTCGCCGCTCGCGAGCAGGCGCCGCTGCTCGGCGACCATCGCCGCCCGCACGGCCGGGTCGGCGGCGGCGCGCGAGGCGGCCTCGGACACCGCCGGGGCGCGAATCGCGGCGCTCACGTCGCGGCCGTCGAGCAGCACCCGCGCGCCGACCGAGATCTCGAGGGCCGCCGCGACCTGCGCCGGCGCCGCGGACCGTTCGAGCGCCGCCAGCGCCACGCAGCGGTACATCGCCCCGGTGTCGAGATAGGTGAAGCCGAGCCGCTGCGCCACGGCGCGGGCAACCGTTGACTTGCCCGCGCCGGCCGGGCCGTCGATCGCGATCACCATCGGTCAGCCAACCGCTCAGCCCGCTCCTGAGACCGACGCGCCCGTCACCGGCCACAGCGCAAAGAACGTCGGGCAGGTCTTCGCGACGACGTCCGGGTCCTCGAGCACGACCGGCACCTTGAGCCCGATCAGCGAGAACGCCATCGCGATCCGGTGGTCGTCGTAGGTCGGGAGCCGCACATCGGCCACGGGCACACCCGGATGCACGCGCAGGAAATCGGTCCCCTCGTCGACGTGGATCCCGAGCCGGCGCAGGTTCGAAGCGGTCGCGGCGATCCGGTCCGACTCCTTCACGCGGGCGTGGCCGATCCCCTCGATCGTCGTCGGCCCCTCGGCGAACGGCGCCACGCACGCGAGCGTCATGAACACGTCGGAGCTGTTCGCCATGTCGACGGTCACTCCCCGCAGCCGCGATGGTCCGGCGAGCGTCAGCGGCCCCCGCGAGACGACCTCCGCGCCCATCGCCCGGAGATGGTCGACGAGCTCGGTGTCGCCCTGCCCGGTCTCGTCGAGGTCGAGCCACGGGATCGTCACCATCGTGCCGCTGAGCGCCGCCGCGGCGATGAAGTAGGACGCCGTCGACGCGTCGGGCTCGACGGCGTAGTCGGCCGCACGGTAGGACTGCGGCGCCACCCCCAGCTCGCCGTCGCCCACGCCGACGGTGACGCTGAACGCCTCCATCGTCTCGAGCGTCAGCCGCACGTACGGCCGGCTGACGAGCGCACCGAACCGCAGCGTGGTCGGTTCCCGCGCGAACGGCGCAGCCATCAGCAGCCCGCTCAGGAACTGGCTCGAGATCGATGCGTCGACGTCGACGACGCCACCGTGCAGCCCGGTGGCGTCGATCCTCAGCGGGAACGCATCGCCGCCGATCGCCGCCCCCTGGGAGCGAAGCGAGGACAGCACCGGCCCGAGCGGGCGGCGCCGCAGCTGCTCGTGAGCGTCGAGCGTGAACCGTCCGTGGCCGGCGCAGACGACGGGCACCAGGAAGCGACCGGCCGTGCCGGCCATCCCGCACCACAGCGAGGCGTCGGCTCGCGGTGGCCCGCCGAGGCCGTCCACGACCCAGTCGTCCCCGTCGAGCTCCACCCCGGCTCCCAGATCCCGCAGCGCCTGAGCCATCACCAGGGTGTCGTCGGCTCTCAGCGGCTGGCGCAGCCGCGAGCGGCCGGCGGCGACGCCGGCGAGCAGCAGCGCCCGGTTGGTGATGCTCTTCGAGCCGGGGACGCGGACCTGCCAGCGCGACGGCGGCCTCCCCGGCGCCACGCGCACCGCGCCGCTCACGCCCGTGCCACGGGGAACCCGAGCTCGTCGATCAGCTGCCGAGCGCGGGCGCTCTGCGCCGCCGCCACCCACAGCGCGACCACCCCCTCGCTCATATCGGGCGCCGGGTGGAGCGCCAGATCGGTGATGTTGACCCCGGCGCGGCCCAGCGACAGCGCGAGCTCGGCGATCACGCCCGGACGGTTGGGGACCGACACGCGCAGCTCGTGCAGCTCGCCGCCGGGCCCGCCGGCCTCGAGCAACCGCCGGCGATCGCCCGCGGCCGCGTCGTTCCAGGCCTCGATCCAGTCGCCGTCGCCGGCCGCAAGCGCAGCCCGGACGTCCGCGAGTCGGGCCACGACCGCGTCGAGCCGGGCGATCAGCGCGTCCCGATTCGACAGGTAGATGTCGGTCCAGATCGCGCTCGGCGCGCCCGCGACTCGCGTCGCGTCGCGGAAGCTGGGGCCGGTGGCCGGCAGGCGCTCGCCACCCCCGAGGGCCCCCGCCGCCTCGGCGGCGAGCACGTTCGCGAGCACGTGCGGCAGGTGCGAGACGACCGCCAGCAGCGCGTCGTGGACGTCGGGCTCGATCGCCACCGGCAGCGCCCCGAGCTCCTTCAACAGCCGGTGCAGCCGCTCGAACAGGATGCCGCTGGTGATGGCCGTCGGCGTCAGGTACCAGGTAGCCCCGTCGAACAGGTCGGCGCGGGCGTGGGCGATCCCGGCGGTCTCGGCGCCCGCCAGCGGGTGACCCCCGACGAACCGCTGGTCACAGGTCGCCGCGACGATCGTGCGCTTGACCGAGCCGACGTCCGTGACCACGCAGCCGTCGCCGCAGGCGTCGAGCGCGGCCCGAACTGTGAGTGGCAGTGCACCCACAGGCACTGCCACGAAGACAACCTCCGCGCCGGCGACCGCCTCCGCCAGCGACGCCGCCGCGTGCTGCACGGCCCCGCGCGAGCGCGCCGCCTCGAGCGCCTCGGGATCGGCGTCCCAGCCGCTGACCGCTGCGCCCGCGCGCTCTGCGGCGGCGAGCGCGACCGAGCCGCCGATCAGGCCGAGACCGACGACCGCGATCTGCATGCGCGGCGGGCACGCACCGCGCCGGCGAGGTTGTCGAGGACTGCGACGGTCTCATCCCAGCCGAGGCAGCCGTCGGTGATCGACTGGCCGTAGGTGAGCGTCTCCAGCGGGGCGGGATCCTGCCGGCCGGCGACCAGGAACGACTCGACCATCACCCCGACGATCGCGGTGTTGCCGGCGGCCAGCTGCTCGCCGATCGCGGCGGCAACCTCCGGCTGGCGCTCCGGCTGCTTGCCGGAGTTGTCGTGGGAGACGTCGATCATCAGTCGCACCGGCAGCTGCGCGGCCGCCAGCAGATGGCTGGCGTGCGCGACCTGCTCGGGACCGTAGTTCGGCTGGCCGCGGCCCCCGCGGAGGATCACGTGACAGTCGCGGTTGCCGCGGGTGTGCAGGATCGCGGAGCGGCCGTCGGCGTCGATCCCGGCGAACGCGTGCCGGGTTGCCGCCGCGCGCACCGCGTCGACCGCGACCTGGATGTTGCCGTCGGTGCGGTTCTTGAAGCCGACCGGCATCGACAGGCCCGAGCCGAGCTGGCGGTGGATCTGCGACTCGGTCGTGCGCGCCCCGATCGCACCCCAGGAGACGAGGTCGGAGATGTACTGCGGAGTGATCGGGTCGAGGAACTCGCAGCCGACGGAAGCCCGAGGCGCAGGACGTCGAGCAGCAGCCCGCGCGCGACCCGCAGGCCCGTGTTGACGTCGCCCGAGCCGTCGAGGTGCGGATCGTTGACCAGCCCTTTCCAGCCGACCGTGGTGCGCGGCTTCTCGAAGTACACGCGCATCGCGACGAGCAGGTCGTCGCCGAGCCGTGCGGCCTCGCTCGCCAGCCGCCCCGCGTACTCGCGACACGCGACCGGGTCGTGAACGCTGCACGGGCCGACGATCACCAGCAGGCGGTCGTCCTCGCCGTCGAGCACGGCATGGGCGGCGGCGCGGCCGGCGAGCAGCGTGCGGGTCTCGTCCGGCTCGAGCGGCAGCTCGCCGAACAGCTCGCGCGGGGTCAGCAGCGGCACGATCCGGTCGATCCGCTGGTCGCGCACCGCGTCGGCGACGATCCCGGGGCCGGGCACGGCGGCGCGGTGCAGCGGCGGCGCTGGTCTGGAGCGCTTCACTCTGGAGCTCTCGATCGGTCGGGTCTGACTGGGGTGCATGAGGTCGTCCTCTCGCCGGGTCGAACTGTAGAGAAGCGGCGCGGTCTGTCCACAGGACGGCGCTCGGCCCCTCTTGTCGCTCTGCCCGCGCGCCGGCCGGGGCAGTGAGGTCGTGTCGGCCGAGCGCCTAGCTAAATCGCCAGGCGTACGGACGCGCGTGATAGGACCAGCCGCGGAGATGGGTGTTGCGGTCGGCGCTCATACGCGTCGCGGTCAACTTATCAGACCGCGCGGGTCAGGAGTGGTTGCGGCTTGTGGGCTCGCAACCACTCATCGAGCGGCGCTCAGCGCCGGTCCACGAGCTGCGCGAGCGCGTCGAGGAAGCGGCGGTTCTCACCGTCGGTTCCGACCGTGACCCGCAGGTGGCCCGGGCCGCCGAGCGCGGCGCCGGCACGGACCAGCACGCCACGGTCGCGCAGCCCGGCGACGACCGCGGCCTCGGCATCCGCCACCTCGTCCGCGTCCACGGACGGCAGCGCCACCCACAGGAAGTTCGCGTCGGACGCGGCAACCCACAGCCCGAGCTCGCGCACGCCGTCGACCAGCGTCGAGCGCGCCGCGATCGTCGCGACGACGCGGCGCTCGACCTCGTCCTGGTGGCGCAGCGCCTCGACCGCCGCCGCCTGCGCGGCGCTCGTCAGGTAGAACGGCTGGCGCACCTGGTCGACCGCGGTCCGGAACGCGTCGGTTCCCGCGAGCGCGTAGCCGACCCGCAGGCCGGCGAGCCCGTAGACCTTGGAGAAGCTGCGCAACAGCACGAGATTCGGCCAGCGCCGCAGCAGTTCGACCGAGGCGAACGGGTCGCCGAGCGTCAGCGACAGCTCGCAGTAGGCCTCGTCGAGGATCACGCACACGTGCTCCGGGATGTGCGCGAGGAACCGCTCGACCGCTTCCAGCGGCAGCGCTGTCGAGGTCGGGTTGTTCGGGTTGCAGACGAGCACGAGCCGCGTCGCGACGGTCACCTCGGTGGCGATCCGGTCGAGGTCGTGGCGGGCGTCCGCGTCGAGCGGGACCTCGATCGCGCGCGCTCCCGACGCCGCCGCCAGGTGTGGGTAGACGCTGAACGCCGGCCACGCGTAGACGAGCTCGGCCCCGGGCTCGAGCAGCGCCTCGCCGGCCGCCAGCAGGATGTCGCACGATCCGGCGCCGAGCGCGATCCGCTCGGGCGGGACGCCGTAGCGGTCCGCCAGCCCGCCGCGCAGCGGCGCGTACGAGGGGTCGGGGTAGCGGTTGGCGCCGTGAAGCGCCCGCACCGCGGCCTCGGCGACGGCCGGGGCGGGCCCGAACGGCGACTCGTTGGAGGCGAGCAGCGCCATCCCGTCGAGGTCGTAGCCACCGGCGACCGGGTAGCTGGGGATCCGCCTGATCCGCTCTGCGAACTCGATCGGCATCGCTCGGCTCCAGGCTATCGGCCTGACGTGGGCGGCGCCTGCGGGCGGCTCACTGGGCCGCGTCGAGGTCGGCACGCAGGACCCGTGCCTCGCCGAGGTACACGTGCCTGGGGACGTGCTCCTGCTCGGCGTAGTAGTGCAGCATCGTGCGGATCACGCGCGGCAGCGAGCCCGGAACCGGGACCTCCCGCGTGCACAGCAGCGGCACGCGATTCAGGCCGAGCGCGCGGGCGGCGACCGCCGGGAACTCGGCGTCGAGGTCATCGGTCAGCGTGAAGATGCAGCTGACCATCGCCGCCGGCTCGAGCGAGTTGCGCGCCATCAGCTCCCGCATCAGCTCGTCGGTGGCCTCGAGGATGGCGCCGGCGTCGTTGCGCTCGACGGTGGTTGCGCCCCGGAGCGCGAACAGACGCTGCATGAGGGCGGGGATTGTGCCAGGCCGGACGCGGGAACGATCGTTCAGGCGCGAACCTGGAAGACCGCGGCGCAGCCGAACCGCCGCACGGAGGCGGTGATCGGCCTGAGCTGCGCCTGCACCCGCGCGGTTGCCGATCCGCACGGCGCCAGCACGAACCGGGCGTGCGAGACGAGCACCAGCTGCCTGGCGGCGGCCGCGCTCATCTGCCCCGCGAGCAGGGACTTCGTCAGCGCCGCCCGCGTCGCGCAGCCGGGCTCGGACCAGATGCAGTTGCCGATGTACGTGTGCCGCCCGGTGGCGCCGGGCACGGTCATCCCCAGGTACGGGCTCGAGATGACCCCGCCCGGGGTTGGATCGCGGTGCAGGAACTCGAGCGCGCGACGCTCGGCCGCGGCGATGAAGTTCGGGTTGCCCGAGCTGGGCATGACCGCCTGGCGCGCCTGGTCCATCTCGTAGTAGGTGGTCGGGATCGTGAACAGCGCGACCAGGCAGATCCCGATCAGCCGCGGGCGCCACAGCCGCGTGAAGCCCGCCGCGAGGCTGCCGTTGACCGCGAGCACGGCGAGCGGCAGCGTCACGCCGTCGAACGCATGCAGCGGCGTGGCCCCCTGCGAGCTCAGCCCCTGGAGATAGATGACCACGCAGGCGGCCGGCCACGCGAGCATGCTGCGGCCGATGAAGCCCCCGCGCGCTGCGCGGCGCACGCCGAGCAGCGCCACCAGCGCCAGCGGCGCCAGCGCGAGCCCGATCGCCAGCGCCGGGAACTGATGCTTCGAGGCGGCCTGCCCGAGCTCCCAGTTGCTGTTGAGCTTGCCGAGCGAGTAGTAGTAGAGCAACGGGATCGCCGCCAGCACGATCGTCGTCGTAGCCAGCCGCACGCGTGGGGACTCGAGCCCGCGCCGCAGCTCCTCGCGGGTGAGCGCTCCGCCGACGAGCTCGGCGCCCGCCACCGTCAGGACGAGGACCTCTCCCTGCCAGGGATGCAGGAGTCCGGCGAGTGCTCCCAGCAGTCCCGGGGTCCAGGCCGAGCGCCCCTGCGCGCGGGCGCGGTCGTAGCTGAGCAGCGCTGCCACGAGCAGCGCCATCGCGAGCAGGGCGAACGGATACCCCCACGACAGGAAGGCGGGGAACAGGTCGCCGACGACGCCGAAGCTGCCGTAGACGCTGCTGAAGCATCCGTAGAACAGCGCGAGCGACAGCGCCGCCGACCGCGGCCACGGCCCGGGCCGCTCGACCGTCCGGACCACGAACGCGCGGAATCCGAGGAACAGCGCGCCGACGGCGATCGGCTTCCACACCAGCAGCGCCAGCGTCGGCGCGAGCCCGGCGGCCGTCAACAGTCCGGAGATCAGAATCGCGGGCTGGAGGTAGACGGCGGCGGTCGGGCGCACGACGAACAGGTCGGCGACGAGCCCGGTGTGCGCCGCCGACCTGATCCAGCCGAGGTACTGCATCTGATCGGTGATGTAGATCCCGTCGGTGCCGGTCCACGTGCGACCGCGCACCACGGCGTACCACAGGTCGACGCCCAGGACCCAGACCGAGACGAGCGCGAACGCCGCGAGCAGCAGCAACTCCAGCCGGTGCAGCGGCGGGCGCCGGCTCGACCGCCGCTTGAGTTCGACCGCGGGGAGATCGGCGATGACGGGTGGGGCTACGCCGACGCCCCGCATCGACGGCGTCGCCTCGACTGCGCGACGCATAAAGCGGAGATTAACAGCTAGGTGCCCTGCAGCCGGTGCTGGTAGGCCATCGCGGCCTGGTCGGAGGCCGAGCCCATCGGGTTGAAGCCGATCGCGTTCATCACCGCGGCGTTCTCGGGAACGAAGGTCAGCACCAGGAAGACGGTGAACACCAGCGCGGTGCGGCGCAGCCGCCGGCTGTGGGCAAGCCCCGCCAGCGGCAGCACCCAGACGACGTACCACGGCATCAACCACGGAACGCTGCAGATCAGCGCGACCGTCGCCCAGCCGGCGGCCGCGACCCAGTCGTCGCGCCTGAGCCCCCACAGGATCACGAGCACCACGACGATGTTCGCAAGCCGGATCAGCCCGCTCGTGCTGCCGCCGAGGCCGAGCACGAGGCCCGTCAGGTTGGGGATGCTGAAGGCGGTGATCAGCTGCGACTGGACGCCGAGGTTCGGCAAAGAGGACCCGAACAGCGCCAGCTGAATCACCACCAGCGGCAGCGTCGCGAGCGCGCAGCCGGCGAGCAGCCGCAGCCGCCGCTCCGGCGGCCTGGCGGCAATCAGCATGAACGGCAGCAGCACGATCACGGTCATCTTGACCGCCACCCCGACCATCAGCACGGCGCCCGCCGCGCGATCACGGCGGGCGAGCAGCAGCGCGACCGCACCCATCGACGGCAGCAGCATCAGGAAGTCGTTGTGGAATCCGCCGAGCTCGTAGAACACGTAGATCGGGTTGGCGGCGATCAGCAGGATCACCGGTCGCGGGTCGCGTCCGAGCAGCCGCGCGCAGCGGTCGACGGTCCAGATGAACGCCAGCGCCGCGGCGATCATCGCGGCCTTCACGATCCAGTAGGCGACCGGGATCGGCAGGAACGCGAGCGGGTAGCTGAACGCGGTGAACAGCGGCCCGTACGGGCTCGGGTAGCGCCGCCAGGTGGCGAACGCGTAGATCGGGTCGTTCGACTCGCCGAACATCACGTGCTGGTAGGGGTTGAGGTGGTGCACGGCGCCGAGCCGGGCATAGCCGAGGTAGTTCCAGACGTCGTTGAGCCCGAGCGGCGGGCCGAGCAGCATGATCAGCGCGGTCGCGATCACGAACGCCCACGTCGTGCGCAGCGACAGCGAGCGCGCTGCGAGCAGCGCGGCGCCGTATGCCACGGTCATCGCGAGCAGCAGCACGCTGTAGCCGACCCGGGCGGCGGTCTTCGGCAGCCCGGCGTGGGCGATCAGCAGGTGCAGCGGACCCGCCTCCCAGGCGGGGTAGGTGGCCGCGCTGCGCGGCACGAGCACCGAGGATCCGGCGGAGGCGAACACGACGACGGCGAACGCGGCAAGCGCGATCGAGCCGAGCGCGATCCGCCCGGCGCGTTCGTCGAGCTGGGCCGGGATGCGCGCACGCAGACGGTCGAATGCGGCGGCGCGCACCGGCGGGCGTACGGGCGCCTCGGCGGCGAAGCCACCGGCGAGCGCCCCGTGGCGTGTCGCCGGCGGGAGGGCTACGGTTCCGTCGGTGGCGGCGTTCTCTTGGCGCATGAGCGACGCGAATAATGCCTGCACGCCACTAGCTTCAGCTTAAACGCGCCATTTCGGCCATGTTAGACAGCGAACACAGGCGAGCGGGATGGGCGCGGCGGCCCGGTGCACTCGCGGTGGCCAGGGACGCGAGCGCGACGGCGCCGGCCGGAGCCGCGGAGCTGCGGGCGATCGTCGCACTGACCGTGCTGGCGGCGGTGCTGCGCTTCTGGGGGCTCGGCCACCAGGGCTTCTGGTTCGACGAGGCGAACACGTCGCTGCTCGTCAAGTTCTCGCTCGGGAAGATGCTCGGCCTGATCCCACAGACCGAGTCGACGCCCCCGCTGTACTACTGCGTCGCCTGGATCTGGTCGCGGGTGTTCGGCGACGGCGAGGCCGGGCTGCGATCGCTGTCGGCGCTGTGCGGGGTGCTCACCGTGCCCGTCGCGTGGGCGGCCGCGCGGGCGCTCGTCTCGCCGCGCGCCGGGCTGATCGCCTGCGCGCTGACCGCCTGCAACCCGCTGTTGATCTGGTATTCGCAGGAGGCCCGCTCATACGAGCTGCTGGTGCTGCTGTCGGCGCTCGCCCTGCTCACGTTCGCGCACGCGCGGCTCGAGCCGTCGGGGCGCCGCGTGGGCGCGTGGGCGGTGGCATGCGCGCTCGCGCTCGCCACCCACTACTACGCCGTCGTGGTCGTCGCCCCGCAGGCCGCCTGGCTGCTGTGGGAGCACCGCCGCGAGCGCGCCGTCGCGATCGGGGTGGCGGTCGTGTTCGCGTGCGGGCTCGCACTGATCCCGCTGGCGCTGTCGCAGAACTCGACCGGCCACGACTCGTGGATCGGGCACAGCCCGCTCGGGCTGAGGCTCGCGCAGATCCTCCCCCAGTTCCTGCTCGGCACCGGCACGCCGCTGCGCCAACCGCTCAAGTACCTGGCGTTCGCGCTCGCGCTGGCGGCGCTGGCGCTGCTGGTCCGGGGCGGGCCCGCCGGGAGCGCCGGGCAGCGTGGCGCGCTGCTGGCGGGCGGGCTTGCGCTCAGCGGCTTTCTGCTCAGCCTGTTCTTCGTCGCCGCCGGCAGCGACGCGCTGATCACGCGCAACGTCATCGGGCTGTGGCTGCCGGCGGCGATTCTCGTGTCGGGCGGCCTGGCGGCGCTGCCGGAGCGCCGGGGGGCTGCGTCGTGGCGGCCGGCCGTCGCCGCCGGGCTGTGCGCGATCGGGCTCGTGGCCGCGATCGGGGTGCAGGCCAGCTACGACCTGCAGCGGCCCGATTGGCGGCCGCTCGCACGGGCGCTCGGTCCGCGCGCGGCGCTCGGCCGCGACCGGCTGATCCTGATCCAGCACTACCGGACGCTGCTGCCGCTGTCGCTGTACCTGCCGCACCTCGAGTTCGTCCGCGGCCGGCATGCGGTCGCCCATGGAATTCGCGAGCTCGACGTGATCGCGATCTCCTCCCCGCAGCAGCCGCTGTGCTGGTGGGGAGCGGCGTGCAACCTGATCCCCTCGCAGATGCAGGCCCGCTACGCGGTCCGCGGCTTCCACGAGGTGTGGCTGCGCCATGTCGAGCGCTTCACGATCATGCGCCTCGAGTCCGCCCGCCCGCGGAACGTGAGCGTGGCCGCGGTGGCCCGGGCGCTTCGTACGACCGCGCTGGCGAACGACGAGCTGTTGATCCAGCGCGCCTGAGCTCCTCCACCTCGCGTGATGTGAGCCGCTGGGCGATGCCCGGTGCGAGGCGCTCGAGTGGCGGGCGTCCCAGCGCCAGTGGCCCGAACCGAACCCGCTCGAGGCGGAGCACCGGATGCCCGACGTGCTCGCACATCCGCCGCACCTGCCGCTTGCGCCCCTCGTGGATCGTCAGCTCGAGCGTATCCGGCGCGATCCGCACGGCGCGCGCCGGAGCAGTGCGCCCGTCGTCGAGCTCGACGCCGCGGCGCAGCGCCCGCAGTGCCGCCTGGCCGACCGGCGGGCGGGCGACGAGCGCACGGTAGGTCTTCTCGACCTCGAAGCTCGGATGGGTCAGGCGGTGCGCGAGCGCGCCGTCGTTGGTCAACAGGATCAAACCGGTCGTGTCGGCGTCGAGCCGGCCGACCGGGTACAACCGCTGCGAGCTGCGCACGAGCCCGACGACGGTCGGACGTCCCTGCGGATCGTGCGCGGTCGAGACGACGCCGAGCGGCTTGTTGAGCGCGTACACGACCAGCGGCTCCGCGGCCGTCAGCTGGCGGCCGTCGACCGTGACGGAATCGTCACTGCCGACGTCGCGGGCCGGATCGAGCACGGTCTCCCCTCGGACCGTGACCCGCCCCGAGCGCACGATCTCCTCGGCGGCGCGGCGCGAGGCCACGCCGGCGGCGGCCAGGAACTTGGCGAGCCTCATGGCCGCTCGACAAAGTAGCTGCCCGGCGTCTGGCCGCTCGAGAAGAAGCGGCTGGTCACCGTCTTCTTGCGCGTGAAGAAATCGACCGCGTCGGGTCCGTGCGCGTGCAGATCCCCAAGGAAGCTGTCCTTCCACCCGGTGAACGGGAAGAACGCGACCGGAGCGGCGACGCCGATGTTGACGCCGACCATTCCCGCCTGGACCTCGCGCCGGAAGCGCCGCACGGCGGCGGCGCTCTCGGTGAAGATCGACGTGCCGTTGCCGAACCGGCTCGCGTTGACGAACTCGATCGCCTGCTCGAGCGAATCGGCGCGGACCACGCACAGCACCGGACCGAACACCTCCTCGCGAACGATCGCCATGTCCGGCGTCGCGTCGTCGAGGATCGTCGGTCCCACGAACGCGCCCTGCGGATCGACCCCGGCGGGAGCGCGCCCGTCGAGCACGATCCGCGCCCCTTCCGCGGCTCCGCGCTCGATCCAGGCGAGGATCCGGTCCCGCGCCGCGCACGAGATCACGGGACCGACGTCGATCGAGTCCGACAGCCCGTCGCCGATCCTCAGCGCGCCGGCTTCCGCCACCAGCTCGGGTAGCAGCCGGTCGTGCGCCTCGGCGACGCTCACCACCACCGATCCGGCCATGCATCGCTGCCCTGCGGCACCGAACGCGGACCCGATGATCCCCTCGATCGTCCGTTCGATGACCGCGTCCGGCATCACGACGATGTGGTTCTTCGCCCCGCCGAGCGCCTGCACCCGCTTGCCGGCGCGGGCGGCGCCCTCGTACACGAGCTCGGCGACCGGAGCCGACCCGACGAACGACACCGCGTCGATGCCGGAGTGCGTCAGGATCCCCTCGACGACCTCGCGCCCGCCGTTGACCAGGTTCACGACCCCCGGCGGCAGCCCGATGCTGTCGAGCACCTCGAACGCGAGCTGCTGCGTCAGCGGCACCTGCTCCGACGGCTTGAGGATGAACGTGTTGCCGCAGCCGATCGCGAACGGCAGGAACCAGAACGGGACCATCGCCGGGAAGTTGAACGGCACGATCGCCGCGCAGACGCCGACCGGCTGACGGACGGTCTCGCAGTCGACCCCGCGCGCGACGTCCTCGAGGATCCGGCCCTGCATCGTCGTCGGGATCGCGCACGCGCACTCGACCATCTCGATCATCCGCGCGACCTCGGCGCGCGCGTCGCCGATCGTCTTGCCCATCTCGGTCGTCACCGACCGTGCCAGCTCCTCGCTGCGCGCCGCGAGTCGCTCGCGCAGCTCGAACAGCTTCCGCGCCCGGGCGATCGTCGACACCTCCCGCCAGGCCGGCAGCGCCGCCCGCGCGCTGCGCACCGCATCGTCGAGGTCGGCGGCGCCGGACCGCGGTACGCGCGCGAGCACCTCGCCGGTGGCGGGGTTGGTCACCTCCAGCTGGTCGGCGGCCGCACGTGCGGGCCTCCACTCGCCGGCGATGTAGTTGTCGAGCAGCTTCGTGGTCGTCGTCGCCATCTGCGCCTCCTCGGTGTCTCGCTGCTGCATGAACCACCAGTTTGAGCAACCGGCGCGGGTTCGGCTGCCACCATTACAGGCCGGATGGATCTCGACCTCGTAGCCCGGACCGTCGCCGAGCTGGGCGAGCCCCCGTACCGCACCAAGCAGGTGTGGCGCTGGGCCGCACGCGGCGCCGCCTCGTACGAGGCGATGACCGACCTGCCGCTCGCGCTGCGCGACGCGCTCGCCGAGCAGGTGCCGTTCTCCACGTTCGAGCTCGAGCGCGAGGCCCACGCCCGCGACGGCACGATCAAGGCGCTGCTGCGCACCCGCGACGGTCGCCCGCTCGAGGCGGTCTTGATGCGCTATCGGGACGGGCGGCGGTCGCTGTGCCTGTCCTCGCAGTCCGGCTGCCCGCTGACGTGTGCGTTCTGCGCGACCGGCCAGATGCGGTTCGGCCGCAACCTGACCGCTTGGGAGATCCTCGACCAGGCCCTGCACTTCCGCCGTTCCGAAGCCGTCGACCATGCCGTGTTCATGGGCATGGGCGAGCCCTTGATGAACCTCGACCAGGTGGTCGCCGCCTGCCGGCGGCTGCCCGATATCGGGATCGGCCACCGGCGCACGGGGGTGTCGACCGTCGGCTGGATCCCCGGGATCGCGCGGCTCGCAGAGCAGCCACTGCCGCTGCGCCTCGCGCTGTCGCTGCACGCCGCCGACGAGGCCTTGCGCTCGCAGCTGATGCCCGTCAACGACCGCTTCCCGCTGCACGCGGTGCTCGCCGCCTGCCGCGCGTTCTACGAGCGAAAGCGGCGGATGGTGTTCGTCGAGTACGTGATGCTCGCCGGCGTCAACGACGCGGTCCCGCAGGCGACCGCCCTCGCCCGCCTGCTCGATCCGAGGATCTTCAAGGTCAACCTGATCCCGTACAACCCGATCGAGCCCGGCCTCGGCGCCGGCTCGCCGGCGGGACCGTCGGCGACCGCGAACGGCGGCCTCGCCGGCCCGTTCAGCGGCTCGAGCCCGAAGGCGATCGACGCGTTCCGCGCCGAGCTCGAGCGACGGGGCGTGGGGGCGACCGTCAGGCTGACTCGCGGCCGCGAGATCGCCGCCGCCTGCGGGCAGCTGGCCGCCCGCGGCGCCGATCCCCGACCGGGCAAGGCGCGGCGCCCACGCTCCAGCGCACCGGTCGCGCTCAGCGGTCCCACTCGAACGTGACCGTCGCCCCCGGCGCAAGCGTGTAGGTGAAGTACTGCCCGTGCCAGGCGACGGCGAAGCCCGCGGCCGCCGGCCCGTTGTTGAACGCCAGCAGGACGCGCGAGCCGTCGGGGTTGACTGCCGCGACGTCATCGATGTTCGGGCTGATGAAGTCGATCCCGGGCTTCAGGTAGTCGTAGGTGACGAAGTTGTTCGAGGCGACGACGTGCGCCCCCGGCTCGATCGCGGTGCTCGCCTGCCCGAGCTCGTAGAAGTCCTTCGACGGCCACACCTGGCCGAGCTTGGGCACGACCGTCACGAGCCCGAAGCACCCGGGGCAGCCTCGGTTCGGCTGCTGCACCGGACCCCCTGCGGGGTCGAGCGCCAGGTTCCACACAGCGACCGTGCTGGCCCAGTTGCGCAGCGAGCTGATCACGATCTCGGTCGTCGAGAACGGCGTGATCCCCGGCGCGCACTCGTCGACGATCTCGGTTTCGCTCGGCAGCTCGACGTGCAGCGTCGCCATCACGTCCGGGCTGCCGTAGTAGCAGTGCCATGCGACGCCGCTGAACTCCGGCGTCTCGCCGGCCGCGAGCTGGTGGGCGATCGCCGCCGAGCCCCAGCCGAAGTCGAGCCCGTAGATCTGCGTCGTCAGGTGGGCGGCGTGCAGCGCCGGCGCCAGGAACCGGACCGTCCAGTTCCCGAGCGCGATCGCCGACATGTTCATCCCGGGGTAAGGCGTCGGATTGCCCGGCTCGTTCATCGGGGTGATCGCGCCGATCGGCACACCCAAGGCGGCGTACGCCTGCAGGAACTTCACGATGTACTGCGCGAACGTGCCGTAGAACCGCCCGATCAGCGTGCCCGTGTTGCGGACGTTCGAGAGCGAGTCGTTGCCCTTCATCCAGGCGGGCGCGGTCCACGCGCTGGCCATCAGCTGCACGTTGGGGTTGGTCTGCAGGACCTGCTTGAGCGCAGGCACGATGTAGGCCTGGTCGTGCGCGATCGAGAAGTGCTGGAGCGTCGGGTCGGTCTGGCCCGGCGGCAGATCGTCGTACGTGTAGGGAACGCCGGTGGCGGTGAAGTCCGACGCTCCGATCGGCACCCGCACGAAGTCGAGCCGGAGCCCTGTGGGGCCGAACAGCTCCGACATCAGCGCCGCGCGGGCCGTCGGCGAGAGGTAGTGCTCGATCAGCCACGCCGAGCTGTCGGTCATCGAGCCGCCGAACCCCTGGACCGTCTGGAACACGCTCGCGTCGTTGACCGTGATCACCGGCAAGCCGGCCGGCGGCGCGCCCGCCTGCAGGGTCAGGTCCGGCTGGGGCTGGAGCCAGCTGTTGGCGGCAGGGTTGCTCTGGACGACGGACACGGTCGTCGGAGAGGCGGGGGCCTGCGCCGGCGCCACCCCGCCGCCTGCCCCCAGGGCGACGGCCGGGTCTGCTGCTCCGAGTACCGCGACTCCGCTGAGTGCCACCCAAGCAGCCGTGGCCGCCGCGAGCCCGCGGCGGCACCGACCCCGTGCGCTCACGGCTCGGCGGGCGCGACCCCGGCCCGCAGCTCGCCGGCCCGCAGGAGCCGCTCGCGCAGCTCCTCCTCGAGCTCCGGCGATGGATCGAACGCCCGCGCGTCGGGCAGCTCGCCGAGCGAGCCCAGGCCGAACAGGCGCAGGAACAGGTCGGTCGTGCGGTACAGGACCGCTCCGAACTGCGAGCGTCCGCCCTCCTCGATCAGCCCGCGCTCGAGCAGCGACGCTGCGGCCGACTCGGCACCGACGCCGCGGATCCGCGCGATCTCCGGTCGCGACACCGGTTGCAGGTAAGCGATGATCGCGAGCGTCTCGGCCTGCGCCGCGGTCAGCGGCGGCGTCCGTGGCCGCGCCAGCAGCCGCCTCGCCGCCGGCTCGGCATCGGGATGCGAGGACAGCGACCAGCCGCCCGCGAGCTCTCGCAGCACGAGCCCGCGGCCGTCGCGCTCGTATCCGTCGCGCAGCGTCTCGAGCACCGCCGTCACCTCGGCGGGCTCGACCTCGCACGCCTCGGCCAGCGCGTCTGCGCCAACGGGGTCGGCGGACAGGAACAGCAGCGCCTCGACGCTCCTCGCGAGCTCGTCCGCCCCGACCACCCTCACCAAACCTGCGTGCAAGACGACATCATCCGGTGTAACACCTCAGGCGATCCGTCGGAGCGGTTCGCCCACCGCCCGCAGCCGGGGCTCCACGCGGATCTCCCCGAAGCACTCGTCCTGGCGCCATGTCAGCTCGCCCTGCTTGTAGAGCTCGAGCAGCGCGAACAGCGTCACCGCGACCGTCACCCGGTCAGCATCGACGACCGCTGCATCGAACTGGAACGTCCCCCGGCGCAGCAGCGCTCGCAGGTGGGCGAGCCGCTCCGCGACCGACACCCGCGGCACCGGAATGTGGCGGATGTCGACTTGGGGCGGAGGCTTGAGCAGCTCCCCGAGCGCCCGTGCCAGCCGCGCCGGGTCGTATACCGCCACCGCGGCCGGAAGCGTCGCCCGGCGCAGCGCCTCGGGCAGCGGGGCCTGCCGGAAGCGGTACCCCTCCTGGTCGCGCAGCCGGCCGGTCAGGTACTCGGCCGCCTGGCGGTAGCGGTGGGCGTCGAGCAGGCGCGCGAGCAGCTCCGCCGCGGCTTCGCCCGGATCGAGCTCGAGCTCCTCGAGCTCCTCGCCCGGCAGCATCAGCCGTGACTTCAGCTCGAGCAGCGCCGCGATCAGCACCAGGAACTCGGTCGCCGCCTCGAGGTCGAGCTCGCCGCGCGCATCGAGGTGGTCGATGTAGGAGATCACGATCTCCGCGAGGTCGACCTCGAGCAGGTCCACCTCCTCGCGCAGGATCAGCGTCAGCAGCAGGTCGAACGGACCGGCGAACACGTCGAGGTCGAGCTCGAGATCGACCAGTCGCAACTGCCGATGCCGGGCATGCGTTGACATCGCCTGGGAGAGGCTACCGGGCCACCCGGACTGGGCCAACACCCATCACGGACCGCACGTCGCGGAGCGTCTCGGACGCGATCGCGCGAGCCCTGTCCGCACCGTCGGCCATGATCCGCTCGAGTTCGGCCTCGTCACGGCGCAGCTCGTGGTAGCGCTCGCGAACCGGCGCAACGTAGGCGACGATCGCATCGGCGACCACCGACTTGAAGGCGCCGTAGCCGGTGCCCTCGAACTCTCGCTCGAGCTGCTCGACCGAGGTGCCTCGCGCCGCCGCGAGGATCTCGAGCAGGTTCGCGATCCCCGCCTTGCCCGGGCCGCGGACCACTTCGCGGCCCGAGTCGGTCACCGCGGAGCGCACCTTGCGGACGATCTGATCGGGCTCGTCGAGCACGTAGATCGTCCCGAGCTCGCTGGCGCCTGTGGTCGACATCTTGCGCTCGGGGTCCTGGAGGTCCATGATCCGCGCTCCGACTGTGGGGTAGACGCCCTCGGGCACCACCAGCGTCTCGCCGAAGCGGCCGTTGAAGCGCTCGGCCACGTCCCGCATCAGCTCGACGTGCTGGCGCTGGTCTTCGCCCACCGGAACCGTGTCCGCGCGGTAGGCGAGCACGTCGGCGGCCATCAGCACCGGGTAGGTGAACAGGCCTGCGGACACGAGCTCGCGCTGCTGCGCCGACTTGTCCTTGAACTGGTGCATCCGCTGCAGGTCGCCGTACGCGCAGACGCTCGACAGCAGCCACGTCAGCTCCGTGTGCTCGTGCACGTCGCTCTGGCGGAACAGGATGCAGCGGTCGGGGTCGAGCCCGGCGGCCAGCCACACCGCGACCATGTCGTAGCCCGATGCCCGCAGCGCCGCCGGGTCGTAGGCGACCGTCGTCGCGTGCAGGTCGACGTTGCAGTACAGCGCCTCGCCGCGGTCCTGGAAGGCGACGTACTGCACGAGCGCGCCGATGTAGTTGCCGAGGTGCTTGCGCCCGGTCGGCTGGATGCCCGAGAAGATTCGCATCGGACGGTTGAGGCTAGCGGGCGCCGGGGACGGCGGGCAGCGTGGACCGCCCGGAAACTAGTAGAGGTCCGTGGGTACGGGCGTCACCGCGGGATGGCCGGGGGCAGGTGGGTCGGATCGAGTCCGGGGGTGGGCGGGCGGGGGTGATTCCGGCTGCGCTTGTCGTGCTCCGAGAGCCGCCACGCGACCAGCACGCCCGCGACCCCACCGCATGCATGCGCCTGCCAGGAGATCCCGTGCTGCGGCACCAGGCTCGCGATCAGCGCGCCGCCCCACAGCACGCCGACGACCACCCCGACGAGCAGCTCCCACAGGCTGCGGTCGAAGAAGCCGCGCGCGAGCAGGTAGCCGGCGTAGCCGAACACGACCCCGCTGGCGCCGATCGTCGAGGTCCCGCCGGGGGCGATCAGCCACGTCCCGAGGCCGCCGATCGCGATGATGAACGCGGTCACGATCCCCAGCCGCACGGCGCCTTTCAGCGCGACGATCGCCCCGAGGAACAGGAACGGGATCGTGTTGTCGGTCAGGTGCGCGAAGCTCGCGTGGATGAACGGCGAGGTCAGGATCCCCCAGAAGCGGTCGACGTTGCGCGCGACGATCCCGTCGGAGTCGAGCCCGTTGGAGTCGAGCGTGTTGATCACCTCGACGATCCACATCACCGCCGTGATCGCGACCAGCAGCCCCAGGCCCTCGAACTGCTCCTGGCGCGAACGCGGTCCGCGCACTCCCCGCCCCTGGCTCGGGGCCACCGGCTTCCCCGGGGCCGCTGCCGATACGCCCGTGCTCATCCTCACAAGGATGGCACGCCGACTCGCAGGAAACGCTAAGAATCGCCGAACGGGCGGCGCTGGCAGCGGCTGGCAGCGGCTGGCGACGCCGCGGCGCGGGGAGAACGCTGCCAACCCCCCGTCGGAGCGAGGGGGTGGCAGATTCAGCCACCTGTGAGCTGATCTGAGCCGCCACCCCCGCTGCATCCCGGGCAGGCTGTCGCGAAGCTTCGCCGCCAGGCCACAGCTGCACACGCTGCGATCGCGGGGCGCAAAGTGTCGAGGTCCTGGCGGCCTGCCGCCCGGCCGTGCGAGCACGGCTATGGGCGTCGAGCACTCAACCTGACGAAGCGCTGTCAGCCGACTTCGAGCGTCACTTCGACACGCCCCTGCCCGGGCTCGAGGCCGGTCGCTCCCTCCGGCGTCTCGGCGCCGTGCGTCGCCGGCAGCTCGCGGGTGCGGATCAGCGCCACGCCCACGGCCGCCGCCGCGATCGCGAGCCCGGCGCCGATCAGGAACGCGAGGTGGTAGCCGCCGGTGAGCGCCGCCGCAACGCTGTGTCCCGTGGCCGTGAGATGGTTGGTGCGGGCTGCGGCGGCGCTTGCGAGGATCGCGAGGCCGAGCGCACCGCCCATCATGAACGCCGTGTTCGTGATCCCCGAGGCGAGCCCCGAGTTCTGCGGCTCGACGTCGCTCATCGAGGCCATCAGCACCGGGTTGAACGCGAGCCCGCCGCCGATCCCGATCAGCACCATCGCCGGCAGCACGTCGACGAGGAAGCGCCCGTGGACGGGGGCGCGGGCGAACCACAGGAGCGACAGCGCAGCGACCCCGAGGCCGAACGCGAGCGGCGCCCTGAAGCCGTAGCGCATCACGAGCCTGGCCGACAGGCCGAGTGAGAACGCCATCATGATCAGGTTGCCGGGCAGGAACGCCAGCCCGACCTGGAGCGGGCTGTAGTGCAGCACCAGCTGCAGGTAGAGCGCGCTCAGGAAGAACACGGCGAACATCGCCGCCGCCCACAGGATCCCGACGATGTTGGCGGCGCTCAGGTTGCGATGGCGAAAGATGCCGAGCGGCACCAGCGGCGCCTCGATCCGCGACTCGCGCGCGACGAACGCCGCGCCGACCGCGATCGCCAGCGCGAGCAGCCCCACCGTCTGCAGCGACAGCCAGCCGGCGCTGTTGCCGTTCACGATCGCGTACGTCGCGAGCACCATCGCGCTCGTGATCGCCAGCGCTCCCCACGCGTCGAGGCTCTGCCTCGCCGCGCCGGTCTCGAGGTGAGGGAGCAGCCGCAGGCCGCTGATCGTCACCGCCAGCCCGATCGGCAGGTTGACGAGGAAGATCCAGTGCCAGCCCACCAGATCCGTCAGCACGCCGCCGGCCAGCACGCCGATGCTGCCGCCACCCGACATCACGAACCCGAACACACCCATCGCCTTCGCCCGCTCGCCGGGCTCGGTGAACAGCACGACGATCAGCGAGAACGCCAGCGCGGACACGACCGCGCCGCCCAATCCCTGGACCGCGCGGGCGGCGAGCAGCATCCCCTGCGAATCCGACAGGCCGCAGATCAGGCTCGCGATCGTGAACGCCGCGGTGCCGCCGAGGAACAGGCGCCGATGGCCGAACAGATCGCCGAACCGCCCAGCCAGCAGCAGGAAGCCGGCAAACGTCAGCATGTAGGCGTTCACGACCCAGGCCAGCGAGGTCGGCGAGAAGTGCAGGCTGTCGCGGATCGTCGGCAGCGCAACGTTCACGACGGTCGTGTCGACCACGATCATCAGATCGCCGACGCACAGGATCACCAGCGCCAGCCAGCGCGTTCGGCTGCTCAGTCGCTCGCTCATTCGTTCGTCCTCTCAGTCACGTCGTGATTGTGACTGAGGGCTAGGTCGAAACTGATCGGTCGCGGGTTTGGGCTGCGCGGCGCGGTGGAAATCCACCCGTGAACGGCCTGCCCGTGTACGCTCCCTGCAAGTTGGGCAGGCTGGCGCTCGTATCGGCGTCCATGGGACTCGGGGTTGCGCTGGTCATCACGGCGATGGCCGGGTCCGCCGACTCTGCGCCGTCCTACGGCTGCGGCGCCCCGAAGCTGAAGCTGTTCGACGACTCGAACGCCTTCAGGTCTCGAGCGGCGGCCTGCCGCCCTCGTTCAGCACCCGTGGCAAGGCCTACTGCCTGGTGCCGATCACGACGTACCACTGGAACAACGACCACGGCCAGCGGCCGGGCACGCTCGGGCTGAAGGTGGTGTCGGGAGCCGGAGGCGCGGGCCGGACGCTGGGCCCGTTCACGGCGAGCGGCAGCTCGGGTCAGGGGGCGCCGCCGATGTCAACTGGTCGGTCACGATCCAGCGCGACAGGTCGTCCTGTTGGACGGGACGTATGCGTGCGTCGACTCGAGCCCGTCCACCTGGTCGCGGACCACGGCGAGCCGTGGCCGCGGCTTCTGCATCGTCTACGTGGTGGCGGCTATGCCCAGGCCGGCCTCCAAGCCGGCCGGCTACAAGTGCACCGTCAGGCGCACGACGCTGCTCAACGACTCGAACGTCTTCGGGGTCGGGAACGGCGGCACGCCGCCGAGCTTCAGCACGCGCGGGGCCACCTACTGCGTCACACAGCTGACCACCTACCTACCACTGGAACACGGCCGGGGAAAGGCCCCGGGGAGCATCGGTCCGCGGGTCCTGTCCGGGCTCGGTGGGGCCGCCGGCACGACGCTTGGCCCGTTCAAGGCGACCGGTAGCGCCGGCCAGGGCGGCGCGCCGAACGTGAACTGGACGGTCTCGCCCCCAACCTGGGGCAGGGCGATGGTGATCGACGGCACATATGCGTGCGTCGACTCCTCCGCCGACGTGGTCGCAGAACCAGCAGAGCGGCGGTCACGGCTTCTGTCAGGTGTACGGCGTGCGCGCTACCCCCACGTCCGCGTCGACGGGGGGAACACGCACAAGCAGCAGCAGCAGAAGAAGAAGGAGACAACGTCCAAGAAGCCGAAGGCGAAATGCAAGAAGGGCAAGCTGGGGATCGCCGCCGCGCCTGACACCGGCAAGCCGCCGCCGACGGTCACGTTCGCCCTGTGCTCGCCGAAGACCGTCCGGTGGCGGATCGACTTCGGCGACGGCGCCTCGAAGGTCGGGAACCGCATCCCGCCCCCGTCGATCACCCACACCTACAAGATTCAGGGCGACTTCCGGCCAACGTTGACGGTGCTTGCCAGCACGACCTCGTACGCAACCAGTCTGGCCAGCACGAGCAGCTCGGTCCACATCCGTCAGCTGATCAGCCTGACCGCGAACCCGGCATCCGGCAACGCCCCGTTGCGAGTCGGCTTCGGGCTGTCGACGACCGCCAGCAGCATCACCGGCTGGAGCTTGGACTACGGCGGCGGCACGCGCACGACCGGCACCGGCAGGCCGCCGGCGTCGCTCGCCCACACGTATTCGGCGGCGGGCAGCTACAAGGCGACCTTCAGTGTCAAGGTCGGCCAGAGCACGCTGATCGCCGCGCTCGCTCTGGTCACCGTCGGCGGGGGCGCGCCACCGGTCCTCGGCCTGACCGCGAGCCCGACCTCGGGCCCGCATCCGCTGCACGTCACGTTCTCGATCACCGTCAACATCCCGGGCCGGATCGTCTCCTGGCAGCTCCGGTTCGGCGACGGGCAGACGGCGGCCGTCCGTGGCCGGCCGCCGGGCAGGGTCGGCCACACCTTGGCGCGCCGCGGGACCTACGCCGCGTACCTGCTCGTGACCCAGCAGCAGCAGTACGCGGGCGTGCTGTACGTGACTCCGCGGAGCGCGCAGGCGATCAGCGCTGGTTGAGCTGCTGCGGTGACGGACCGGGCTGCCACCGCCGCCCGGAGGGGCCAGAATGTCGAAACCCCCCTGCTTGCAAGCGGGGGTTGTGCACACAGCGCCCTCACAGGGCGCCAAATGCACAAGCCGGCCGCAAACACCGGGGGGTCGTCACGTTTTGGCCCCTTGGCGCGCCGAAGCCGAAGTGGTGCGATTCGTGAGATCGTTGGCACCAGAGTGGTCACCGTGGGTGTCGGGCGAGGACGCGGGAGGCCGGAAACCGCCGCGGAGCTTGTGGTGGCAGCAGCGCTGCGCGAGGCGCGAGGACGCCGCCCGGCGCCTCCGGGGGCCGCCCGCATGGCAACGCATGTACAAATCGGGCCGCTCCGCCGCGTGGCCTGTGGGGTGCCGAGCTTCACCCGCCGCACCGAGGTGTCGAGCGAGCCCGGGCCGGCCGCAAAGGCGGCGGGTGCCGGCACCAGCGCCAGCACGCCGACGGCGACCACGCGCGCCGCCAACCGCCGCATCAGAAGCTTCCCCGACCTGGACATGCGAGCAAGATAGGCCGCGAGACGCTATCGCGATATTCCCGAAACCCGGAGACTTTGGCCGCGAGCACGGGGCCGGCGACCCCGCGACGGCTAATCGCCGTCGAGGGCGGCGAGGGCGACCGCGAGTGCGATCTCGGCGCGCCGGTGCAGCGAGTCGAGCCAGACGAACTCGTCGGGCGTGTGCGCGCCGCGACCGCACGGGCCGAGTCCGTCGACGGTCAACGGGATCGCCGGGGCGAAGTGGCTGGCGTCGGAGGCGCCGCCGCGGGCGCGCGGCACGAGCGGGCGCTGCAGGCGCTCGGCCGCTGCCGCGAGCAGCCGGGCGGTCGCCGCCTTGGCGTCCATCGCTGGCCAGACGCGCTCCATCCGCGCGTCGAGCCGGACGTCGCCGACCTTGCGCGGGACCGCGCCGCGTACGCGCTCGAACGCGGCGACGTCGCGGGCGCGCAGGTCGACGAGCAGCTCGCCGGCCGCGGGCACGACGTTGAGCGCATCGCCCGAGCGGATCACGGTCGGGGTCACCGTCAGCTGCGCGGGACCGGCTGGGTCGTCGCAGTCCGACACCGCGAGCGCCGCCTCGCACAGCGCCAGGAGCGCGTTGGCGCCGTGCTGCGGCGCGCTGCCGGCGTGGGATGCACGGCCGCTGGCGGACACCCGCAGCGTGCCCGCTCCCTTGCGGATCACGACGATTCCCTCCTCACCCTCGTCGGAGCTCTCGCCCGCCTCGAAGCACAGGCACGCGTCGTAGCCTGCGAATCGTGGAACGTGGACGAACGGCTGCGTGCGCCACTCCTCGTCGGTGACGAGCAGCAGGCTCAGCTCGGTGAACGACTCGGGGTGGCGGGCCAGCGCGCCGGCGACTCCCAGCGACAGCACGACGCCGCCCTTCATGTCGGCGGCGCCCGGGCCGAACAGCCTGTCGCCGTCGAGCCGCGGCGCCACGTGGTCGTCGTGGCTGACGACCGTGTCGACGTGCCCGAGCAGCAGCACCCGGCGCTCGCCGGTCCCCTGCATGCGCGCGATCAGGTCGGGCGCGCAGGCCGCAGTCGAGCAGTCGACCCGCTCGATCGTGAACGCGTCCGGCAGCCAGCCCGCGCACAGCTCGAGCGCCGCCTCGGCCCCCGGCCGGTCCCCCGACGGGCTCGACACGCGCACCAGCCGCTCGAGCCGGTCCTGGATGTCCCCCGCGATCGCGGCGGCCGTCGCGGCGAGCTCGAGCCCCGGCCGGCCTGCGGCGGTCACTGCCCGACCGCGACCAGCAGCTCGGGCTCGTCCGCGTCGTCGAGCCCGCCGGCGCCTTCCAGCGCGCGCAATGCGCCGACCGCTGCGGCGCTGAACTGCTTGCCCTGCAGCGCGGCGCACTCCTGCAGCGCGGCTCGTGTCGAGCGGCGCGGGCTCCACGAGCAGCCCGAGGTCATCACGTCGAACGCGTCCGCAAGCGCGATCAGCGCCGCGCCCTCCGGGATCGAGTCGCCACCGACGCCGAGCGGGTAGCCGGATCCGTCGGGACGCTCGTGATGCAGGCGGATCCAGCCGACCTGCTCCGCGGTCAGGACGCCGCCGGCGATCCGTGCCGAGAGCTCGGCGTGCTCGCGCATCTGGCGCCGCTCGCGGCCCGTCAGCGAGCCCCGCTTGCACAGCACCGCATCCGCGACGCCGAGCTTGCCGACGTCGTGGACGAGCGCCGCGTCGCGCAGGAGCGCCACCCGCTGCTCCGGCCAGCCGGCCACCCGGGCCAGCTGGCCGGCGAGCTCGGCGACCCGCTCGGAGTGCGCCCGCGTCGCCGGGTCCTTTGCCTCGAGCGCGCGCAGCAGCGCCCGCAGGCCGCCCGCGGTCTCGTCGTCTGCCGCCCGCTGGCGCTCGCCGCCCCGTGCGAGCGCGGATCCCGGTTGGCTCGCGTGCACCGTCACCTGGTTGCGGCCTTCGGCCTTGCTCGCATACAGCGCGAGGTCGGCCAGCCGCACGAGCTCGGCCGCCTGCGGCGCGCTTCGCGTGTCGCAGATCCCCGCCGAGGTCGTGACCCGCAGCGGCTGGGTGATCGTACGCGAGATCAGCTCGCGCGCCCGCTGCACCGCCGCCCGCGCCGTCTCGCTGTCGGTGTCGGGCATGATCCACATGAACTCGTCCCCGCCGTTGCGACCGAGCGTGTCGCCGGCGCGTGCGATCGCCTGCAGGGAGGCGGCGAACTGGCGCAGGACCTCGTCGCCCGCGGCGTGGCCGCCGGTGTCGTTGATCTCCTTGAAGTGGTCGATGTCGAGCACCGCCACCGATACGGTACGCCGATGCCGCGCCCCGGCAGCCAGCTCGGCCGCCAGCCGCTGTTGCAGCGCCCGCTGGTTCGACAGGCCGGTGAGCGAATCGGTGAGCGCCTCGGCGGCCAGCCGGGCACGGTCCTCGAGGTTGGCGACCGCTGTCGAGAGCAGCGCGCAGAACGCGTCGAGCCGATCGCTCTCGGCTTCGCTCGGCTGCGACGGCCTCGAAGCGGCGACGACCACGAGCCCCCACACCGTCCCGCCGAGCACGATCGGGCCCGCGATCCCGGCCGGGCCGCTGCCGAGCACCTGGTCGAGCTCGCCGGCCGGGCCGACGTCGAAACGCACGACGCCGGCGCTCGCCACGGCGCGCGCGAGTGGACCGCCCGGCGCCAGCGCCACCGCCACGCCGGGGGCCGCAGGCACGACGTCGTCGCTCGACCAGATCCCGAGGACGACGCCGGCGCCGTCGGCACGGAGCTGGAGCACTGCGGCGGCGGCACCGCCGAGCAGCGCTGCCACCTCGCGGGCGGCGAGCCTGTAGATCGATTCCGGGCGCTCGCCGCCGACGACGGCGGTCGCGACCCGCCGCAGCGCCGCCTGTTCGGCCGCGACGATCTCGGCACGCACCCGCAGCCGGCGCAGCAGTTCTTTGCCGTTCGTCACCGCCAGGCCGATCGTCGCGAACCCGGCGGACGCGGCCATGAGCTGCCCGACGAAGCCGTCGGACAGCGCGTTGCCGTCGTAGACGAGCGGGGCCGACTCCACCAGGATGCACCCGACCACGACCAGGATCGCCACCGGCTGCGGATAGAAGTAGGAGCCGAACAGCACGACCCACAGGTAGTAGATCCAGGCCGGGGACTCGGCGCCGCCGGTCATCGCGACGACCGCCGTGATCGCGGCGAGCGCCGCCGCGGTTTCGAGATGGACGAGCGCAAGTGGCCGCCGGCGCACGATCGACAGCGACAGCGTCCCCCAGATCACCGCCGCCGTGCCGATCACCGTCAGCGGCGTGTGCTCGGTCTGCGAAGCGCCCGGGAGCAGCGGATACAGAAGCAGGATCGCGCCGCCGACGATCCATAGCGCGGCGCTGAGGATCGTGGCGAGCTTGCGCTCAGCGGGATCGATCTCGAGGTGATCGGTGACCCGGATGCCACGTGCGGCTCGGCACAGCCGAGCCATCCGGGCCCGGGCAGCCCAGCGTGGTCGAGGCATGGTGCTGCACATATCGGCAGATCGCGGAGAACCTTGAGGCCCGCGCCGCCGCGTCTGGGTCGTCCAGGTCGCGCCCCGCGCTCCCGGGCCGGGGGCTGGCGAGCTTTCAGTCTTCGATCGCCGGCGGGACGGCCGGCGCAGCGGCATCCGCGACGATCACCGACTCGGCCAGGATCCGCAGCCCCACGCGCTCCCCGTTCCCCGCGCCGGCATCGTGGCTCGAGGACTCGACGAGCACCTTCTGGCCCCCGTCGAGCGTCACCTCGAGCCTTACCGCCGAGCCGAGGAACGTGCGATCGGTGACCTCCCCCGGACCGGCCGAGTCGCGCGCCACCGCCAGCGCCTCGGGACGCAGCAGCGCATGGACCGCCGCGCCCGGGCCGTAGCCGTTCGGGTTCAGTACGGTCAGTCGCTGACCCAGCACCTGCACCTCGCCGCTGTCGCCGATCCGGCCCGGCAGCCGGTTCATCGCGCCGACGAACTCCGCGACGAACGGGGTCGCCGGGCGCCGGTAGACGTTCTCGGGCGTGTCCACCTGCTCGAGGCGTCCGGCGCGCATGACGCCGACGCGGTCGGCGATCGAGAGCGCCTCGGACTGGTCGTGGGTGACGAACAGGGTGGTGATCCCGAGTCGCTGCTGGAGGTGGCGGATCTCGGTTCGCAGCTGCGTGCGGACGCGCGCATCGAGCGCGGACAGCGGCTCGTCGAGCAGCAGGACGGTCGGCTCGATCGCCAGCGCCCGGGCGATCGCGACCCGCTGCTGCTGGCCGCCCGACAGCTGATGCGGGTAGCGATCGGCGGTCTCGGACAGGCCTACGAGCTTCAGCAGATCGTCGGCGCGCCGGAGGCGGCTGGTCTTGTCCTGGCGGCGCATCCGCAACCCGAACGCGACGTTCGTGCGCACGTCCATGTTCGGGAACAGGCTGTACGCCTGGAACACCATGCCCATGTCGCGCTTGTTCGGCGGCACGTTCGTCATGTCGCGGTCCTCGACGAATACGCGACCTGCATCGGGAAACTCGAAGCCGCCGAGGATTCGCAGCGCGGTCGTCTTGCCGCAGCCGGACGGCCCCAGCAAGGTGACCAGCTCGCCCTTCTCGATCTCCAGGTCGAGCCCGGCGAGCGCCGTCACCTCCCCGAAGTGGCGCTGCACACCTTGGAAGCGAATCATCAGATCACCCGAGCCGAGCTTGCGCCGCGGCGGCGGCGCGCGGCGAGGGACAGAAGGAAGAGAAGCAGGAACGTGAACACGAGTGTGATGATCGACAGCGCGACCGAGGTCCCGACGTCGCCCTCGAGCCGCACCGCGACCATCTTGACCGGAAACGTCGTGTAGAGCAGGAGCGTCGAGATCACGACCTCCCCGAGGCACAGGGCGATCGTCAGGAACATCGCGCCGAGCACGGCGCTCTCGACGTTGGGCAGGATCACGCGCACGAGCGTCTGGAACCACGAGCCGCCGAGGTTGCGTGAGGCGTCGACGAGCGTGCGCAGGTCGATCGACCGCACGCCGTTGTCGAGCGCACGGTAGGTGAACGGCATCGCGAGGATCACGTAGAACGGCGTCAGTCCGGTCAGCGCGTGGTTGAACACCAGGTTGATCATCCACTGCGGCGCATGCTGCTGGAGCTCCTCGAGCCCCGCGGCCATCACGACCGGCGGGATCACGATCGGGAGCAGCGTCACTCCTTCCATCAAGAGCGTCAGCTGCGGTCGGCGCAACCTGACCCAGACGATCGTCGGCAACATCAGCGCGACGACGACGACGGCGGCGATGCCGGCGATCTCGAGCGAGGTCACCAACGCCCCACGGATCGCCGAATTGCTGATGATCTGCCCGTAGTTGCTGAGCCCGTAGCTGCCGTTCTGGAGCACGAGGCTGAACTTGAAGGCGGCGGCCAGCGGCCCCAGGAAGAAGATCGCCGCCAGCACGAGAATCGTGATGCGCCACCAGCGCCACCGTCCGGGACGACGCCCGGCGGCCAGCGCGCCACCGCCGACCGGGCCCTCGAGCAGCTCCTGCATGCCGATCGCGGCCGGGCCCTCTGCGCCGATGCTCACTGCAGCCACCTCCGCGCACGGCGCTGGACGAGCCAGTAGCCCGCCATCACGACGATCACCACGAGGATCATCTCGACGCCGAGCGCGAGCCCCAGCCGGTCGGCGTTGACGAGCACGTTGCCGTTGAGCGCGTCGTCGATCTGCGCCGGCACGATCCCGAGGGTCGAGCCAACGAGCGCGAGCGCGGTCGCGTAGGCGGAGAAGGCGTTGCCGAACAGGATCAGCGTGGCGCCGATCACCGACGGCGCGAGCACGGGGATCGCGACGTGACGCAGGTAGGCGAGCCTGGTCGCGCCGAGATTCTCCGCGGCCTCCTGCCACTGGGGGCGCAGCCCCTCGAGCGCCGGCGTGATCAGGATCACCATCAGCGGCACCTGGAAGTAGACGTAGCAGAGCCCGACGCCGACGAGCGACGAGATCGTGAATCCCGGATACAGGTGGACGCCGATGTCATTGAGCAGGACCGTGACGACGCCCTCGGCACCGAGCGCGGCGACCCATACGAACGCCAGCGGCACGCCGCCGAAGTACGCCAGCACGCCCGACGCGCTCGACACAGCCCGCTGGAGCAGGCCGCCGGGCTTGCCCGCGACGACCGCCGCCGCCAGCCAGACGCCGAACAGCGCCCCCAGCACGGACGTCCACAGCGACAGGACCAGGCTGTTCTCGAACGCGCTTCGGTAGGCGGCGCCCGTGAACGTCGTCTTGAAGTTCTCGAGCGTGAAGCTCCCCGCGTCGGTCGTGAACGCGCCGTGGATGACCATGTACAGCGGCAGCCCGAGGAACACGAGCACGTAGACGGCGAACGGCATGATCCCCGCCCAGCTGCCGACGCCCGCGAGCAGACGGGCGGTCCCGGGGCGCCCGGGGGCCCCCGGGCCCGGTGAAGCGAGGACAGCCGCGGGCGGGGGGGGTAAGAGGTGGAAGTTGG
>DAHUYL010000053.1 GCA_027315255.1 Solirubrobacterales bacterium | reverse complement strand
TCTGAGCCGGCGATTGCGTCGGCGAGGTAGCCGGGGTCGGCGACGCCGCTCGATCGCGGCGCGGTTACCCGCACGCGCCGCCCAGGCCGGCCGCGGGCGCTGGACGTGGCTTGCGGGGGACCGGCCTCTTCTACACCAGCGGCCGGACGGACGCTCAATCCATATTGTCTAGGAGTCGTCCGACCGGATCCCCGTGGTGGCCGGCTCGCCGATGCTTGAGCCGCCCCGTGCACAGGTAGACGCGCTCTGCTGCCCGCCGCGCGGCCAGGCCTGCTTCCGGCGAGCAGCAGGTTCCACTGGTCGTTGGTTCCGGGCCTCATCATCCGGCTGGCTTTGGCCGGCCCTCCGGGCCGGCGTGGGCGCGAGATCGCCGGTGCCGGTCCCAGAACGGCGGCGGTCGCGGGTACTCCCGATTTGGCGACGCTCATCCAATCCACGACCGTCACCAAATCGGGAGTCTTTGCTTCCCCGGGTTGATCCACGTGAGAACGACGACTTCGCTTGGCCCCACTGCGACGGTGGGAAATGCCGGGTCGCGGGCGGCGGGCTCGAGTGGTTCGCCGAGCGGGGCGGCGGAGCGGCTTCGCCGACCGCGATCGTGCTGTCGAACCGGCTCCACTCGCGCGACAGCGGGCGGTTCGTCGCGCGGTTCGGCTGCGGCGTGCACGCGCCGGCGAGCGGGATCCACCAGCCCGAGGTGCGCGCGTTGGGGGCGTTGCCGTACGAGCCCGGCTCGGAGCTGCCGGGCGGGCTGGTCGCGTGGGGAAGTCGGGTCGCTGTGCCCCGACGACATGGCGCTGGCCGATGAGAGCGCCCGGGCGGTGTTCTTCGCCGACGGGGTCGTGCTCGGCGGCGGCCGGGAGGCAGCCGAGCGGACGCTCGGGTTCGTTCCCGACAGCCTGATGGACGACCCGGCCGCGACGAAGCAGGGGCTGGTCGGCGCGCTCCGGCGGCTGCTCGATGAGGTCGAGTTCGAGCACGTCCTGTGCGCCCATGGGGGACCGCTGCTCGCGGTCGCTCGTCGCTGGAGGAGCTGGTGCGGATCGGCGGTCGGACCGCGTTCGGGCTGTAGCCTAGCCTGGCGGGAGGCTTGCGAAGCCCGGGGGGCGAGGCGTGGAGCGCGAGCGGGTGACCCGGATACAGAAACTGTTCGTGGAGAACAGAAAACGTATCCGAGTGACGGTCGGGCTCACTTGTGGCGAACCGGCTGGCCGGGCGATCCCGCCCGACCACGTTCGGGCAACGATCGGCTCGTGATCGCGCGGCCGGCACGGCGTCCGCTGCTGATCGCGAGTGGCCAGCGAGAGCCCGCGATGCGGTTCTTTGCGCACGAAGGCGAGCGCTCACGATTCATGCGGCGAACCGCGTCGAGCTGGTATAAGTCCGCCCGTGCAACAAATTGATCCGCCTTCGCCCTCGCCCGGCCAGGAGGAGACCGTGCCCGCTCTGGTGGAGGAGTCGGTACCGGCTGCAATCACGACGACTTCCAAGCCAGGTGGGCGGCTCGGTGGCCTGGTCGGCTCGCGGCACGCTCGCACCGTTGGTGCGCATCTGATCGCGGTTCCATGGATCGGGGTTCTGCTCGGCATCGTGATCGTTGGTCTGGTCGCCCAGGCGGAGGCGCCGTGTGGATGCTTCTTCACGTCGACGAACCTGCTGACCACGGCGCAGGAGTTCTCGTATGTCGCGCTGGCGGCGCTCGGTGGGGCGATGGTGATCATGACGAAGGGGATCGACCTATCGGTTGGCTCAAGCATGGGCCTGGCCGGGTTCCTGAGCGCCGACCTCCTGGCACACCACACGGCTGCGGTCCCCGCGGTCGTGCTGGGGCTCGGAGTCGGCGTCCTGGTCGGCATCGTCAACGGGATCCTGATCACGAGGCTCAAGATGCAGCCGTTCATTGCAACGCTCGGCATGCTGAGCGTCGTGCGCGGCGTGGCGTTGGGCTGGAGTCAGGGCTTCACGCTCTATCCCCCTCTTTCGTTCACGTCGCTGGGGCAGGGCACGGTCCTCGGAATCCCGAACCCGTTCGTGATCATGCTCGTGATCGCCGTGCTGCTGTCATTGTTTCTCAGGTACACGCCGCTCGGTCGGCACATCTACGCGGTCGGCGGCAACGAGGACGCGTCGCGCCTGCTCGGGATCCGGACGCAGCGAGTCAAGATCTTTGTCTACGCCTTCGCCGGTATGTTGGCGGCGGCGGGCGGCATCCTGCTGATGTCGTTCCTCGGCTCTGCAGATCCGGGTGCGGCGACCGGGTACGAGCTCGATGTGATCGCCGCCTGCGTGATCGGTGGCGTGAGCCTGTTCGGTGGAGAGGGAACGTTGTTCGGGGTCGTCCTCGGGGCGTTCCTGATCGAGGAGATCCGTGATGCGCTCGTGCTCGACCAGGTGCCTGGTTACTGGACGACGCTGGCTATCGGTCTCGTGATCCTGATCGCGATGGCGATCGACCAGGGCCGCCGCCGTGTGCGGCGGGTGGCGCAATGAGCACGGAGTCCCTAGCGAACGCGGAGCCGGAGCGGGTCACCTCGACGCCGCCGATTCTGGAGGCGCGAGGCATCTCGAAGTCGTTTGGGACGGTGCGGGCGCTTGCGGGCGTGGACATCGACCTGTTCGAAGGAGAGATCATCGGGCTGGTAGGCGACAACGGTGCCGGCAAGTCGACTCTGATCAAGATCCTGTCTGGGGCGTTGTTACCCGACGCCGGGGAGATCCGGATCGACGGTCGTCCGATTCGGCTGAACAGCCCGCTGGACGCGCACGCCAACGGTATCGAAACGGTCTACCAGGATCTGGCTGTGGTGCCGCAGATGGACATCGCCGAGAACCTGTACCTCGGTCGTGAGGTTCGGCTGCCAGGTGTGGCCGGAAAGATCGGTCGGATAATCCACAGACGGGCGATGCGGCGGCAGGCGGCGGAGCACTTCGAATCCCTTCACATCAAGGTGAAATCGATGCGGCAGCGGGTCGATACGCTCTCCGGCGGCCAACGTCAGGGGGTCGCTGTCGCGCGCTCGGTCGTGTTCGGCCGGCGGATCGTGATCATGGACGAGCCGACAGCCGCGCTCGGCGTGCAGGAGACCCAGCAGGTGGTGGAGTTGATCGGGCGGATCAACGCGCGCGGCATGGCGATCATCCTGATCAGCCACAACATGCCGCAGGTGCTGCACCTGTCGCATCGGATCGTGGTGCTCCGCGCCGGGAGGCGCGCGGGCGTCCTCAAGACTGCTGAGACGGACGTCGAGCAAGTCGTACGCGTGATCACCGGCGCAGAGATCATTCACTGATCTGCGCGGTCGCTGCGCAGTGCGACGCGAAGCTGACAGCGTGAGGGGACGGAGTGACCTCCGTCCCCTGTGAAACGCTGCGTCTGACGTCCGCTCAGCTGACGAGCGGCCCGGTCGAGCCAGACGGGCCGGGCGGCGAGAAGGGAGGCTCCTTCCAGGCCTTCGCGGCGGCGGCGACGCTTCCGCTCGCACTCGCGGCCCAACGCTGTGCCCACGACTTCCACTGGTTCGCCGGCACCATCACGGAGGGCTGCGGGATGTTCTCGTGCCACTTCTGGCCGTGGAGCATGCTGTACAGGATGCCGCAGGTCTCGTAACCCCAGCCCCAGTAGTCCTGGCTCCAGACCGCCTGCACGATCCCGTCCTTCATGTACTGCGTGACTGGCTGCAGTGGATCGAACGAGATGCACTTGATCTTGCCCTTGGCCTTATCCAGCAACGGCGTTGCGCCCTCACTGGAGAACAGCGCCCAGCCGCCCACCATGACGATCCCGTTCAGGTTCGAATAGGACTGGATCGCCTCCTCGGTCGCCTGTGCCGCCGTCGGCGTGTCGTCCTTAGTGAAGTACGTGTTCAGGACCTTGATGCCCGACCCGAGCGTGGACTTCACTCCCTTGATGCGGAGGTTCAGGTTGAGCGCGGCGGCGTCGCCACTGACGATCACGACGTTGCCCTTGCCACCGAGCAACTTGTTCATGTACGCGCCCATCTGCGCGCCGACGGCCTGGCTGTTCACGCCATAGAAGGCGATCCGCTTGCTCGCTGGGGCGTCGGAGTCCCAGCACATGATCTTGATGCCCTCGCCGATGCCCTTGTCGATCGTCGCGTTGTATGCGACCGGGTCGTTGCAGCTGATTCCGATCGCGTCGACCTTCTGAGTCACCAGCCCCTCCACGATCGACACGTCTTGCGCCGTGTCGGTCTGGGTGGCCGCGGTGAAGATCGGCTCGACGTCGCCGAGCTCCTTCGCCCGCTGCTCGAGGCCGAGCTTCCCGAGCGCGAACACGGGGTTGTCGAGCGCCTTGGGGACGATCGCGATCTTGTACTTCTTGGACGTGGTGATCGCGAAGGCGGCCTTCGCGAAATTCGGCCGGATCAGGCCTCCGGCGCCGAGTGCAGCAGCGCCGATCCCTGCCCGCTTGATCAGATCCCCGCGGGAGATCTTCTCCGCCAGGACGCCGTCGAGCTTGGGGTCGTCCATCTCTCCTCCTCAGATGAGTAGTGGGCAGCGGTGCCCGAGCCGGTGACCGCTGGCCGATTAGTATGGGCGGCGGACATACTATTCGCCGGACCGGCGAAACGCAACGGCCGCGAGCCGCCGCGGGCGGCGCGGGACGGACGCCAGGCTGCGGGCGACAGGGAGACGGGACGACGGTGGGCCGTGGGCCGCGGGCCGCGGGCCGCGGGCGCGGAACGCCGGACGCTGCCAGCGACGAGGCTAGCCGCTGCCGGCGACTGCGTCGACCAGCTGCGGATCGGCACAGACCGCACGGAGCGTGAGCGAAGCAGCTCCACGGACGGCGGCCGCAGGGCCGAGCTCTGACTGTACGACCGCGACGCCCGAGTAGCGCGCCACGAAGGAGCGACACTCGAACTCGGCCCGGAAGGGGTCGGCGAGCCAGGGGAACAGCGGTGCGTAGATGCCCCCGAGCACGATCGTGTTGGGCGCCACCAGGTTCGCGACCGAGGCGCACGCCTGCCCGAGCACACGGGCGGCGCGCTCCAGCGCGGCAACTGTCATCGGGTCGCCCGCCTCCGCCCGTTCAACCAGTGCTTGAACCCCGCCATCGGGCAGGCCGATGCTGGTGCCCACCTCGGCGTCGAGATGCGCGGCGGCGAGCAGGGCCTCCTGTCCGACGATCCTCTCGAGGCATCCACGCGAACCGCACGGGCAAGCGGGTCCCTCGGGATCGACCGAGAGATGGCCGAGCTCGCCACTCATACCTGCTCCTGACATGAGGAGCTCGCCTTCGACGACCACTGCGCCGCCGACCCCGATCTCGCCGGAGACCAGGACGAAGTCGCCCCACCGCCGACCATTGCCCTCCCACAGCTCACCCTGCGCCGCGAGGTTCGCCTCGTTCTGCACCGAGAGATACTGATTTGGCCGGCCCAGCCTCCGCGCCATCTCACGCCCGATCTGGGTATCGCTCCATCCGAGGTTCGGCGCTGTCAGCAGCGTGCCGGTCTCTGCATCCACGAGACCGGGCACGGCGATCGCCGTCCCGACGGACATCAGCCCGTGCTGCTCTACGGCCGTGAGCGCGGTCCGGGCGAGGTCTCCGAGCTTGTCGAGCACGACCTCGATCGGCATCCCGCGATTCTCGTGACGAACGAACTGCTCGAAGCGAACGCCGCCGCTCAGATCCAGCACCGAGGCGGCGAGGTAGTCGACGTTGATCTCGAGTCCGAGACCGACCGTCCGGTCGGATAGGCCCACCAGCCGTCCCGGCCGACCGACGCTTCCGCTGGCCTGTTGGCCGCGATCGGACAGCAAGCCTCGCGAGAGCAACTCCTCGACGAGGCTCGACACCGTCGACCGGGTGAGGCCGACCGTCGAAGCTATGCTCGCGCGAGAGCTGGGGCCGTCCTCCATCACCGCCTGCATCACCAACCCGAGGTTCTGGCGGCGGATCGTCTGCTGGCCGGCCGGCCCCGCAGGGACCTGCCGCGCCTGCTGGCGCACCGGCTTCGCAAACGAGCGACTCGCGGGAGCGCCGACACCCCTCATCGCCGCTCGTCCCCGACGATCGCTTGTGCGGGGGCGTGCGCGGCAGGTCGCTGAACGGAAGGGATCATGCCGTGCCCCTCAATCTAGTTGTTCTGGATCGAACCGCACGCCGGCATGCGCTCGGTGACAAGGCGCCACGAACTGCGAGGCAAGCGCGGCTGTCGAGAACGTGCGCCGCGGGTGACCGGCGTCAGTCCTCGTCGAAGGCGTCCCGCTGATCGGCGCGGGACGCCTCAGGTTTGACCGAGGACCTCACGAGGCCCCGACGGACCAAGGACCTCACGAGGCCCCGGCGAACCGAGGACCTCGCCAGGCCCCGGCGGAGGCTCGCTCGCAGCGGCTGCCACGACCCGGACCGAGTCGCGGGTTCGCAGTGGCATGGCGATCTTGTGGATCGCCGGCCGGGCGTCGGCGCCCGTCGAGCGATCGTGCCCGCCGTCGAGCAGGACGTGGACCGCCTTGCGGCCGAGCTCGTAGTGCGGCAACGCGACGGTCGTCAGCCCCGGCCGGACCCAATCGGCGATCAGGTCGTCGTCGAACGAGACGACCGAGATGTCCTCGGGGACCTCGAGGCCTGCGTCGGAGATCGCCTGATATGCACCCACGGCCAACCGGTCGTTGAAGCAGATCAGCGCCGTCGGCGTAGTCTTCTCGAGCAGTCGCCTGGTCGCCTCGTAACCGCTGCGCGGCTGCCATTCCGGGCATGGAATCGCGTCGAGCATCGCGACTCCGGCTCGGTCAAGCGTCTCGGCGATCCCCTGAAGACGTTGAACGGCTGCCAGGCTTCCCTTCGGTGTCTGCCTTGGCGGTGCTGCGCCGATCAGGGCGATCCGGTCGGTGTGGCCGGCGTCGAGCAGGACGCCGGCCGCGGTTCGTCCTGCATCGGTCTCGTCAGGCACGATCGACGGGATCGGCGAGCGGTTCGAGGCCACGGCGTTGAGGAGCACCGCCGGCCCGTTGATCAGCGCCCGCGGCACCGTGATCTTACGCGTGTACATCGACGCGAGCACGATTCCGTCGACACCGCGATCGTGCATCGCGTCGATCAGTTCCCGCTCGAGGTCGGGATCGCCTTCGGTCTCACAGATGAACAGCAGGTGACCTCGCTCGCGCGCAGCGTCGAGCGCGCCCCAGATCAGGTGGCCGGCGAATGGTGTCGTTGCCACGGTGTCGGACACGAAGCCGATCGTGTGACTGGTTCCCGTGCGCAGGCTCCTCGAGACGATGTTCGGCCGGTAGCCGGTTTCGCGAGCTGCTCGACGCACTCGTTCCTGTGCGTCGGCGGAGATGCGCATCTCGGCCCCGCGGCCCGAGAGGACGAACGATGCGGCGGTCTGAGAGACACCGGCGCTGCGAGCGACGTCGGCGAGGGTTACCCGGTTTGTTGCCACTCCTTCTGCACCTTACCGGTCCCGGCCACCGCTTGACAAATCGACCCGGGGGAGGCATGATGCGCCCGTGCTGATCCGATTTAGCACCTGGAGGTCGCGCGCACGTCCGTAGCGGCCAGTTAACTACCACCAAGTCTGTGCGTGGTCGGTCGGCGCGGCGATGTTGACGGTGCCGGCCCGGTCGGTCGCGCTCACATACACGCGGAGGAGGGGACTAGTTCATGTTCACGTGCCACCTTGAGGAGGGCGGCGATGTCGAGACGCGCTGATGCCATGCGGCCGCGGGTTACCGCTCGGGCGCGGATTTCGCTTTGTCTGAGTGCAGCGGCGGTTGTCGTGATCGCGGGCGTCGTGGCGGTCGGTGCTGCGACCGCGAGGCAGGAGCGCACGACCGCGAAGGTGTCATCCCCGACGTTTGCGTCGGCGTGTGGCACCAGGCCTGTCACCTTGCAGGGCTACTTCGAGTCGGGATTCCCCGACATCACGGACCTGACGACGGCCTTCACCAAGCAGTATCCGAGCGTGAAGTGGAAGGTCCGCGAGGATCCATTCGCGACGATCACGCAGGACGCCCCGCTCACGCTGGGTGGTCCGAATCCTCCCGATCTGATGCGGCTGCCGACGATCAGCAGCCTCGTCAAGGACCGTCTGCTGAAGAACCTCGATCCCTACTTCCAGGAGTACGGGTGGAAGTCGTTCCCTGCCTCGCAGCTCGCGCAGCTGCGGACCTCCCCGACCGGCGTCGGCGTCGGCACCGGACCGCTGTATGCGATGGGGATCAACTACAGCCTGACCGGCGTCTTCTACAACAAGGCACTGGCGGCGAAGATCGGGATGAAGGTCCCCCAGACACTGGCGCAGCTGGACGCCATTCTGGCGAAGGCGAAGGCGGCCGGGATCACGCCAATCGAGCAATTCGACGGCGGCGCCACGGGTGGGTTGCTGTTCCCGCTCCAGCAGCTGATGGCCGACTACGGCTCGGCCAGCCAGATCGACAACTGGGTGTTCGATCGGCCCGGGGCCACGATCGACACGCCGGCGAACCTGCAGGCGACTGAGCACCTGCAGCAGTGGATCAAGGCCGGGTACTTCAACCCGGACGCGAATGCGGTGCTGTACCCGCAGATGATGAGCAACTTCGAGGCCGGCAAGGCGCTGTTGATCTTCGACGGCGACTGGGAATCGGGTAACTTCGACGCGCACATGCCCGGGCAGGTCGGGTTCTTCCTGATGCCGGCGCTGAAGGCCGGAGGCCCGCAGGCCGCGATGTCGGCTCCGCTCACCTACGGGATCGCGGCGGGGGCGAAGCATGCCGATTGCACGGCGTTCTTCCTCAATTGGGTTGCGACGAATCCGACGGCACGGAAGATCAACGTCGAGGTCGGGGGCTCGAACCCGGGCGGTCCTGCGACCTTGCCGATCCCGAAGGTCAAGCCAGGGTCGACGACGTCTCAGACGCTGGCCGCCGGCGCGATCGCGGCCAAGGACAATGGCGACATGGGGTTCATCGCGAACGCGAACGGCTCGATCTACGCGGAGGCGTGGACGCCGAACGTCCAGAAGCTGTTCGCCGGACAGGAGACGCCACAGGCTGTTCTCAGCTCCGTCCAAGCTGCGTACAAGGCGGCCGGCAGCTAGTGCCCCGTCACTAGGCGGCTGACAGAAGGCAGCTGGCCGCTCGATGTCGCACACGACCATGACCTCCCGGCGCGATCATCGCGCCGGTCGGCTGGCGATGGGGTCGCGGGCCCTCGTCCCGAGGGCCCGCGCCGCGCGTCTGCACGGCTGGCTGTTCCTGTCTCCAGCGCTCGCTGCTTACGGCCTGTTCGTGCTGTGGCCGCTGATCACGTCCCTGCGCTACTCGCTGTACAGCTGGGACGGTGTGACTGCGGCCCGTTGGGTCGGCCTCGACAACTACCGGACCGTGTTCAGCGACTCGGCGCTGCTGAGCGTGCTGGGGCACGCGTTCCAGCTGATCATCTACTTCTCGCTGATCCCCGTGACGCTCGGTCTGATCGTGGCCGCGGTGATGCGGCGGGTGGTCGTCGGGCGGCTCGGGACGGTGGCTCGCACCGTGCTGTTCCTTCCCCAGGTCGTTCCGCTCGTGGCCGCTGGGATCGCCTGGAACTGGGTGCTGTCGTCGAATGGCGCGGTCAACCAGATCCTGTCAGCGATCGGGCTCGGCGGCATCACGCGCGCGTGGCTCGGTGACTTCACGTACGCGCTCCCGGCGGTCGGGGTGATCGGGGTGTGGGTGCTACTCGGATTCTGCACGGTCCTGCTGCTCGTCGGAATGAGCAAGATCGACCCGGTGCTGTACGAGGCCGCCCAGCTGGACGGTGCCGGTCCGATCAAGGAGTTCCTGAACATCACGCTCCCGAGCCTGCGCCAGGAGATCGGCGTATGCGTGACGGTCACGGTGATCGCCGCGTTGTCCGCGTTCGACATCGTCTTCATCGCCACGAGCGGCGGTCCCGGGGACGCCACGATGGTTCCCGGTCTGGAGATCTACCAACTCGCCTTCTACAACCGGGAGGTCGGGCTCGCGTCCGCCCTGGCCGTCGTGTTGATGCTGCTCGTCCTGGTGTGCGTGCTGCCGATCCAGTGGTTCGTCAACCGCGGAGACGTTCGGGCGTGAGGCCCGCCCGGACGACCCGGCTGAGCGGCGCGGCGCTGTTGCTGGTGCTGATCGCCTGGACGCTGTTGCCGTTCGCAAGCCTGTTCACGGCAGCGCTTCACCAATCCGGAACCTACCCGAGCGGGATCAGCTGGCCGGCGCATCCGCACTGGGACAACTTCGTCCAGGCCTTCAACGTCGCCAACATGGCGACGATCTTCAAGTCGAGCTCGCTGATCGTGCTCGGGGCCGTGCCGGTGACCGTGCTGATCGCATCGATGGCCGGCTTCGCGCTCGGTCAGTTGCAGGTCGCCGGGGGCCGGTTCGTGTTCCTGCTGTTCCTGCTCGGACTCACACTGCCGTTCGAGGGGATCATCGTCCCGCTCTACTACGAGATCGAGCACCTCGGATTCCTCGACACGCGGTGGGCGATCATCCTGCCGCTGACCGGCCTGTTCATGCCGTTCGGCGTGTTCTGGATGCGCGCGCACTTCGTGAACATGCCCCTCGAGCTCAGCGAGGCGGCCAGCATCGACGGCGCGGGCACCTGGCAGCAGTTCTGGCGCGTCCACGTTCCGCTCGCCCGGCCGGCTGTCGTGTCGCTCGCGATCCTCACGACCGTGTGGACGTGGAACCAGTTCCTGCTCGCGATCGTGCTCGTCAACGACCCGACGGAGAGAACGATGGCCGGAGCCCTCGGTGCCTTCCAAGGCGACTGGGGCACGAACGTGCCGCTGCTGTCGGCAGGGTCGCTGCTGATCCTCGCGCCGATGATCCTGATCTACTTCATCTTCCAACGCCAGTTCATCTCCGCGCTGCTGCAGGGGTCGGTCAAGGGGTGACGATGCCCTTCGCGCTTCGCGATCGCATGCGTCCTTGGGCGCCGGTGAGATGACACTGCGGCTCGAGGACAAGTGGGTCTGGGACTTCTGGCTGCTCCGGCACGGCGCCGAGCACCACATCTTCTACCTGCAGGCGCCGCGCGCGCTCGGGCTGCCGGCACTGCGCCACCACAACGCTTCGATCGGCCACGCCGTGTCGTCAGATCTGACGCATTGGCGAATCCTTCCCGACGCAATTCGACCCGGACCGCCGGGGAGCTGGGACGACCTCGCGGTCTGGACCGGCAGCGCGATCGAACACGAGGGCCGGTGGTACATGCTGTACACGGGCGTCAGCCGAGCCGAGGAGGGATTGATCCAGCGCGTCGGCGTCGCGGTGTCGTCCGACCTGATCGACTGGCACAAGCACGAGCACAACCCGGTTCTGGAAGCCGACCCGCGCTGGTACGAACTGCTCGACCTCTCGCGGTGGCGCGATCAGTCCTGGCGCGACCCGTGGCTGTTCCGCCACGACGACGAATACGTTCACGCCCTGATCACCGCGCGTTCCCCGTCCGGGCCGGTCGACGGAGCCGGCGTGCTGGCTCACGCGCGTTCGTTGAACCTGCTCGACTGGGAGGTCCTGCCACCCGTGACGAGTCCGGGCGAGTTCGCTCAGCTCGAAGTGCCCCAACTCGTCCGCGTGAACGGACGCTACGCGCTGCTGTTCTGCTGTCATGCGGAAGACCACTCGCGCGGCCGGGTGGCGCGCCTCGGGACGCCAGGTCAGGGGGGCACGTTCGTCCTGTCAGCTGACAAGCCGTTGGGCCCCTACTCGGCAGCTACGCATCCTCTGCTCGCGCCGGGCGTCCCGCTCAGGGTGCTGTATGCGGGCAAGCTCGTCGAGGCGATTCCCGGCGACTGGCGATTGATGGCGTTCGGCGGAGACGGGGATCGCGACTTCGTCGGCGAGATCACGGATCCGATGCCTGTGCGCGAAGACTCGAACGGCTGCGTCGTGATCGCCAATGCCCGGGACTCGAGACCGGCGCGGCGGGTTGCGCTCGCGCGCGAGATCGAGACGCTCATCTCCTGGGGGACAGCCGTCGCGCAGCGCCACCGCGGGTTGGAAGTCGGCGAGCTTCGGACCCAACTCCGCGACGAGCACGACCGGCTGACCCGGCAGATCGGACTCGCGGTCGAACCCGTGGCCGCGACCACCGACCACGGCGTGAGCGTCGCGGGCGGCGAGATCCTGGTCCGCGTGTTCACGCCCGAGGGCGCCGGGCCTCATCCGGCGCTCGTGCACCTGCACGGCGGCGGGTTCGTCTTCGGAACGATCGATTCGCTTGTCAACAACGCCAAGTGCACCCACATCTGTCGACACGCCCAGTGCGTCGTGGCGACGGTCGAGTACAGGCTCGCCCCCGAGCATCCGTTTCCGACGGCCACTGAGGATTGCTACTCGGCGCTGCGCTTCATCGCCGAGCGCGCCGGACAGCTAGGGATCGACGCCGCGCGCATCGCCGTTGGCGGCGAGTCCGCCGGCGGGAACCTCGCCGCCGTCACGGCCCTGATGTCGCGCGACCGAGACGGACCGCCACTGGCGTTCCAGCTCCTGGAGGTACCGGTGACCGATATGAGTCAGGCGGCTGCCGCGCATCCGTCGGTGGCGTTGTTCGGTGAGGGCTACGGCCTCGACCGCTCGGAGATCGACGGCTTCACCGCTCACTATCTCGGCGACCACGCCAGGAGCGCCGAGCCCTACGCGTCTCCTCTGCTGGCGGCTGACCTCTCGCGGCTTCCGCCGGCTTGTGTGATGACCGCCGAGCACGACCCGCTGCGCGACAGCGGCGAGGCATACGGCCGCCGGCTCGAGCAGGCCGGCGTCGAGGTCACCCGGCATCGCATGCTCGGGCACACGCACGGCTCGTCGGTCCTCTGGCCGGTCTGGGAACCGGCCGCCGAATGGATGCGGGCGGTCGTGGCGGCGCTGCGCCGCGCGCTGCACGAGCAGGACGCAGCAGCCTGACTCAAGGACGCACACGGGGGCGACAGGCCCCGATGTGCGGCCGCCTGAGCTTCGTGCGAGCCGATCGTCGGCCGGTCGCGGTGACGAGGCGTGCGAGACTGCGCCGATGACGGGCGATCGCCGGGAACGGGTCCATCTGACTGGCGACCGCGACGGCGCGTACGTCGTCGCGGAGGCGCGCGCCGACGGGTCGCTGGTGCTGATTCCGGATGCCTCGCCGTCCGCGCACCGCCGCGCGCGGCCCGGTTGGGTGGACGAGCGCGGGCCGCTGGCACGATTGTTGGGGGGACGTACCGAGCCGGTGCGCACGACGCAGGAGGCGCTCGGCGCCTGGGGCGTCGAGCTGCTCGACGACGAGACCGTCGTCGAGTTCGTGATGGCCGATGTCGACGAGCGGCATGGATTCGTCGCGCTCACCAACCGGCGGTTCATCTTTCTCGTCCGTGGCCGTACCACGCTCGAGCCACACGACGCGCATCCGCTCGACCAGATCACGTCGGTCGAACGGATCGGTCGGGGCCGCAAGCCGCGACTGGTCGTCCGATCGACCGATCGACCGCCGGTCGTGATCGAGAGTCCTGACCGATCCCAGCTCGAGCGCCTGAGCGCGGGCCTGATGGCCCGCTGAGCTGAGCCGGGTCCGCTCACAGGCCCGCGATGTGCTGATCCGCGACCGCGACGTCGTGTCCCTGGCCGCGGGCGTCGAGGTCGATGCGGCGAGGTTCGCGGCTGAGGCGCTCGAGGCGACGCGCGTCGTGAGGCGCGATCCGGGCCGTGGCGGCGGGCTCGTGCGCGGTCCGTTGCAGCTGTACCAGGGACCGTTGCTGCCCGATGACCGTATGAGGATTGGGTGGCGGGGCCGCGAGAGCGGCTGTGGACGCCCCAGCTCGAACTGCTCGACATCGCTGCTGCGCAGGCCGAGCGGGAAGACAGGCTCGACGAGGCTGGGCGGCTCCTCTACGAGGCGATCGGGATCGAGCCTTATGACGAGGTTCGCTACGAGCGGCTGGCGCGCCTGCTGGTGACGCGGGGGCGAATCGGCTCGGCGCGGGCGATGCTGACGCGGGCGCGACAGACACTTGCCGGCATCGGCGTGACGCCGCCGGTCGACGCTGACGATCTGATCGCAGTGGTCGTTCGGCGCCGCTGACACGTTCGTGAACGGACGCCGGAGGGGAATGCCGCCCGGTTGCACGTTGCACGTTGCACGTTGCACGTTGCAGCGGTCGCGAGCAGCCGAGGGCAGCAGCCTAATCGCCCAACGGCGGTGGGGCGCCGCTCGCTGTTGGGCGATCGGGCGCTCTGATCGCCCGATCGCCCATCGGCGGTTTGCTCCCGGACGCTATCGGGCTGATTGGAGCCCGGAAACCGGTGCGTGAGACCGTGCAGCGGTCGAGGGGGCCGCGTCGGCGCGGTCGGTGCTGGCTCACGCGCTACAGACCTGCACGCATCGGTGTCAGCCCGTCGGGTCGACGCCGACGGCTCCTTCGCCGCGGGGCGCCCGCGAGCGACGACACGTTCGTGAAACCGTGAAACGGTCGCCGCGTACGTTCGCGGCGTGAGGTCGTACGTGTTGCGGCTGACGGAGTCGCGCTGCGCGCGACGGGCCGTCCCCGGGGCGGACGACGCCAGGCCAGCGCCCATGCCTATGGGCCCGCTGGCCCCCAGCAGCGGTGAGCGACCTCGGCGACCAGCGCCAGCTTCTGCTGCTGGGCGTCCTCGGCGATCGCGTTGCCCGGGCCCGCGGACGAGAAGCCGCACTGGGTCGAGAGGGCGAGCCGGTCACGGGGATGGAAGGCGCTCGCCTGTTCGATCCGGGCGAGCAACCGGTCGGCCGGCTCCAGCTCGGCGAACTTCGAGGACACGAGGCCGAGCACGACGATCTTGTCGTCGGGCACTCGCGCCAGCGGCTCGAACGAGCCGGACCGGTCGTTCTCGTACTCGAGCAGCAGGCGGTCGTAATTGGGAATCCGTGGGAACAGCCGGTCGGCGAGCGCCTCGTAGCCGCCGCTGCTGATCCACTGGCTGTCGTAGTTGCCCTTGCACAGGTGGAGTCCGAACGTGACGCCGGGGACGCTCGCGAGCTCGTTGAGGATCTCGACGCCTTCGCCGAGCACCCGCTCGATCGGGATGCCCGCCTCGTGCCACAGACGCTGCTGGGACTCGTCGACGAGCTGACCGAAGTCGGGGGCGTCCACCTGGATGTAGGTGCAGCCCAGGCGCGCCAGCCCCGCGGCCTCCTCGCGCATCAACGCGAGGCCGTCGGCGAACAGGTCGAACGGGTCGGGGTAGGCGTCCCGCGAACGTTCCGGAGACCACGCCAGGAACAGCATCAGCGGGCTCGGAAGCGTCACCTTCACGGGGCGGCGCGCGACCGCGCGCGCGTACGAGCACTCCTCGACTGTCATCATCCGGCGGCGGCGGAGCTTGCCGGTGACCGACATCGGCACCTTGAAGACGCTCTGCTCGGTCCCGGCCTCGTCGTGAAACGGAACCGGGATGTGGTCGGATGCCGGGTCCGGCGTGAGCCCCTCGACCGCCTCCAGCAGCTGGTCGATGAACGTGTGGCGGCGCATCTTGCCGTCGGTCACGACGTCGAGCCCTGCGCCCTCCTGCATCGCGATCGCCTGGTCGACGGCCCGATCCTCGATCGTCTTGTAGGCAGTCGCGGCCAGCTCGCCGGCTTCGCTGCGCACGCGCGCGCAGGAGATGGTCGGGACGCAGCAGCGACCCGACGATGTCTGCCCGATAGTTGCTCGCCAAGACGTCGCCTTTCCTTTCGCTTACGAGGTTTCCAGCCGGTGAAGCAGCGCTGCCAGCACGGCGCGCACCGATGACTCCGACGCCAAGTCGCGATCGCGGGCCCGCCAGCCGACGACGCCGTCGGGGCGAACCAATACGGCGCCGGTCGCGCCGACTCCATAAGCATCGGTGGGGTCGAGCAGTTCGCCGCCGCCGACGACATGGGCGTCGAGCGCGAGCCCGAGCTGGAAAGCCGCACCCCGCGCCGCGACCTCCCAGCTGCCGCCCCCGGGTCCCGCCAGCAGCACGAACCGGCGGCCGAACAGATCGAGCGTCGACGCCGCCTCCCCGCCGCGAACCAGGGACACGTGTGGCGCGCGGGTGCGGGCCGGCCCCGCGACCGGTGTGGATGCTCTTGCGCAACCGGCTCAGGGCCGCCGGGCTCGGCAATGACGGCCGACGACGCGTACACATGGCCGATCTCCATCGAGATGTCGTCGACGAGCGGCTGCATGCCGTCGGTGCCGAGACACGGCGCGACGCGGGTGACGTAGCGCGCGTACGCCTGCTCGACGGTCAGCTCGCCGATCGGCCGGCGCTCGGCGTCGTAGATGTCGAGCAGTGCGGGTCCGGCCGACCCGTCCAGCCGAGCGGCTGGTGGTTCGCGAGCGGCTCGAACGGCTCGTCCGCGAGCTGATCGACAGCCACCGGCTGGTGTGGGTGTGTGCGACCGCCGGCTGGGGGAAGACGACGGCCGTCGCCCAGGCGCTCGCCGCCTCGCCCTGGCGGGTCGCGTGGCTGACGCTCGATGACACCGACGCCGCCGCCGGCCGGCTGCTGAGCTACCTCGAGGCGACGCTCGCAGCGCAGGCGCCGTCGGCGCGGGGGGTAGCCGCGGCCGCGCTGGCCGCGCGGATTCCGCACTTGGAGGCGGCCGGGATGCTGGCGGAGGCAGTCGGAGCACAGGTTGAAGCGGTGCTGCTGGTGATCGACGAGGTCGAGCGGATCGCCGGTTCGCCGGAGGCGTTGGCCGTGCTCGCCGCAGTGAGCCGCTACGCGGCGCCGGCGCTGCGGCTCGTCATGATCAGCCGCGTCGAGGTCGAGCTCAAGCTGGACAGCGCCGCCGCGCTCGGGGGTGTCGCCACGATCAGCGAGGCAGACCTGGCGTTTCGCCGCGACGAAGCTGCGCACGCACTCGCGCAAGCAGGCGCCAGCCAGATCGATCCCGACCACGCCGTCGAGGTCACAGGGGGATGGGTCGCGGGAGTCCTGTTCGAGGCGTGGCGCTCGAGCGAGCACGTGGCCGGGACGGGGGGAGGCCGACGCCCTGCATGGGTATCTGTCCTCCCAGATCCTGGCGCAGCTCAGCCCAGCCGACCGCGAGTTCCTGGTCACCACCTCGGTGCTGCGCGACGTGACGGCCGCCAGGGCGGCGGCGCTGGGGGAGACTGCGGCGGCAGCCCGGCTCGCCTCGCTCGCCAGCCGGCATCTGCCGGTCGCATGGCAGGACGGACGGCATCTGATGCGCTGCCATCCTCGCCTGCGGGAGTACCTGCTCGAGCGGCTCGAGCGGCGCGGGGTCGACCGCGTGCGCGAGATCCGCGCGGCGCACGCCCGGCTGCTGCTGAGCGAGGGCCGCGACGAGGACGCGGTCGAGGAGTTCCTGCGGGCAGGGCAGCCCGACGCACCATCGATGAGCACGCGCCAGCTGCTCGAGACGCTCCGGCGCTGAAGCCGCGAGCCTTCGATTCTCCGACGGGCCCTAACCTCCCGGCGATGAAGCCCGAGACGTCGCTCGCCCGCGGCGAGCTCCCGGCCGTCGACCGCGCGACGATCCATCCGTTCGAGGATGCGCAGCCCGGGCCGTTCTACTACCAGCGGCTCGCGCACCCGGTCGGCGTCGAGGCAGAGCGGCTGCTGTCGGAGCTCGAGGGCGGGCGCGCGCTGCTGTTTCCGTCGGGGATGGCCGCGACGACCGCGCTCGCGCTGGCGATGCTCGGGCCCGGGTCGACGGTCGCGGTGGCGCAGGGCGGGTATTGGGGGACGGTTGCACTGCTCTCAGGCGAGTTGTCGCGGTGGGGGCTGCTGGTCGTTCCGTTCGACCAGACCGGACCGCCGCCGCCGGCCGAGCTCGTCTGGCTCGAGCCGTGCGCGAACCCGCTGATGAGCTTCCCGGACCTCGGTGCGGCCGTGCAGAGCGCGCACGCGAACGGCGCGCGCGCGGTCGTCGACAACACCGTGCTCAGCCCGCTGCTGCTGCGGCCGCTCGAGCACGGGGCGGACTTCGTGCTGCACAGCGCGAGCAAGATCCTCGCCGGGCATCACGACGCCCTGCTCGGCGTGGTCGCGTGCGCGCGCGCCGAGGACGCCGCGCGGCTGGAGGCGTTCCGCAGCACCTCCGGGATCGTTGCGGCACCCGACCCGGCCTGGTTGCTCCTCCGCGGGCTGAAGACGCTGGCGCTCCGGGTCGAGCGTCAATCGGCCAGCGCGCTCGAGATGGCCCGCCGGCTCACCGACCACACCGAGGTCCGGTGCGTTCGCTACCCGGGGCTCGGCGATGCCGTCGCCGCACGGTACGTCCGCGCGTTCGGGCCGATCCTGACGTTCGACGTCGCCGACGCGGACCGTGCGGTACGGGTCGAGCGCTCGCTGCGGCTGATCGGCAACGCCACCAGCCTCGGCGGCGCCGCGTCGACGCTCGAGGCCCGGGCGCGCTGGGAGGGTGACCGGGTGCCGCCGGGGCTGCTGCGGCTGAGCGTCGGGCTCGAGGACGTCGAGGACATCTGGGCCGACCTCGCGCAAGCGCTCGAGGCCTGAGACGAGGGGAACGTGCCGATTCAGGCAGAGCAGATCAGGCGGTCCGCGACCCGGGCGGCGGCCCGCTCGCCGTCGCGGATACAGGACCCGACGCCGACGCCGCGGTAGGCGGCACCGGCGAGCTGAACCGCGGGAAGCCCGCCCGCCAGCGCCGCCTCGATCCGGGCGACCCGATCGAGATGGCCGACGTGGTACTGGGGGAGCGCGTCGTCGAAGCGGACGACGTGGGCGTGCAACGGCTGCTCGCGCACGCCCATCAGCCGGGCGAGGTCCGCGTGGGCATGGCAGGCGAGCGCGTCGTCGCCCAGCTCGAGCGCGCGCCCGTCGCCGGCGCTGCCGACCGAGCCCTTGATCAGGACCGTGTCGCCGCCGAGGTGGGTCCATTTCGACGAGGACCAGGTGCATGCCGTCAACACCAGCCGCTGAGTCGGTGGGACCAGGAAGCCACTCCCTTCGAGCTCCATCGACATCGCGCTGCGCCGGTAGGCGAGCATCACCGTGGCGACGGACGCGTATTCGATCGCGCCCAGCTCCTCGGCGGCCACGGGACAGGCGCGCCGCAACAATCGCGCGGCCGCGAACGCGGGCACCGCGAGCACCGCGCCGTCGGCTTCCACGGCCCGCTCGTCGGACAGCGCAAGCCGCACGCGGCCGCCGGGCAGCGGCGCGACCTCCTCGACCGCGGCGCCTGTCTGCACCTCGACGTCGGCCAGCCGGGCCCGCAGCGCGTGCACGACCTCCTCGAGGCCGCCGCGAACGCTGACGAACGCCGGCCCCGCCGGAGTCGAACGGGCACCGCCGGTGGCCGCGCGCAGCCCCCGCACGAGCCCGCGGCGCGCCCGCAGCGCCAGCTCGAGCTGCGGGGCGGTGGCACGGTCGCTGCGCGCGTCGCAGCTGCCGGCGTGGATGCCGCCCAGCAGCG
>DAHUYL010000047.1 GCA_027315255.1 Solirubrobacterales bacterium | reverse complement strand
TGGAGGCTGTCGTGGAAGCGGCGTAAGCTCGACAGCATCGGGGTTTGTGGTTGGGGTGGTGCGGATCGGCTGCGTATGGCGGCGTGGGTGCGCTGGGTGTGGTCGCGGGGCGGGTGCTGTTGAGGTTGTGCCGGTCGGCGGTGGCGGCGGGCTCGGTCCGTCGAAGGTCATGCGGACGGGGGTTGCCGTCGACCGGGCAGCGGTGTGCCACGGCCGCCGGCGCCGGGACGGCCCCGCCGATTGGAGGCGAAGCGAGGTGGGTTGGCAGAGCTGTCCCGGTGCCGCCGCGACCCGCGGTGCGCTCGCGGCCCCGGGGAGTCGAGCGCTCGACGTAACAAAGCGCTGCTACTGGCTGACCGGTACGGTCGGCTCGTCGGTCCGGCGCTACCACGACGAGGCGCACGCATCCGTGGCCGCCGGGCCCACGACGACGCCGATCGGCGTCGCGATCTTCGCGCAGGACTTTCAATCGATCCGAAGGTTCGCGGACCGCGACCACGCCAACATCATCAGCTGGAATCGCTTTGATCGCGGCAGTCATTTTGCGCCCCAGGACGCGCCGGATCTGCTCGTGGGAGATCTCCGCAGCTTCTTCCGTCAGCTGCGCTGAGCGCCGTGTCATCGCGATCGCGTCCCCAGGCGTCTTGTTGTCGATGAACGACCGCGACCGGAGCTTCACCGCTGCATTCGACGGGCTGTACGCCCGTGCCTTGCGTGTCGCGCTGCGGATCGTCGGCGCTCGGGCGGCGGCGGAGGATGTGGCGGCGGAGGCGCTGGCGCGGGCATACGACCACTGGGACCGGATCGGCAGCAGCGACGCGCTGCGGATCGGCTGGACCGTCCGGGTCGCCACCAATCTCGCGATCGACCACAGGCGGCGGCGCGATGCGCCTGTTGCCCAGCTCGAGCCCGACGGCACCTCAGACCCGACCGACGTCGTCGCGGCGCGGCTGGCGCTGATCGCGGCGCTGCGCGCGCTCCCTGAGCGCCAGCGCCAGGCCGTGGCTCGCCGTCGGCGAGCGTCGTCGCGGCAGCGTCCACGCGATCGTGCCGTTCGGCGCGTTCGTCGAGATCGACGGGCGCCACGGGCTGCTGCACCGCGACGAGCTCGGCGATGCCGGGCTCGAGGTCGGCCAGCAGGTCGACGTCGTGGTGCTGGCCGTCGACCCCCGGCGCGAGCGCTTCTCGCTGCGACGGGTCGCCGCATAGGCGGCGCGACGGCGGTCCGCCGCGACCGCCGCCCGGTCTCGCCCCGCTGAGCGGCGCACGCCGGGGATTGGGTCCGAGCAACGATCGGCAGCACAATCCTGCCGCAAGTCACGCGGATGGTGATAATCCCCCGATGCGTCGGCGAGGATGGCTGACAGTTGCTGTGGCAATCGGGGCGCAGTTGCTGGCAGCAGCGCCGCTCGAGGGCGCGCGCCCGGCCCCCCTCACCGGCGACGCGTCGATCTCGATCCCGGCCGGTCCCGGCACGGCCGTCGCGCCGGGGTTCGTCGGGTTGTCGGTCGAGTACGACGAGCTGGCGACCTTCGAGCGAATGCCCGGCTTCGCGAACTTCGTCTCCCTGTTGCGGACGAGCGGTGCGCCGGTGCTCTTGCGGGTCGGTGGCGAGTCCGCAAACGCGAGCTTCTGGCACGACCGCGCCGCGCCGCTGCACGGATTCGACCTGACCCCGCAGTGGTTGCACAACCTGGCGGCGCTGATCCGTGCCGACCATCTCCAGGTGATGCTCGATCTCAATACCTCAGCGCACAACCCGCGGATGGCTGCCGCGTTCGCCGCCGCCGCCGTCAGAGCGCTCCCGAAGGGCTCGATCCGGGCGTTCGAGATCGGCAACGAGCCCGACCTCGTCCACCTCGGTGGCGCGCTTGCCGGATTGACGTCAACGCCGACGGGCGGACGCTCCAGCAAGTACACCGTGCGGACCTACCTCGGGCAGTTCAGCGCCTACGACGACGCTCTGCACACGGCTTCGGTGCTCGTCCCGCTCGCCGGCCCCGCGACGGCCGCGCCCGAGTTGCGGTATGTCCAGCCGCTGCTGAGCGACGAAGCCCCCAACATCGGTCTCGTCACCGTGCACCGCTACCCGTTCGCGTCGTGTGACACGCCGGGGAGTCCGCTGTACCCGAGCATTCCCGGCTATCTGAGCCCTGCGGCTCAGGAGGGGCTCGCCGCGGCCGTCGCTCCGATCGTGCGCACAGCGTCCCGGTACGGCCTGCCCGTGCGCCTCTCCGAGTTCGGCTTGGCCGTGTGCGGCGGCCTGCCCGGCGTGACGAACAGCTTCGCGACTGCGCTGTGGGCCGCCAACACACTGTTCGACCTGGCCAACGTCGGCGTCTCCGGGATCAACTTCCACATGCGTCCTATGTGGGCGAACTCGGCGCTCGCTCCGCAGCTGACTCCCGACTCGCCGGCCGAGCCGGTGTTCTACGGACTGGTCCTGGTCGCCGACACGCTCGGTCGCGACCCGCATCTGCTGGGGCTTGCGGACAATCACGAACAGGGCCTCAACGTCTGGGCGGTGCGCGTCGCCGGCGGCTATCACGTGCTGCTCATCAACGAATCGGCGTCCCTGCGCGAGGAGCAGGTGCACTTCCCCGCCTCCGTCACGGACGGCCGGGTCGAGTATCTGACGGCGCCGTCACCGTATGCGACATCGTCGGCGTATTCGCCGTCGTGGCCGGGGGCTGCGTCCGCGCCGGGGGCGGCGTCCGCGCCGGGGGCGGCGTCCGCGCCGGATCCACCGTCGTCACCGGATGCGACGTCCTCACCGGACGCGACGTCCGCACCGGACGCGACCCCGGCTCCGAGGTCGCCGGTCGAGCTCGCCGGCCAGTCGCTCGACGCGACCGGGCAATGGCAGGGTCAGCTACAGGTGCAGTCGGCTGGCTGCAGCGCGACGTCCTGCCCTGTGCAGGTCCCCGCTGACAGCGCCGTCCTCCTGAAGGTGAGCGCCCCGTCCGCCTGAAGCACCGCTCCGCCCCGGGTCGAACTGAGCTCCCGGCGCCGGGCGTCGGACTCAGCGCCGGACCCGGAGGCCGGCGGCAGGCGCAAGCTGCGCGGCGCGCGGGGATGGCAGCTGCTTGACGTGGGCCGCGGGCCGGAGGTGCGGAAGCACAGCGGCGGCCTCGAACTCGTTCATCCAGCTGACGAACAGGTCGGCGGGCACCGGCTTGCTCAGGTGGTAACCCTGGGCCAGGTCGCAGCCGAGGTCGTCCAGCCGGCTCAGCGTCTGACCGTCCTCGACGCCCTCGGCGATCACCTTCAGCCCCAGGTCGTGCGCCATGTTGATCGTCGAGCGAACGATGATCAGGTCGCTCTCGTCGGACAGCATCGGCGTGACGAACGAGCGGTCGACCTTGAGCTCGTCGATCGGCAGGCGGCGGAGGTTGGCGAGCGACGAATGGCCCGTGCCGAAGTCGTCCACCGCCAGCCGGATGCCGAGCTCACCGAGCGCGGTCACCGTCGCGATCACGCGCTCGGGGTCGGACATGATCATGCTCTCGGTGATCTCGAGCTGCAGCGCCTCCGGCGGTAGCTCGTAGCGCGCCAGCAGCCGGCCGACCTCGGCAGGCAGACCCGGATCGAGCAGGTTGCGGATCGACAGGTTGACCGCGACGGTCAGCTCACTGCCGTCGGCATGCCAGCGCGCGCACTGCGCGATCGCGCGGTCCAGCACCCGGTGCGTGAGCGGTCCGATCAGCCCCGTCTGCTCGACGATCTGCAGGAACTCGGCCGGCCCGAGCAGCCCCATCGTCGGGTGCTCCCAGCGGACCAGTCCCTCCGCCCCGGCGACCCGCTGCGAGCGCAGGTCCACGATCGGCTGGAAGTGGACCACGATCTCGTCGCTCGTCAGCGCGCGGCGGAAGTCTCCGAGCATGCTGAGCCGGTGCGTCGAGTGGTAGTCGTGCTCGGCGTCGTACAGCCGGAACCCGTCGCGGTGCTCCTTCGCCGCGTACATCGCGATGTCCGCCCGCCGCAGCAGCGTCTGCGGGTCGTCCCCGTCGACCGGGTAGCGGGCGATGCCGACGCTCGAGCCGACCTCGAGCGTGATGTCCCCGATCGTGATCGGCTCGCGCACGCACTCCATCAGCTCGCTCGCGACCCCTTCGAGCAGCTCCGGCCGGTCCGTCCGGATCCCCGTCAGCAGCGCGAACTCGTCGCCGCCGAGCCGCGCGACCAGCCCGTGGGTGCCGACCCGCTCGGCCAGCCGGGGGGCCAGCTTGACGAGCAGCTCGTCGCCGTACTGGTGGCCGAGCGTGTCGTTGATCTCCTTGAAGCGGTCGAGGTCGATCAGCACCACCGGGAACGCCTCGCCCCGCTCGCGACACACCTCGATCTCCTCCTCCAGCCGGTCGCCGAACCGCTTGCGATTCGCGAGCCCGGTCAGCTCGTCCGTCGTCGCGTGCCGCTTCAGCGCCGCGGCGCGGCGCTGGGAGGTGAGCAGCTCGCCGACCAGGTACTGGAAGACAAGGAGGACGATTACGAACAATGCAAGTACCGCGCTACCAACCTTCCAGTAGACGAATACCGACACGACGGTCAGCAGCGCCGACGCGAGTTCCGGTGCGAGCACTACCCGGAGGTCCGTCAACCACGTCCAGGGCGCGGCACGGCCGAGATATGCCTTGTAGATCCCGATCATCCCGAAGTTCAAAACGAGTGCGAATACAAACGTCCCAAACACGAGCAGATAGCGCGCAGGATCGTTTCGACCAAGGTGCTCCGCCGAGACGACGGCATGGAACAAAAGGCCGCTTGCAAGCGGGAACCAGGCGTAGGTCACGAGGTTGTTCCGCAGGTGATGAGCCGCCTCGCGTGATCGCAGCCATCCGATACCTATCGTCACGACGCCGACGACTGCGGCCGGTCCTCCGCCCAGGAGGACCGCCGCCAGCATCAAGCCAAGGAAGCTGCTCGAGAACCGCAGGCGAGCTGACGGAAAGTCGATGTCGGTGAATTCGCCGATGACGGCTAAACCCGTGATCAGGGCTAGGGTCCACGGGCGCCAGTTCGCCGATCCCGCAGTCGCTACCACCGTGGCGACGGCGCAAGCGAGCAGAAATGCATGCACGATCGCGGCGCCGCGATAGCGAGTGGACTGACGCCGGTCGAAGGCGGTTGCCTCGCCAGCCCGTGTCTGATCGTTTGGCTCGGTCATCCGGCCAATCCTCCTGATCGGCCGCTGCATAGGATTTCTTTAGCCGCGGTCACGCGATCTCCTTCACGGGACCGGGGGCTGCAGTCGATTGCGGCCGCCGTTGCAGCCGTTGCAGCCCCACAACTGCGACGACGGTCGCGACTCCGAGCGCGGACACTAGGTACGCGGTGCGAGGCGACCCGAGCGCGGTCACGGCGCCGCCGAGCACGAACCCGAGCGCCGGCATCACCTGGTTGAGGCTCTCGACGACCGCCATCACGGCGCTCTGTCGCTCGAGCGCCAGCGCCTGCTGGATCGCCTGGATCGACGCGACCGACCCGGCGCCGTTGCCGATGCCGCCCACGGCCGAGAACGCGCAGGCGACGGCGAGATCGGGCGCGGCGGCGAGGCCGCCGTAACCGAGCGCGATCACCGACGCGCTGGCGACGAGCAGCGGTCCGACTCGCACCCGCCCGGCCGCCGCGAACGCAGCACCGCCGCCGATCATCCCGACGCCCCATGCCCCGAGCAGCAGTCCGTAGCCCCCGTCGCCGGCGTGCAGCGTCCGCTTCGCGAACACGACCTCGATCGGCACCGCCACGGAGCTGAACAGCAGCGCGAACGCGAGCGCCACAACGATGCGCAGGACCCCGGGCCGGTCGCGGATCTCGCGCAGCCCGGCGCGCAGCCTGCCGGCGGCGGTCGCGGCACGGTCGGTGTGGACGTGCAGCGCGCGCGCGGTCGCGAGCGCCACCGCGGCCGCGGCGAACGACGCCGCGTCGAGCCACAGCGCGGCAGACGGACCGCCGGCCGCGACGACTGCGCCGGCTACGGCCGGGCCGGCGGCTCCGCCGGCGCTGAACGCGAGGTTGAGCAGCGCGTTGCCCTGTCGCAGGAGGCCGCTCGGCATCAGGCTGGCGACGGTCGCGCTGCGCGTCAGCGTCTTGGCCGCGATCGCGAGCATCCCGTCGAGCGCCGTGAGCGCTAGCACCACGGGCAGCCACGCGCGGCCGGCGGCCAGCGCGAGCGCGGCGAAGATCGCGGCCTCGCCGGCGTACAAGGCGGGGACGATCTTGCGCGCCGGCAGCGCCTCGACGCGGGTGGTCAGCAGCGGCGCCAGCAGCGACGGCAGGAACCGCAGGGCCAGGAACAGCGCCGCGGTCGCGAGCGGGCTGCCGGTGCGGTCGAAGACGAGGATCGCGAGTGCGACGTCGCCGATCCAGTTGCCCAGCTCGTTGACCGAATACGCCGCGGCGAGGTGGCGGAACGTCAGCGAGCGAAGTGGGCGGGTGTCGAGCACGGGCTAACGCCCGGTTATGGGGAAGATAACCAGGTGCGGTCTAGATCGGCCTAGCTGCGCACCTAGCCTGATGGGCGTCCACCACGACGCTCGTAGCGTAGAGCGCATCACCACGGAAAAGGATTCTCCATGGGCTGCAAGGGCTACTAGGAATATTCAGTTGTTAGGGGGCTGAGGAGCTTGAGGGTGTGAAGAGACCCTCGGCTCCTCGCCTGACCGGGATATCGGCCGCTCGACGCGGGAACTTGAGCGCCTCGCAAGATCTATTTCGGCCGCGTTATGAATTACAGTCCAGCCGGTGGACCACGTGGCCGCTGCGGATGGCCGTGGGAACGGGCATGGACCGTCTGCTTCGGTCGACGGATCGCTTTCGAGCGCGGGTGTGGCTGCGCTTGCGGCGGCTCCGTCGATTGGCGTCCGCGCGAACGGCCTCGTCCGCGAGCCGGAGATGGGCGAGCTGCGCGCCTTCGGCGCGGCGACCGAGCTCGGCTCGATCGGCGAGGCGGCACGTGCGCTGAACGTCAGCCAGCCGGCGCTGTCCAAGCGCCTGCGCACGCTCGAGGCGGTGATCGGCACGCCGCTGTTCGAGCGGACCGGCCGCGGTGTCGAGCTGACCGATGCGGGCAAGCACCTGTACGGCGCCGCGCGGCGCGTGCTCACGACCGCCAACACGCTGTCGGCGCTGATCCACAACCCGACCGCGGTGGCGCCCGTCCGGATCTGGGCGAGCCCCACGGTCGCCGAGGCGCGGTTGCCGCGGGTGCTCGCGGAGCTGGCGCAGGTCGAGCAGAGCGTGCCGATCGAGCTGGCAACCGCCAACTCGACCATTGTCCGCGAGCTCGTGCGCGACGGCCGCGGCGACCTCGGTGTCGCCGCCGTCGACGCGTACGTCGAGCCCGACCCGCGGCTCGAAGGGCGGGTGATCTGGCGCGACGAGATCGTGGTTGCGGTGCCGCACGGGCATCCATGGGCGGACCTCGCCGAGGTGCCGCTGGAGGAGTTCGCCGAGACGTCGCTGATTCAGCGTGACCCGTGGTCGAGCTCGAACCGGGTAGTCGCCACCGCGCTCGAGCAGGCAGGGCTGCGACCTGCCCGCCCGGTCGCGGCGATCGGCTCGACCGACGCGGTCGTGGAGCTCGCGATCTCGACGCGGACGCCCGCACTGCTGTCGCGGATGGCGGTGCGCCGCCACGCGGGCCGCGGCCTCGCCGAGCGGCGCGTCGCCGGGATCCGCTTCGACCGCGAGTACGCGCTGATCTGGACGGGGCCGCTGTTCGACCAGCCGCCCCAGGTCCAGACGGTCGCCCAGCACCTGCTCGCGCTCCCGTTCGCGCGCTCCCGCCCAGGTCCGGAGCCGGCGGCCCGCTAGCCCGCACTGGCGGACGGCCCGCTGGCCCGCCGCGGAGGGCGGGGTGCACCGGCACAACCTCGACATCATCGGCTCGCGATCGACACCGGGTGCGGTTCTGCCGCCGTACGCCGCAGATCTGCACCACGTCGGTCCGGAAACCCGGTGCTGTCGACCTTTTGCCGGTTCTGGCCGCTGGAGCGCCGCGGATCGCCGTGCGCCCGCCGCGAATCGGCTTCGCGCACCGGCTCCGTGGCTTGCACGTGGGCCGGCAGGGGACACCGGCTCCGTGGCCCGCAGGCACGCTTCAGGGCTCGCCGCCGACGATCGGGAGAGAGCGTCACGCCCGCCCGCTACGATCGCACGTGTGGCTGCCGCGATCGCCGACCTCCCGCTGTTCGCCTCCGGGAAGGTCAGGGACATCTACGATCTCGGCGACCGCCTGCTGCTGGTCGCCTCCGATCGGATCTCGACCTACGACGTCGTCCACCCGACTCCGATCCCGGACAAGGGCGCGGTCCTCACCGGCCTGTCCGCGTTCTGGTTCGAGCTGACCGCGGACGTCGTGCCGAACCATCTGGTGTCGCTCACCGACGGGGTACCGGAGGCCGTGCGCGGCCGGGCGATGGTCGTCAAGAAGCTGTCGATGGTGCCGGTCGAGTGCGTCGTCAGGGGCTACCTCGCAGGCTCGGGGTGGAGCGACTACACGCGCACCCAGAGCGTCTCCGGGATCGCGCTGCCCGCGAACCTGTCCGAGTCACAGCGTCTGCCCGAGCCGATCTTCACCCCCTCGCCGACGGCCGACGTCGGCCACGACGAGGCGATCGACTTCGAGCGGGCGGCCGCGCTCGCCGGCGGCCGCGATCTCGCCGAACGCCTGCGGCACGCCTCGCTGAACGTGTACGAACGGTGTGCCGAGCACGCGCGCGCCCGCGGGATCATCCTCGCCGACACGAAGTTCGAGTTCGGCCTCGACGACCGTCGCGAGTTGACGCTCGCCGACGAGGTCTGCACCCCCGACTCCTCCAGGTTCTGGCCCGTGGCCGGCTACGCTCCCGGCGCCGGTCAGCCTAGCTTCGACAAGCAGTACGTCCGTGACTGGGCCTCGTCGACGGGTTGGGATAAACGGCCACCCGCACCGGCGATCCCCGACGAGATCGTCGCGCGCACGCGCGAGAAGTACCTCGAGGCGTACGAGCTGATCACCGGCGAGCCGCTGACCGCGTGGCTCGAGCGCACCGGAGCATCCAGTCGCTGATGCGAGCCCGCGTCCTCGTCCGCCCCAAGCAGGGGATCCTCGATCCCCAGGGGCAGGCCGTACAGCGCGCGCTGCCCGCACTCGGATTCGAGGGGGTGGGCGACGTTCGCATCGGTCGCCTGATCGAGCTCGAGGTGGCCGACCCGGCGCAGCTGCCGGCGATGTGCGAGCGGCTGCTCGTCAACCCGCTGATCGAGGACTACGAGATCGTCGAGGCGGCCGGCGCGCCGGCGAGCCCTCTCAACGGCGGGGCGATCGGCGGATGAAGTTCGGCATCGTCCGCTTCCCCGGCTCGTGCGACGACGTCGACGCGCTCGAGGCGGCCCGGCGGGTGTGCGACGCCGAGCTGCTGTGGCACCAGGATCGCGACCTCAAGGGCGCCGACGCGGTGATCATCCCGGGCGGCTTCTCCTACGGCGACTACCTTCGCTGCGGCGCGATCGCGCGGTTCGCGCCCGTGATGGACGCGGTCGCCGAGTTCGCCTCGGACGGCGGGCTCGTGCTCGGCATCTGCAACGGCTTCCAGGTGCTGTGCGAGGCGGGCCTCCTACCGGGAGCGCTGCTGCCGAACACGAGCCTGCGGTTCGTCTTCCGCCAGGTCCGGCTCGAGCTGGCCGATCCCGACACTCCGTTCACGCGCGTCTGTCCGGCGACGCTCTCGATCCCGGTCAAGCACACGACCGGCCGTTACTACTCGCCCGATCCGGTCCACGTGCTGCTCCGCTACGCGCCCGGCGAGAACCCGAACGGCTCGCAGGACGACATCGCCGGCGTCTGCAACGAGCAGGGCAACGTGTTCGGGCTGATGCCTCATCCGGAGCATGCCGTCGACCCGCTGACCGGCTCGACCGACGGCCTCACCATCTTCGAGTCGATCAGGGCCCATGTCGGCGACCGAGCGCTCATCCACTAGGCACCGCGAGCTCGGGCTCACCGACCCCGAGTACGAGCTGATCAAGGACGGGCTCGGCCGCACGCCGAACGCGGTCGAGCTGGCGATGCTGTCGCTGATGTGGTCCGAGCACTGCGGCTACAAGCACTCGAAGAAGCTGTTGCGCCGCCTGCCGACAGATGGGCCCCACGTACTCGTCGGCCCCGGCGAGAACGCCGGCGCGGTCGACGTCGGCTCGGGGCTGGCGGTCGCCTTCAAGGTCGAGTCCCACAACCACCCGAGCGCGGTCGAGCCGTTCCAGGGGGCTGCCACCGGCGTCGGCGGGATCCTGCGCGACGTGTTCGCCGTCGGCGCGCGACCGATCGCGGTGCTCGACTCGCTGCGCTTCGGCGAGCCGGCGAGCCGCCGCTCGCGCTACCTGCTCGAGCACGCGGTCGCGGGCATCGGCCATTACGGCAACTCGATCGGCGTCCCCACCGTCGGCGGCGAGATCTACTTCGACGAGAGCTACGAGCAGAACTGCCTGATCAACGCGATGTGCGTCGGGCTCGCGCCGCGCGCCCGGCTGACCAGCTCGGCCGCCGCCGGGCCCGGCAACACGGTCGTGCTGCTCGGTGCGCTGACCGGCCGCGACGGGATCGGCGGTGCCTCGGTGCTCGCCAGCGCGGAGCTCGGCGAAGGCGACGAGGCCAAGCGGCCGAGCGTCCAGATCGGCGATCCGTTCGCGGAGAAGAAGCTGATGGAGTGCTGCCTCGAGCTGCTCGACCGCGAGCTGCTCGCGTCGCTCCAGGACCTCGGCGCGGCCGGCCTCACCTCGGCGGCGTCGGAGATGGCGAGCAAGGGCGGAGTCGGGATCGACATCGACGTAGCCACGATCCCGCTGCGCGAGCCCGGCATGCAGCCGTTCGAGATCATGGTCTCGGAGTCGCAGGAGCGGATGCTGTGCGTCGTCGAACCCGAACGTGTCGGCCGCGTGCTCGACGTGTGCGAGCGCTGGGAGGTGCTCGCGACGCCGATCGGCCAGATCACCGCCCCGGTCTCGGGGGATGGGCGCGGTGGCCTGTTCCGCGTGCTCGAGCGGGGGGAGCTGGTCGGCGAGCTGCCCGTTTCGCTGCTGACCGACGCCTGCCCGCTGTACGACCTGGACCCGGAACCCGCCGCCGCGCCCCTCTACGCCGCCGCGCCGCCGACGCTCCCCCGGGACGCGAGCCCGGCAGAGACCCTGCTCGGGCTGCTGAGGAGCCCGAACATCAGCTCGCGCCGCCCCGTGTTCGAGCAGTACGACCCGGTCGTCCAGTCGCGCACCGTGCGCCGCCCCGAGGAGGCGGACGCCGCCGTCCTGAGGCTGCCGAGCGGCGACGCGATCGCGATCTCGATCGACGGCAACGGCCGGCGAGTCGCGTGCGACCCGCGTGCGGGCGCCGCCGAGGCCGTCTACGAGTGCGCGGCCAACCTCGCCTGCGCCGGCGCCGAGCCGCTCGGCCTGACGAACTGCCTGAACTTCGGTAACCCCGAGAAGCCCGCGATCGCCTGGCAGCTGACCGAGGCCGTCGCGGGGCTGTGCGAGGCGTGCGAGGCGCTGGGCGTACCCGTCGTCGGCGGCAACGTGTCGCTGTACAACGAATCTCCGGACGGACCGATCCTCCCCACCCCCGTGATCGGGATGGTCGGCAAGCTGCCGGACGCCTCCAGCGCCGGGCGGCTCGCGTTCGCGCGCGCGGGGGACGCGATCGCGCTCGTCGGCAGCTAC
>DAHUYL010000023.1 GCA_027315255.1 Solirubrobacterales bacterium | reverse complement strand
GGCGGCGCTGGGCTCCGGCTCCGGCTCGACGCGAACGGCGCCTGGTCAGTCGACGAGGCGGTCTCGATGCTCGAGGCGCTGGCGCCGCTGGCGATCGAGTGCTGCGAGGAGCCGGTCCACGGGGCCCGCGCGCTCGCGCAGGTGGCCGCGGCGACCGAGGTCGCGGTCGCCGCTGACGAGACCGCCGCGGACCCGGTGCTGTACGAGCGCCGCGCTTGCAGCGCGGTATGCCTGAAGATCGGGGCCTCCGGCGGGATCACCGGGGTCCTGCGCGACGCCGAGCGGGCGCGCGCCGCCGGCTACGAGGTGTACCTCGCCTCGACCCTCGACGGCCCCCGCGGGATCGCCGCCGCGCTCCACGCCGCCGCCGTCGTCCGTCCGGACCGCCAATGCGGGCTCGCGACGCTGTCGCTGTTCGAGACGGTGGATCCGCTGCCGCCGGTGGCGGGCGTGATCGGCGCGCCGTCGGCGCCCGGGTTGATCTGAGCGTCACCGAGGCGTGACGCTCAACAGCTCGGCGACTGCGGCCGGGCTCTCGAGATGCGCTGCATGCCCCGCCGCGCGCACGACAGCCACGCTCGCGGCGGGGATGCGCGCGGCCATCTCGACGGCGATCGCTCCGAACTTGGCGTCGCGCTCGCCGCTCACCAGAACCACCGGCATGTCCAGTTCGCCGAGGCGATCCCACGCCGACGGGAGCGCGCCGGTCCCCAGACCGCGCAATGCCCGCGCGAGCCCTTCCGGCGTGTTGCGCAGACGGTCGGAGCGAGCCGTGGCCGCGACCGCCGGCGCCAGGCCGGCGAGGACGGGCGTGCGCGCCCACTCGTCGGCGAACTGCTCGATCGTCATCGCCTCGAGCCGGTCGGCGAGCGCCGCATCGGCTGCGAGGCGCGCCACCCGCTCCGCCGGATCGGTCAGCCCCGGGCTGGCACCGATCAGCGTCAGGCGTTTGACCCTGTCGGGCAGGGCAAGCGCGACGTGCAGCGCGATCCGCCCGCCCATCGAGTACCCGCACAGCTCGAACTCCGCGGGCGCGAGCGCGGCGATGTCGGCGATCACCGCCGCGAGCGTGGCCGGCTCGGCCTGCGAGGCGGCACCGTGACCGCGGATGTCGGGGGCCAGTGGCCGGTACCGTTGCCCGAGCCGCCGGATCACCGGCGCCCAGCTGTCGCCGGTGTTGGTGAACCCGTGCAGCAGCACGAGCGCAGGTGGGAGCGGGTCGGCCATCCGCCCATCATGACCGCCACCGACACGTATCTGCTGCTCCGCGCGCTCGTCGACGAGCTCGCCCGATGCGGGCTCGAAGTGGCCTGCACCTCGCCCGGGTCGCGCAACACGCCGATCGTGCTCTCGCTCGTCCGCGACGGCCGGCTCCGCTGCTTCTCGCACGTCGACGAGCGTTGCGCGGGGTTCTTCGCGCTCGGGGCGGCGAAGGCGTCGGGCACGCCGGTGGCGGTCACGTGCACGTCGGGCACGGCCGCGGCCAACCTGCTGCCGGCCGTGATCGAGGCGCGCGAGGCGGGTGTACCGCTGATCGTGCTGACCGCCGACCGGCCGCCGGAGCTGCGCGAGGTCGGCGCCGGGCAGACGATCGACCAGCTGAAGCTGTACGGCGACGCCGTCAAGTGGTTCTTCGAGGTGGGCGTCCACGCCGCCACGCCCGAGCGGCTGCGCTGGATCAGGACGCTGGCGTGCCGGGCGTTCCGGACGGCGCTCGACGGCCGTCCAGGACCCGTGCACCTGAACGTCCCACTACCGGAGCCGCTCGTGCTCGAGCGGCCGCTGCCTGCGGACGAGCCCGGCGGCGGCGGCCGTTCGGACGGCGCCCCGTGGGTTGCGATCGACCGCGCCACGCGAACCGCGGCGACTCCGAAACGCCACGAGTTCAACGACGTCGTGTTCGTCGCCGGCGCGCTGGGCTCGCCCGACCCGGAGCTCGGCCGGCGGCTGGCGGCGTTCGCTGAGCAGGCCCAGGTTCCGCTGCTCGCCGATCCGCTGTCGAACGCGAGACGTGGACCGGCGGCGATCGCCCACTACGACCTGATCCTGCGCGATCCGGCGCGCGCCGCTGCCCTGCGGCCGCTGGTCGCCTGCCGGATCGGCGAGCTGCCGACCTCGAAGCCGCTGCGCGCCTGGCTCGCGGGACTCGAGCAGGCATACCAAGTCGCGTTCGCCGCGGACGGCGCCTGGACCGACCCCGACGGCCGGCTGTTCCAGCGCACCGAGGGTCCGCTGCGCGAGCTGCTCCTCCGGCTCGAGCAGGACGAGGTCGTCCCCGCCGACGGCACCTATCTCGCCCGCTGGCGCGAGGCCGACGCGGCTGTCGCCGCCGCGACCGCCGACCCGCTTGCGGCAAGCGGGCTGTCGGAGCCGGCGGTCGCGCGCGCGCTCGGCGCGGCGCTGCCCGCCGGCGCAACCCTTGTGGTCGCCTCCTCGATGCCGATCCGCGACCTCGAGACGTGGCTGCCCCTCCGTGACGACCCGCCGCGGATCATCGCCAACCGCGGCGCCAACGGGATCGACGGGACCGTGTCGAGCGCCTTCGGCGTGGCCGCTGCGTGCGGCGGTGACCCGGTCGTGCTGCTGACCGGCGACGTGGCGCTCGCCCACGACCTCGGTGGTCTGCTGGCGGCACGCCGCACCGGCCTGCGGCTGACGATCGTCGTGCTCGACAACGACGGCGGCGGGATCTTCCACTTCCTCCCGGTGGCGACCCAGACGGACGCTTTCGAGCAGCACATCGCCACTCCGACCGGCCTGCGGTTCGACCAGGCCGCCGCCCTGTTCGGCTGTGCGCACGAGCGGCCCGCCGAGATCGACGGCTTCCGCGCCGCCGTCGAGCGTTCGCTCGCAGCCGATCGCACGACGATCATCGAGGTCCGCACCGAGCGCACCGCGAACCTGGAACTGCACCGGCGGCTCGAGCAGGCGGCGCTCGGCTGCCTGCGCGCCGGGTCCGGAGATAGTGAGATCGGCTGCGCCGTCCGGGCCGCAGCCGATCTCCCCTCCCTTCACACGGAGGCTTTTAGCCGGCCGTCAGCCCCCCGGGTTGATCCCGGCGGCCTTTGCGGCGGCCCGATACGCGGCGATCTGCGGATCGGCGTTGGAGATCGCGGTGCATCCCTGCACCGTGATCATCCTGCCGTTGTCCGGCGTCGTCGTGTAGTCGACGTTGTTCGGGATGTGCAGCGGCAGGTGGCCGTACGTCCACGGTGAGCACAGCAGGTCGGTCTTGTAGTTCTTGATCCCCACGATCGCGGCGTTGACGCTCTTCATCGTGTATGCGCCGTGCACGCCTTGCAGCGCCTGGACCAGGAACTTGGCGAGCACGAAGCCCATCTCGCTGAACGACCCGACACCGCCGGCGACAGACGACCCGTACTTGGCGAGGATCGCCTTGTACAGCTGCATGTCCGGCCCGTTGTGATCGTCTGCATCGGTCAGCTCGGCATTGACGAACAGCTTGTGGTTCCACTTCGGTCCGAGCGCCTTCGCCAGGAAGTCGGTGTTGCACGGCGTCGAGCAACCCCAGCCCTTGACGCTGTCCTCGAGCCCGAGCTTCTGTGCGGCCTGAAGGATCACGAGTGCCTCCGGCGGGGTGAAGTTGAGCACCACCCAACCGTTGTGGCCCGCCTTCGAGGTGAGATCGAGCGCGACCGAGTTGGCATCGGTGATCGGCACGTTCTCAGTCAGCTCGGTGATCGGCATGTGCGCCGCCTTGGCGAGCGCCGCCGGACCGGCGGCGATGTAGCCGGTGCCCGGCACGTTCGACTGCACGAACACGATCTTCGACGGGTGCTGCGCGATCGCGTACTGGGTGGCGCCGTCGGAGCTGTACCGCGGCCCCATGTTGACAGCCGCGCTGTTCGGCGTCGACCAGCACTCGGGCGCGATCCCTGCGCCCATCTCGTAGATCCCCAGCTGCTTCCAGTAACCCTGGTCGAGCGTGCACTCGAGCAGGTCGAAGACGCCGTCGATCGCGACCACGTGGTCGCTCTGGATCAGCTGCTTGGCATCGGCCGTGATCTGCGACGGCTGTGTCTGGTCGAGCTCGACGAACAGCTTCAGCGGATGGCCGTTGACGCCGCCGTTGGCGTTCACGCACGCGAAGTACGCGTTGATCATGTTCGGGCCGTCGGTGAAGTCGGTACCCGGCTGATGCGTGTCGATCGTGCCGATGTTGATCGGCGAGCCCGTCGCCTTCACCCCCGGCTTCGTGCCGCACGACGAGATGTTCGCGGCGGCCGTCCTGGCGACGCCCTTGGTGCTGGCACTGCTGCTGGCCGTAAGCCAGCTTGCGAGTCCCGCGACGGCGGCCAGCGCCGCCAGCGCGCTCGCGAACCTCACGGCCCTGCCGTGCAGGTACGTCCTCACGTCACTCTCCTCCTCGGTGGTTGGTCCGGCAGCGGAACGTTATCCAGCCCTGCGGATAAATGTCAAATTTGAGCCTATGTGCTTGACTTATTCGAGAGGAGCTGCCTTTGAGTGAGGAGAGATCGTCGGACGGCCATCCGCACGCTCAGGCCGAGCGCTTGAACGCGCTGCTCGACGAGGTCGCCGCGACCAACGCCTTCCAGCGCGAGCGACTCGGCGGCGTCCAGCTCCGCTCGCTCGCCGATCTGCAGCTGATCCGGCCCGTCGACAAGCACGAGCTGCTCGCCGACCAGCAGGCGCATCCCCCGTTCGGGCGCAACCTCAGCTACCCGCCGGAGCGCTACGTCCACCTCCACAGGACCAGCGGCACGTCCGGAGCGACGCTGCACGTGCTCGACACCGCCGAGGACTGGGACTGGTGGAGCCGCTGCCTCGCCGAGGTGTTCGCCGCCGCCGGCGTCGGCCCGTCCGACCTCGTCGCGCTCGCCCACTCGTTCGGTCCCTACATCCAGTTCTGGGCGTTCCACGCGGGCGCCGGCGCGGTCGGCGCCAACCGGCTGGCGCTCGGCGGGATGGACTCGATCCTGCGGCTCGAGGCGATCCGCGAGTATGCCGCGAGCACCCTGACCTGCACTCCGTCGTACGCGATCAGGCTTGCACGCGTGGCGACCGAGAACGGACTCGAGGATGCGCTCGCCTCGGTCACGCGGATCATCTGCACGGGCGAGCCGGGTGCGTCGCGGCCCGCGATCCGCGCGCAGATCGAGCAGCTGTGGCAGGCCCACTGCTATGACCACGCCGGCCTGTCCGAGGTGGGGCCGTTCGGCTATCCGTGCGCTGCGGGCGGGGGACTGCACATCAACGAGCGCGAGTTCATCGCCGAGATCCTCGAACCAGGCGGCGAGCAGCCGACCGCCGACGGCGAGCTCGGCGAGCTGGTCCTGACGGCGCTCGGGCGCCGTGGCTTCCCGGCGATCCGCTACCGCACGGGCGACATGGTCGAGCGCTGCGATCAGAGCTGCCCGGCGGGCCACGCGGACCGCTGGTTGCCCGGCGGAATCCTCGGGCGAACCGACGACATGGTCGTGATCAGGGGAATGAACGTGTTCCCCTCGGCGATCGAGCAGGTGCTGCGCGAATTCGACGAGATCGGTGAGTTCCGCATCACCTTCTACACCGAGCCCACCGCGATGGACGAGGTCAAGGTCGAGGTCGAGCTCGCGTAGCCGGGCCAGGCCCGCGCGATCCAGACGCGGTTGCGCTCCCATCTGGGTCTGCGGGTGCGGATCGTGCCGCTGAGGGCGGGCATCCTCCCCACGTCGAGCGGCAAGGCGAGGCGCGTGATCGACGCCCGGCGCAAACCGGGCGGGCGGCTCGGGCGGGAAGCCGGGACCGTCGAGCACAACTCCGGCCAGGACGGACACGACGGCGGCCGGCGGTGAGCGCCGGCAGGGAAGCCACCGAGCCGGGTGCGACCAGCAGCGAGGCGGTCGCCGAGCGGATCCGCCGGTACGTGCTCGACGGGCGGCTGAAGCCGGGTGACCGCCTCGGACGCGAGGCCGACCTCGCCCGCGAGTTCAGCGTCAGCCGCCCGACGCTGCGCGAGGCGCTGCGGCTGCTGTCGAGCGAGCATCTGGTGCGCGCATCGAAGGGCCCCGGCGGCGGAATCTTCGTCGCGGCGACGCCCGAACAGGGAATCGGCCTCAGCGTCAGCGCCGCGGTCGCGACGATGCTCGAGGCGCACAGCATCGGCCTCGACGAGCTGCTGGAGACGCGGATCCTGCTCGAGGTTCCGCTCGCGGGCCTCGCCGCCGCCCGCGCCGACGAGCGCGACCTCGCGGAGCTGCGTGCCCTGCTCGCCGAGATCGATGCCGGGGCTCCCGAATTCCCGTACATGACCGAGCTCGACGCGCGGCTGCACCACGTGATCGCGAGGATCGCCGACAACCGCCTGGCGGGCGCCTTCACCGGCTGGATCGTCGAGGTGTTCCAGCCGCGCGTGTCGGTCGTGATCGAGCCGGCGGTCGTCGAGAGCGTGATCGCCGACCAGCACCGCGACGTGATCCGGGCGCTCCTGGCCCGCGAGCCGGTCGCGGCCGAACGCGCGATGCGCGAGCACCTCGTATACCTGCGCGACCTGCTCAGCGTGATCGAGGAGCGGGACGCCAGGATCCAGGAGAATCGCTGACGGTTCAGGCGCGCGGGGGCTCAGGCGCGCAGGGGCCTCAGCCCGAGGCGGAATCGGGACGCGGCTCGCTCACCTCATCCAGCTCGCCCGGTGTCCACCGCCGGAGCAGCCTGATGTCGGCGACGGCCCGCAGATGCCTGCGCATCGCCCGTTCGGCGCCGCAGGGATCCTGCCGCCGGATCGCCTCGGCGATGCGGCGGTGATCGGCCAGCGACCGTGCCGGGCGTCCCGGCTCCGAGAGCGATTCGAGCCGGGTCTCCTGAACCGGGCCCTCGAGCGCCTTCATCACATCGAGCAGAAGCTTGTTGCTGGCAGCGCGGGCGACAGCGGCGTGGAACTCCCGGTCCGACGACGCACCGATCTCCCCGGTCGAGATCTCGGTCGAGATCGCGTGCAGGGCACGGTCGATCGCCGCCATGTCCTCGTCGGTGCGGCGCTGGGCGGCGAGCAGCGCGAGCATCGACTCGATCGCCTCACGCGCCTCGAGCACGTCCGGCAGCCGGCGCCGCCGGGTCAGCATCTCCTTCAGGCGGTCGGGGTCGGCGTCGAGCAAGCGGACGTAGATGCCGCCGCCGTGGCGGACCTCCAGCAGCCCTTGGACCTCGAGCGAGACCGTCGCCTGGCGCAACGACGCGCGGCTCACCTTCAGCGCGGTCGCGAGCGCCCGCTCCGGCGGCAGCCGGTCGCCGGGCTGCAGTCCGTGCTCCAGCACGTATTCGCGCAGCAGCAGCTCGAGCTGTTCGTACAGGCGACGGCCCTCGGGCGCCTTCAGGCCGCTCGTGTCGGGCGGCGGACGGGTCCCGGATGCCGACATCGTCGCCTAGCCCTAACGGAGGACTCCCCGAACGACCTCGAGCCGCTCGAGCTCCTCGGGTCCAAGACGCAGTTGGTCGGCGACCACGTGGACTTCCTCGGGAGGGCGCTTCAAGATCGCAGCAGCCGACTCGGGATTGATCACTGCGAAGTAGCGGTGCTTTGTCGGGTTGACCGCGATCGTCGGGTTGAGCGCGATCGTCCGGCGGCTGCGATGCGACGGCGAGCGCGCGGCCACACTCGCGGGTCGATTGCGTGCGCGTGATCCGCGGCGTTGGGGGGAGCCGCACGGTGTCGGTGTCGCAGAGCAGAGCCCGGGCGGG
>DAHUYL010000223.1 GCA_027315255.1 Solirubrobacterales bacterium | reverse complement strand
CGGTCGAGCTGGCCGGTGAACCCCTGGAGCACGTAGATCGCGGGCACGTCGTAGACGGCCGGCGCCGCGTCGCCGCGCGAGACGCCTCGGAGTCCGGGTGAGCTGTAGACATAGAGCGGCCGTCGCGCCGGATCACCGAGCGGATTCCCGGCCAGCACGTCCGACTCGACCACGAGCCGGTCGAGCGATCCGCTCAGCGGCCGCTGCCAGGGGGCGCCCAGCGGCTCGTCGCTGACTCGCAGGGCCACGTCCGCCACCGTAGCCGATCGGCCTGGCTGGGGCCGCACGCGACGGCTATATATTGCGTTCGACGAGATCCAGCGCATGAGCATCGAGGCAGCGACAACCGACCACACCGGCACGACCGCCGGCGCAGGCGGCGCCGACGGCGTCGACGGCTCCGACGGCGACATCGACGTAGTCGAGACCAGCGAGTGGCTCGAGGCGATCGACGGCGTGCTCGAGCACGACGGGCCGGGTCGCGCCAAGCAGCTCCTGAACCGCGTGGTCGAGCGGGCCCAGCACGCCGGCACGGGCCCGATCGCGGCGCTCACGACGCCGTACGTGAACACGATTCCGGCATCCCTCGAGGCACCGTTTCCGGGCGGGACGGCCGGGGCCGAGATCGAGCGCCGGCTGCGCTCGATCGTCCGCTGGAACGCGATGGCGATGGTCGTGCGCGCGAACAAGACGTCGTCCGAGCTCGGCGGCCACATCGCCTCCTACCAATCGCTGGCGGTGCTGTACGAGGTCGGCTTCAACCACTTCTGGCACGCGCCGTCGGACGGGCACGGGGGCGATCTCATCTACTTCCAGGGCCACTCCTCGCCGGGCAACTACGCCCGCGCGTACCTGGAGGGCCGCCTCAGCGAGGCCCAGCTCGACCGCTTCCGCCAGGAGGTCGGCGGCGGCGGCCTGTCGTCCTACCCGCACCCGTGGCTGATGCCCGAGTTCTGGCAGTTCCCGACGGTGTCGCTCGGGATCGGCGCGATCACCTCGATCTACCAGGCCCGGTTCATGAAGTATCTCGGCGCCCGCGAGCTGATCGACTCGGGCGCTCGCAAGGTGTGGGCGTTCCTTGGCGACGGCGAGATGGACGAGCCGGAGACGATGGGAGCGATCGGCCTCGCCGGCCGTGAGCAGCTCGACAACCTGATCTGGGTCGTCAACTGCAACCTCCAGCGGCTCGACGGGCCGGTTCGCGGCAACGGCAAGATCATCCAGGAGCTCGAGTCCGATTTTCGCGGCGCCGGCTGGAACGTGATCAAGGTGATCTGGGGCTCGCGCTGGGATCCGCTGCTCGAGCAGGACGTCGACGGGCGGCTCGTGCGGGTGATGAACGACTGCGTCGACGGCGAGTACCAGACGTTCAAGTCGCGTGACGGCGCCTACGTGCGCGAGCACTTCTTCGGCCGGGACCCGGTGCTGCTGGACCGTGTCTCGGGGATGTCGGACGAGGAGATCTGGCTGCTCAACCGCGGCGGGCTCGACCAGCAGAAGGTGTACGCCGCCTACCACGAGGCCGCTGCCCACAACGGCCAGCCGACCGTGATCCTCGCCAAGACGATCAAGGGCTACGGCATGGGTGTCTCGGGCGAGGGCCAGATGATCACCCACCAGGCCAAGAAGATGGCCGAGGCCGCGCTGCTCGCGTTCCGCGACCGCTTCGAGCTGCCGCTGACCGATGAGCAGGTGCGCCGGGCGGAGTACTGGAGGCCGGCCGCCGACTCGCCCGAGATGGAGTACCTGCGCGCTCGCCGCGAAGCCCTCGGCGGCTCGCTCCCGGCGCGCCGGAGGCGAGCTTCGCAGCAGCCTTCGGTTCCCGCGCTCGATGCGTTCGGACCCCAGCTCGAGGGGTCGGGCGAGCGCGAGATCTCGACGACGATGGCGTTCGTACGGGTGCTGGCGGCGCTGTTGCGCGACAAGCAGCTCGGCCCGCGGATCGTCCCGATCGTAGCCGACGAGTCGCGCACGTTCGGGATGGAGGGGATGTTCCGCCAGATCGGCATCTACTCGCCGCACGGCCAGCGCTACCAGCCGCAGGACCGCGAGCAGCTGATGTTCTACCGCGAGGCCGAGCACGGCCAGATCCTCCAGGAGGGGATCACCGAGGCGGGCTCGATCTCGTCGTTCATCGCGGCCGGCACCTCGTACTCGAACCACGACCTGTCGATGGTGCCGTTCTTCATCTACTACTCGATGTTCGGCTACCAGCGGGTCGGCGACCTCGTCTGGGCGGCCGCCGACTCGCGCACGCGCGGCTTCCTGCTGGGCGGCACGTCCGGCCGCACGACCCTCAACGGCGAGGGCCTCCAGCACGAGGACGGCCACTCGCACGTGCTGTTCTCGGTGGTGCCCAACTGCCGCGCGTACGACCCCGCATTCGGGTACGAGCTCGCGGTGATCATGCAGGAGGGGCTCCGACGGATGGTCGCCGAGCAGGAGGACGTCTTCTACTACCTGACGTTGATGAACGAGAACTACCACCACCCGGCGATGCCGGACGGCGCCCGGGACGGGATCCTGCGCGGCATGTACCTGCTGCGCGAGGCCACGCAGCCCCGCCGCGCGACCAAGGCCAAGCAGCCCGCTGTCCAGCTGCTCGGGTCCGGCGCGATCCTGCGCGAGGTGCTCGCGGCGGCAGAGCTGCTCGAGAGCGACTGGGGCGTGCGCGCCGACGTCTGGAGTGTCACCTCGTTCACCGAGCTGCGGCGCGACGGGATCGACGCCGAGCGCTGGAGCACGCTGCACCCGCTCGAGCCGCCACGCAAGCCGTTCGTCACCGCCTGCCTCGAGGCGCGCCCCGGTCCGATCGTCGCGTCGACCGACTACATCCGCACGTTCGCCGACCAGATCCGAGCCTGGGTTCCGCGGGACCGCAGCTACCGGGTGCTCGGCACCGACGGCTTCGGTCGCAGCGACTACCGGCGGGCGCTGCGGCGGTTCTTCGAGGTCGACCGCCATCACGTCACGGTCGCGGCGCTGAAGGCGCTCGCCGACGACGGCGCGCTCGCGCCCGAGCGGGTCGCCGAGGCGATCGACCGCTACGAGATCGATCCGTCGGCGCCGCTGCCGACGACCGTATGACTGCGCTCACCGGCGCGTTCGAGGTGACGGTCCCGGACATCGGGGATTTCGACGACGTCCCGGTGATCGAGATCCTGGTCGGGGTCGGCGATGCCGTCGCGGCCGAGGATCCGCTCGTCACGCTCGAGTCCGACAAGGCGACGATGGACGTCCCGGCGCCCGCGGCCGGGACCGTGCGCGAGCTGCGGGTCGCGGTCGGCGATCGTGTGGCTGAGGGCTCGCCGATCCTCGTGCTGGAGCCGGCAGGAGGATCCGCCGGCGCCGCCGTCGCGGCCGCGCCTGAGGCGCCCCCGGAGACGCCGCCGGCTGCGGAGACACCGCCGGCTGCGGCGGCGCGGTCCAACGGCGGCGCGCACGCGGTCTACGCGAGCCCGTCGGTCCGGCGGCTCGCGCGCGAGCTCGGGGTCGACCTCGGCAGCGTCACGGGCTCGGGTCGCAAGGGCCGGATCACGGTCGAGGACGTCCGGGGGTTCGGATCGGGCGCGGCCGCTCGTCGGGCGGCGGCCGCCGCGGGCGGCGTCGGCCTGTCGCTCGCCCCGTGGCCGGTGGTCGACTTCGAGAAGTTCGGACCGGTCGAACGGGTCGAGCTGTCGCGGATCCAGCGGATCTCGGCGCCGGCGCTCGCGCGCAACTGGGCGATGATCCCGCACGTCACCCAGCACGACGAGGCCGACATCACCGAGCTCGAAACGTGGCGCAAGCAGCTGAACGCCGAGCACGCGGCCGACGGCGTCAAGGTGACGATGGTGACGTTCCTGATCGCCGCGTGCGTGGCGACGCTGAAGCGGTTCCCGACCTTCAACGCATCGCTTGACGGGGAGCAGCTCGTGCTGCGCCGCTACTACAACATCGGATTCGCGGCCGACACCCCTGCCGGCCTCGTCGTGCCGGTGATCCACGACGCCGACCGCAAGGGACTGCGCGAGCTCGCCCGCGAGCTGTCTGCGTTGTCCGACAAGGCCCGCGCGGGCAAGCTGACGCCGGGTGACATCGCCGGTGGCACGTTCACGATCTCCTCGCTCGGCGGGATCGGCGGGACCGCGTTCACGCCGATCATCAACGCACCCGAGGTTGCGATCCTCGGGGTCAGTCGTGCCGCGATGCGGCCGGTGTGGGATGCCGAGGCGGCGGACTTCGCGCCGCGGTTGATGCTGCCGCTGTCGCTGTCCTACGACCACCGCGTGATCGACGGGGCGAGCGCCGCGCGGTTCGTCGTGGCGCTCGCTGCCGTCCTCTCGGACCTGCGCAGGGCGCTGCTTTGAGCACCCTCGAGGTGCGCGTGCCGGACATCGGCGACTTCGCCGACGTGCCGGTGATCGAGATCCTGGTCGCGTCCGGCGCGACCGTCGCGGTCGAGGATCCCCTGGTCACGCTCGAGTCCGACAAGGCGACGATGGACGTTCCCGCGCCGGTCGCGGGGAAGATCGGTGAGCTGCGCGTGGCCGTCGGAGACCGCGTATCGGAGGGCACGGTGCTGCTCACGCTCGAGCCCGCCGGCGGCTCGGCCGCCCCGCCGCCCGCCGCCCCCGCCATCGCGGTGGTGTCCGAGCCGCCTCCCCCTCCCCCGCCAAGCGGCGACCGGGATGCTCAGCTCGTCGTGCTCGGCGGCGGTCCGGGTGGCTACACGGCCGCGTTCCGCGCCGCCGACCTCGGCCTGCGGACGGTCCTGATCGAGCGCGACGAGAAGCTCGGCGGCGTCTGCCTGAACGTCGGCTGCATTCCGTCCAAGGCGCTGCTGCACGCGGCGCGCGTGATCGCCGAGGCGCGTGAGATGGCCGAGCACGGGGTCCGCTTCGGCAAGCCCGCGATCGATCTCGAGGCGCTGCTGCAGTGGAAGCAGAGCGTGGTCGACCGGATGACGGGCGGCCTCGCCGGGCTCGCGCGCCAGCGCAAGGTCGAGGTGGTGCATGCCGAGGCGCAGCTCACCGGGCCGCATTCGATCCGCGCCGGCGACCGCGAGCTGACGTTCGATCACTGCATCATCGCTGCGGGCTCCGAGGCGGTGAGGCTCCCGTTCATTCCCGAGGACCCGCGCGTGATCGACTCGACAGGGGCCCTCTCACCTCCCGACGTCCCGAAGCGGATGCTCGTGATCGGGGGCGGGATCATCGGCCTCGAGATGGCGACCGTGTACGAGGCGCTGGGGTCTCGCGTGACGGTCGTCGAGATGCTGGACCAGCTGATCCCGGGCTGCGACGCCGATCTCGTCAAGCCGCTGCATCGCCGGCTCGAGGACCGCTGCGAGGCGATCATGGTCGGCACCCAGGTGACCGCGGTCAAGCCCCAGCGGGCCGGTCTGCGAGTCGAGCTCTCGAGCGGCGGCAAGGCGCAGCTGTTCGACCGGATCCTGGTCGCGGTCGGCCGGGTGCCGAACGGCCGCAGCGTCGGCGCCGAGGCGGCCGGCGTACACGTCGACGAGCGGGGGTTCATCCCCGTCGACCGGCAGCTTCGCACCAACGTGCCCGGGATCCACGCGATCGGGGACGTCGTCGGCGGGCCGATGCTCGCCCACAAGGCGACCCACGAGGGCAAGACCGCCGCCGAGGTGATCGCGGGCGCCAGCACGGTCGAGTTCGACGCGCGCGCGATCCCGTCGGTCGCCTACACCGACCCGGAGGTCGCCTGGATGGGACTGACCGAGACGGCCGCGCGCGCCGACGGGATCGAATACGAGAAGCAGACGTTCCCGTGGACGGCGTCGGGCCGGGCGCTCGGCCTCGCCCGGCCGGACGGCCTCACCAAGCTCCTGTTCGAGGCCGGCTCCCGGCGCCTGCTCGGCGCGGGCATCGTCGGCGTCGGCGCCGGTGAGCTGATCGCCGAGACCGTGCTCGCGCTCGAGCTGGGCGCCGATGCGCAGGACATCGGGCTGACGATCCACCCCCACCCGACGCTGACCGAGACGATCGGGTTCGCCGCCGAGATGGCGGCCGGCACCGTCACCGACGTGATGCCACCGCGCCGGCGGCGTTAGCGCCCGGGCAGGTGGGTGTCAGGCGGGTGTCGGGACCGGATCGCGGCTGTTCGTATGCGGGTCGGCGGCGCCGCTGCTCTCGACCGTCTTGGTGTCGTCGGCTGGGTGGCTCCCGAGGGTGATCTGGACCTGCCTGGGCTTCTTCAGCTCGGGCTTGGGGATCCTGATCTCGAGCACGCCGCGATCGAAGTGGGCCTGCACGGCGTCGGGGTCGACGCCCTCAGGGAGGGTGAGGGAGCGGGCGAAGCTGCCGTAGGCGCGCTCGAGCCGGTGGTAACCCTCCTCCTGCTGTTCCTGCCGGGTCTTGCGCTCGCCGGAGATCGTCAGCACGTTGTCCTCGAGCTGGATGTTGATGTCCTCGTCTGAGAGGCCGGGCAGGTCGGCGCGGAGAACGTACTGCTCGCCGGTCTCGACGAGGTCCATCGCGGGGATCCACCTTCTGCTGGGGCCGCCGCGGCCGGCGGGAGCAGGCTGATCGAAGAAGGTGTTGAAGAGCCGGTTCATCTCGTTCTGGATGGTGCCCAGCTCGGCGACCGGCTCCCAGCGAATCAGTGCCATGCGAACCTCCCTTGAGAGACGGATAGTGTTCGCCTGTGGTTAATAGATCTCAGTCGGTTGCTGTCAAGTTATTCGCGGGATGCGGATCGTCAGGGTGACCGGGCGGCCGTCGTAGAGCACGGTCACCTCGTCCCCGTGCCGGGCGCCGGCGGGGAGCACGATCGTCCGGCCGATGCCGTCGGTGAGCGGCAGCGGATGCTGTGCGAGGTGGCGGGCCTCGGTCTCTGAGAGCTCGAGGATCCCACGCTGGCCCGCGCGCTCACGGTCGGTGATCCGCGGCCGCGCGGGCGGGGAGGCGACGCGCGGGTGCAGCTTCTCGTCGTAGCGGGCGCGCTGGTCGGGGTCGTTCAGGACTGCGTAGGCGTCGGCAAGCTCGGCGAACCGGGCGGACCCGTCCGGGCGCGGGTTCAGGTCGGGGTGGTGCTGGCGCGCGAGGCGCCGGAAGGCGCGGCGGATCTCGCGCGCGGACGCGTCGCTGCGAACACCGAGCAGCGCGTAGTGATCGATGCCGCCCATCGCCCACCGGCACGATCGCGATCCCGGCCGCCGGCTATCGCTGTGTCGTCGCCCACGCGGGTGGGGCGAGATCGGCGGCCCCTCTGGCGAGCGCGAGGCTCGGGAGGACGGCCGGGGAGGCGGCGGCGAGCGTGACCGTGACCGCGCGGGGAAGATCGGGACGGTTGATTGCGTGCATGCCGTTCACCTCCGGCCTGGTGTCGTTCTCACTTCGATCAATAGGTCCGGGCGGCCGGTCGTCAACCGGGCGCCGCTCGCCGGTCAGTTGCGCTCGCTGCGGTTCGCGGCCACGCGGAGCTTGCCGAGTGCGCGCTGCTCGATCTGTCGCACCCGCTCACCGCTGAGCCCGATCCGCTGGCCGACGTCGCGCAGCGACTGCTCGGCGCCGTCGAGACCGTAGCGCGCGCGGAGGATCATCCGCTCGCGCTCGTTTAGGCTTCCGAGCAGCGCCCGGATCTGCTCGATCTCCGAGTGATCGAGCAGCTGCTCGTAGGCGTCGCCGGAGAGCGGGTCGGCGAGCAGCTCCCCGAACGCGCCAAGCTCCCCTTCGGCGCCCTGGACGGGTTCGTCCATCGACTGCGGCACGCGCTCGAGCGCTAGCATCTCGCCGACCTGCGCGGGCGTGAGGCCGGTGCGGGCCGCAAGCTCCATGCCACTCGGTTCGCGCCCGTGCTCGGCGAGATGGTCACCGTGCGCGCGCTTGAGCTGTGAGAGCTGCCGGAGGGCGCGGTCGGACAGCACCAGCGGCCGGGTGAGCTCGGCGATCAGCTGTTGCATCGCCTGGCGGACCCACCATGCCGCGTAGCCCCAGAATGGCACCCCGAGGCTCGCGTCATAGCGCTCGAGCGCGCGGAGCAGCCCCACGACACCCTCCTGCATCAGCTCGAGCCGAGTGATCGTCCGCGAGCCGCGGTAGACGCGCGCGACGCGCGCGATCACGGGCAGGAACGCCTCGACCAGCTCTTCGCGGGCGCGGCGGTCGCCGGCCTGCGCCGCGTCGATCAGGCGTCGCTCGACCGCGGCCGGGAGCCGCGGGCGCTCGCCGAGGTCGGACAGGTAGCTGGCGGAGCTCGTCTCGCCCCCTGGCTGGCGGTGACGCAAGCGGTCCGCGAGCTGCTGATCGAGCGTGCGGGCGGTCTGCGATTCGGCCTGCAGCAGCTCGCTCTCATCACGTGTGATCGGCTCGGATTCCGTCGCCATCTCGTCCAACGTGTGTAGCGCGGCTCAGAGAAGCAGAAGTGCTGGTGGAGGCCGGGACCGCCGACAGAGCCTCGAGCAAAGGCGGTAGGTGCCCCAGACCTCAGGCAAGCCTCGCAACGTGGGCCCCGAGGCCTCCACCCATCGGATCAGCCGCTTGTTCTATGTCAATCCTCTCTGGTCCGTCCAATAGGTCGCTGGCCACGACTGTCAACCCCCCATGGCAAGCGATCCGTCGGCGCGCCACAGTGTCAAGAATCAGTCCAAGTCTGCCTGGTCATCCCGTGTCGGCGATCGATTGCGATCGCCCGAGTCGCGCCAGTGACGGGTACGGGCCGCGTGATGCGACCGCCGCGGTCGCCGCTGACTCGGGCACGAGTGCCGTCGCGAGGCGTCCGGCCTTCAGCTGGTCGAAGTCGCCGACCTCGCGGGCGAGGATGCGGCCGGAGCGTTCCACGACGGCGACGGCGATCGTGCCGGTGCCTTCGAGTCCGAGCTTGTCGACGACCTTCTGGACATCGGTGTACACGGTGACCGTGCGTGCGCGGGCGGCGCGATCCGGAATGCCTCGGGTCATGCCCCCGTCGATGAACCATCGTGCGGGGCCGTAGCTCGACGGGAGCACGGGCAGCTCGTACACCGCAACGTCCGCGCGCAGCTGCTCGAGCCGGGTCAGCCACGGCAGCCACCGGTCGACGAGCGCCTGCTGGTCGCGACGGAACGCAACCACGAGCAGGTTGTATGGCTTGGCGAGATCGCCCGGCAGCTCGTAGGCGCGCCCATCGAGCGAGCGCCCGCTCAGAGGACCGAACTGACCCGTCTGCACCGGCGCGAGCTTGTTGCCAAGGCCGGCCAGCGCGCGGTCGCCGACCCGGTTGAACGCGAGCCCGAGCAGCGGGTCGGCGATGCGCAGCGGTCCTTTCAGCACCAGCTCCGCGTCGTAGGTGATGCGCGTTCCCCGCTCGACGGTGTCGAACGTGATCCTGTCGGTCGAGGTCACGGTCGCGTTCTCGCCGCGGAAGGTCACCGCCCGCGGCGGGTCGTACTCGACGATCCGGTAGACGAGCGCCGTCCTGCGACCGAGGAACTCCGCCACCAGCCGGAACTCGGACCCCTCCCCGATCGCGGCGCCGCTCAGCCGCTCGGCCTCGACGACGCCAGGGTCCCATTCCTGCGTGGTCGAGAAGTCGCTGAGGTACGCGAACACATGATCGCGCTCGCGCGTGGCGTCAAGTGCAGCTCGATAGCGGGCCATCGGGTTTCTCCTTCGCTGAGGTGGTGGGGTCCTGCTCGGAGCCGCTGAGCTCGACGCACTGCCTCCAGAGCCGCTCGCGTTCCTGCCGGGTCTCTCGCGTCCACGGCAGCACATGCGTCGGGCGTGGCCGGCGGTCGTGCCAGAACAGACCGGTGCTGCGGCCGGGCTCGTCGGCGGCGCCGAGCCAGACGATCGTGTCGGCCCCCTGCTCGGGCGTGCGCAGCAACGGTCGCGTCAGGCGGTAGAAGCGCGGCAGGGAGCTCCTGACGCCCGGGGTGTCCGCCCACCCGGGATGCATCGCGTGCACGACCACGCCGCGACCCTCGAGCCGTTGCGCCAGGATCTCGGTGAGGATCACCTGCGCGCGCTTTGTCTGCGCGTACGCGGTCGGGCCGTCGAACCCGCCGCGCTCGCTCTGCAGATCGTCGACCCTGATCCGCTGCGTGTACATGCCTCCCGAGGACACGTTGATGACCCGTGATGGGGCGCTTCGCTGAAGCAGCGCCAGCAGGAGGCGCGTGAGCAGGAACGGGCCCAGCACGTTGGTCGCGAACGTCAGCTCGATCCCGTCGCTCGAGATCCGTCGCTCTCTGGTGAGAACGCCTGCGTTGTTCACGAGAACATCGAGGCGTCCGGCCTCCGCCGCGAACCGTCCGGCGAACTCCCTGACCGAGCCGAGATCGCTCAGATCGCACAGGCCGACGTGGACATCGTGGCCGGCGGGCCGCTCGGCGATCTCGAGCCGCGCCCGTCGACCGCGCGCTTCGCTTCGGACCACCAGCCACACCGACGCGCCGAGCCGCGCGAAGCCGTTCGCGGCGGCGAGCCCAAGCCCCGAGGTGGCACCCGTGACCATCACGACCCTGCCGGCCAGTGACGGCATCCGCTGCGCGCTCCAGCCGCGGCTGCGGATCCCGTAGCCCACGTTCGTGTAGCCGCCGATCACGCTGCGGTCGAGGACGGTGTCGAGCAGCGACCGGGTCATGCGCTCTTGGCGAACTCGTGCGGCTGGATCCCGCCCCGGCTCGGCGGGCGCTCGCCGCAGGCGAGCCGGGCGCGGGGTTTCGTCAGGAGCAGCTGGATGTCGCAGATCCGCCGCTCGGCAAATCCCGCCTCGCAGTAGGCGAGGTAGAGCGTCCAGATCCGCTGAAACCGTTCGTCGTAGCCGAGTTCTGCCAGGGCCGGCGTGTTGGTGGTGAAATTCGCCCGCCAGCGACCGAGCGTCTCGACATAGTGGCCGGTGAGATCCTCGAGGCCGGCGAGTCGCAGGTCGGTTCGCCTCGCGAGCTCGCGCGAGATCACTGCGAGCGACGGCAGGCACGCACCGGGAAAGATGTAGCTGTTCATGAACGACCTCGACGCCTTCTCGACCTCGTAGGCGCGATCGTCGATCGTGATCGCCTGCAGCAGCATCGCCCCGTCGGCGCATAGCAGCTGCGAGCACTTGCCGAGGAAGCTGCCGAACCGGCGCCAGCCGACCGCCTCGATCATCTCGATCGAGACCAGCTTGTCGTAGCGACCGCGCAGCTCCCGGTAGTCGGCCATCAGCACGGTGACCTTGTCGTCGAGCCCCGCTCGCCGCACCTGCTCGAGCGCGTAGTCGTGCTGCTCGCGCGAGATCGTCGTCGTGGTGACATGACACCCCCGCGTCCTCGCCGCGTGAATCGCGAACGCCCCCCAGCCACTCCCGATCTCCAGCACGCGATCCCGCGGACCCAGCTCGAGCTTCTCGCAGATCCGCTCGAGCTTGGCCACCTGAGCCTGCTCGAGCGTCATCCCGTCACGGTCGAAGATCGCGCACGAGTAGCTGAGCGTCGGGTCGAGCATGGACGCGAACAGTTCGTTCCCGAGGTCGTAGTGGGCGGCGATGTCGCGTCGCGCCCGGCGCCTGGTGGCAGGGCGCAGCAGTGCGGCGGCGCGCTGCAGCGGCCAGCGCATCGGCGTCAGCCGCGCGCGCAGCCGGTCGAGCCCAGCGGCGTTGCGGGCCGCGAGCCTGATCAGCGCCACCAGATCGGGCGAATCCCAGAGGCCCTGGGCGAACGCTTCCGCCAGCCCGCGACTGCCTCGAAGCAGCATCGGCCAGACTCGGGAGGAGTGCAGGCGAACCGTTGCGAGCGGGGCGCCGGAACCGTAGATGTGGCGCTCGCCGCGCTCGACGACGATCAGGCTGCCGACACTGACGCGTCGCAGCAGGATCGAGACGATCCACCGGGAAAGCCGCTCGATCATCTCCGGGCCGCCCCTGGGTGGGGGTGCAGCGGCGCGCCCGCGAGCGCCGCCCCCAGTGCGTGGGCATAGATCAGCGTCAGCACGCGAACCGTTGCGAACGGGTAGCGGGCGGTCGTCGAGACCAGCGCCGCCCGAGTCAGCCGCCGGCGTCGCAGCGACAGCGTCGCGTCGAACACGGTGTCCCCAGCGCGGATCGAGCCGATGTGGACCGACAGCTTGGCACCGGGAGTGCTCGCACGAACGTCGTAGCGGTGATCCATGCCCATGAACGGCGAGACGTGCATCGCCTTCTCGAACTGCGCCCTCAGCACACCGCCGCTCGCCTGGCCGGCCTCGAGGACATACGCGTGCCGCTCCCCCCACGGCGTGTTCGTCACCTCCGCGACGACCGCCTGCACGCGCTCGCCGTCCGGCTCGAAGCAGTAGTAGAAGCTGACCGGGTTGAAGCAGTGCCCGAACGAGCGAAGCTGCGTGAGCAGGCGGATCGGACCCTCCGGTTGCCCGCCCGTGCGCTCGCCGACCAGCTCGCGCACCGCGCGGTCGAGCGCCACCGCGGGATCGCCAAGGTAGTCGCGTCGGCGAAAGCGCACCAGACCCGGACGCGTGGATACCAGCCGCCCGCCCAGCAGCCGCGGCACTTCCGCGAGGTCGAGATAGACCAGCGCCAGCCGATGGCTGAACTGCCGCCGCGGCTCCACGCGCCGGTGGCGGATCACGCCCTCGTAGATGCAGCTCGAACTCACAGCCCCAGTCCGAACCGCTCGCCGACGCGCAGCGCACTGACCACGCCGTCCTCGTGAAAGCCCCAGCCCCAGTACGCGCCGCAGAAATGCGTGCGATTACGCCCGTCGATCTCCCCCACCCGCGCCTGCGCCGCCACCCCGGCCTGTGTGTAGACCGGATGGGCGTACGAGATCCGGTGGATCACCCGGGCCGGGTCGATCGTGTCGCTGTGGTTGAGCGTCACACAGAGTTCCTGCTCCGCCCGGAGCGATTGCAGTCGGTTCATGTGGTAGGTGACCGTCGTCAGCGGCTTCGGCTCGGCCAGCAGGTGGTAGTTCCAGCTCGCCCAGGCGCGCCGGCGGCGGGGTAGCATCCGCGCATCCGTGTGCAGCACGGCCTCGTTGCGCTGATACGGGATCGCGCCGAGGATCTCGTGCTCGCGGTCGCTGGCATCGGCCAGCAGCGCCAGCGCCTGATCGGAATGGGTCGCAAGCACCACCTGATCGAACCGCTCCGCCTCGCCGTCCCGCGGCTTCACCAGCACGTGATCGTGGTGGCGGGTCACCGCCTGCACGGGGGTCCCCAGCCGCAGCCGGTGCGAGAACGGAGCCGTCAACGCCTCGACGTACCGGGCCGAACCCCCACGAACCGTGCGCCAGCGCGGCCGGCCGCGGAACGCCAGCATCCCGTGGTTGTCGAAGAACTCGACCAGGAACCGCGCCGGGAAGCTCCACATCTGCCGCGGCGCCGCAGACCACACCGCCGACGCCTGGGGCACGATCAGCCGCTCGACGAACGCGGGCGAGAACCGATGCTGCTCCAGCCACTCGCGCAGCGAGACGTCGGGCGCACGATCGTCGAGCAGCTCGCGGGCGGCGCGATTGAACCGCGCCAGGTCGGCGACCATGCGGAGAAACCACGGCGTCAGGAGATGCGCCCGCTTCGCGAACAGCCCGTTCGGCGACGTGCTGCTGTACTCGAAGTCCCCGATGCCGTCGCTGACGCTGAAGCTCATCGTCGACGGCTGCCACGCGACGCCCAGCCGGCGCAGCAGGAGCTCGAAGCTCGGATAGTTGCGATCGTTGAACACGATGAACCCCGTGTCGACCTGATGCGTCTCGTTCGGCGTGTCGACCCGGATCGTGTTCGTGTGACCGCCGGCATAGCCGCAGGCCTCGAACACCGTGACCTCGTGCGCCGGGTGCAGCAGGTGGGCCACCACCAACCCTGAGACCCCGGCGCCGACGACCGCGATCCTCATCGCCGATCTGCCGCGGCTTGCGTGGTGGCGAGCGGCCAGACCCGCTTCAGCCGGGCTTCCTTCGACAGATCTTGTACAGACATGAGACAAGAATAGCGCGTCCGTCTAGCGGCGGCGCCGTAGCAGCGAGCCGCACGCCCCGAAGCGGGGCCAGGCGCCAAGACCGAGAAGACCGGCAACGCCGGCGGCGAAAGCACCACCGGACCAGCTACGTGCGCGCTCAGCCCTCGCCGTGGCGACCGCGGCAGGCACGTCGCCGCCGCCGCGCCACGATCACGCGGCCCATCCCGGCGGCGGCCGCCAACGCAACCGCCACCCACCTGCGCGCATCGCGGCCCCGGGTCGCGACCGGCGAGGTCGCCGGCTCCGCCCGCGGCACCTCCGACCATTCGGGCGGAACGGCGTGCGGATCGGCGGCGGGCACGGGGAACTCGTCGGCGGCGAGCACGTCGTGGGCCGCTTCCCGGTGCAGCCCAGGATCGCCGGCACCGAGGGCGAACGCCTCGGCGGCGAGGATGTCGTGCGGCTGCTCCCCGCGTGGCTGGTCGACGTCTTCCATCGGTCCGAGATGTTTGCAGACGCGCGCGAGATCCGCCGGCATGCGCCAATCTGAGTCTCCTAGACTTAGATCATCCGCGCCGTCCGAGCTACGCTGGTATCCTTTCGCTTACATCGCATAAGTCCCTGCAGAAAGAGAAGCTAGATGACACGCCTGTTGCTCGTTCCCCTCGACGATGCGGTCGTCTTCCCCGGCATGTCGGTCACGTTGACCGTCGACACCGGCGGCGACGAGGAGCTCGTCCTGCTCGTGCCGCGCCACGACAAGGAATTCGCCGGCGTCGGCACGGTCGCCAAGGTCGCCGACCGGGTGCGGCTGCCGGGCGGTGCACGCGCGTCCGTGCTCGAAGGCCTGCACCGCGGCATCGCCGGGGCGGCCTCGACGCTGCCCGACGGCCGCCTGTTCGTGGAGGTCGAGGAGCGACCCGATCCGACGGGCGTCCCGGACGGGCACACCCGCCAGCTCGAGCGCGAGTATCGCGCGGTGGTCGAGGAGATCCTCGAGCTGCGTGGCGACGACGGCCGCATCGGGGCGTTCCTGCGCAGCATCACAGATGCGGGATCGCTCGCCGACACCTCGGGCTATTCCCCCGATCTCACCTTCGAGCAGCGTGTCGAGCTGCTCCAGACCATCGACGTCGCCGCCCGGCTCGAGCTGGCGCTGTCGTTTCAGCGTGAGCGGCTGGCCGAGCTGCAGGTCCGCAAGCGGATCCGCGACGACGTCGAGTCGGGCGCCGAGAAGCAGCAGCGCGATTACTTCCTGCGCAAGCAGATGGAGTCGATCCGCAAGGAGCTCGGCGAGGACGAGGCGTCGGTCGTCGACGAGTACCGGACCAAGATCGCCGAGGCCGAGATGCCAGAAGCGGTCCGCGAGCAGGCCGAGAAGGAGCTCGGGCGGCTCGAGCGGCTGGGCGAGCAGACCGCCGAGTCGAGCGTGATCCGGACGTACCTCGACTGGCTGATCGCGGTGCCGTGGAGCAAGCGCTCGGACGAGCGGCTCGACCCCGTGCATGCGCGCGAGGTCCTCGGCCGGGACCACGCCGGGCTCGAGGACGTCAAGGACCGGATCGTCGAGTACATCGCGGTCAAGAAGCTCCGCGTCGAGCGCGGGATCTCCGAGGACAAGCGCTCGGGCGCGATCCTCACGCTGATCGGACCCCCCGGAACGGGCAAGACGAGCATCGGCGAGTCGATCGCCCGCGCCACCGGCCGCGAGTTCGTGCGCATGTCGCTCGGCGGCGTCCGCGACGAGGCTGAGATCCGCGGCCACCGCCGCACCTACATCGGCGCGCTCCCCGGCCGGCTCGTCCGGGCGCTGCGCGACGCCGGCACGATGAACCCGGTGATCATGCTCGACGAGGTCGACAAGGTCGGCGCCGACTGGCGCGGGGACCCGAGCTCGGCCCTGCTCGAGGTGCTCGACCCGGCGCAGAACCACAGCTTCCGCGACCACTACCTGGACGTCGAGCTCGACCTCAGCCAGGTGCTGTTCATCGCCACCGCCAACGTCGCCGACACGATCCCGGGGCCGCTGCTCGACCGCATGGAGGTGATCCGCTTCGACGGCTACACCACCTCCGAGAAGGTCGCGATCGCGCGCGGCTACCTGTGGCCCCGCCAGCTGGAGCGCAACGGACTGCGGCCCGAGGAGACGGAGATCTCCGACGATCTGCTGCAGACGATCGTCACCGAGTACACGCGGGAGGCCGGGGTGCGCTCGCTCGAGCGCGAGCTCGGCACGCTGCTGCGCAAGACGGCGACGAAGATCGCCTCGGAGGAGGCCAGCGCGCCGGTCGTGCTCGACCTCGGGCAGATCCGGGCGGGGCTCGGCCGCCAGCGCTTCTTCCAGGAGTCCGCGATCCGCACCGCGGTCCCCGGCGTCGCGACCGGGCTGGCGGTCACCGGCGCCGGCGGCGAGGTGCTGTTCGTCGAGGCGACCGCGATGCCCGGCAAGCCCAACCTGACGCTCACCGGCCAGCTCGGCGACGTGATGAAGGAGTCCGCCCAGATCGCGCTGTCATACGTGCGCGGACACGCGGACGAGCTCCACGTCGAGCGCAGCCGGTTCGAGGACGAGGCGTTCCACGTCCACGTTCCCGCCGGGGCGATCCCGAAGGACGGTCCGAGCGCCGGCGTGACGATGGTGACCGCGTTCACGTCGCTGCTGACGGGACGGCCGGTGCGCCACACGGTCGGGATGACCGGCGAGGTGACGCTGCAGGGCCGCGTGCTGCCGATCGGCGGCGTCAAGCAGAAGGTGCTGGCCGCGCACGCCGCCGGGCTGACCGAGGTGGTGCTGCCCGAGCGCAACCGCGGCGACGTCGACGAGGTCCCCGAGGAGGTACGCGACGCGATGCGTTTCGACTTCGCGATGACGATCGACGAGGTGCTGGCCGTCGCGCTGGAGCCGGCGGCGCTCGAAAGCGCCGTGCAGCCGTAGATGGCGTTCCCGCCCGAGCCGGCACACCAGCCGGCTCGGGCGCGCTCCACCGCTTTAGGTCTGCTCTAGGTCAGTAGTTCTGCGGGCCCTTAGCCCCGCCCAGCCTTAGCCCACATGACACCTCGTATCGAACCTGCCGCGGCGAACGCCGACGCCGGCCGCCGACCGGCACAACCGCGCCAGCACCGGCCCCGCGACCACACCGTGCGCAGCCACACCGCCATACGCAGCGGATCTGCACCACCCCAACCGCAAACCTCGGTGCTGTCGACGTTATGCGGTTTCCGCGCCACCCGAACGCGGAACACGGCCCGGAAGGCTGACCCGCACGGTCCTCCGGCATCCACAACCGACCAGAACCTGCACCGTGGGGCGGTGCCCGACGCCGCGCCCAGCTGTGCCCTGATCACGCGCACTCAACCGCGACCCCCGCGAGTGCGACTGCGCGCTTGCCGTCGCGTCGCAGACCGCAGGCCGCTCGCGATCAACCCGACAAAGCAGCACTCGTCAGTATGGACGCCGGGAGAACCGGCGGCTCGGATGGCGAACTGGTCGGCACTCCCCCGCGCAGGCTTGCGGGGCGAGTCTTCGCGCTGATGTTCACGGCCTGCACGGGGTCCACAATCTACGAGGAGAGCGCCGATGCCGGACGTCAGCTCGGTCGCGCCCACGGATGTGCGTCCGTGGGTCGCGTTGGATGTGCACAAGCTGTCGATCGTTGCCGCGACGCTGCCGCCGACTGGCGGTGAGCCGGAGCTCATGCAGATCGAGACCACGCGAACGGCGGTCCGCCGGTTGATCGACCGGCTCGGCGGGCCGGTCGGGCTGGCGGTCTGCCACGAGGCCGGGCCGGGCGGGTTCGATCTGTCGCGGCCGTTGACCGAGTTCGGGGTCGCGTGCGATGTGATCGCGCCGTCGTTGATCCCGGTCCGCGCCGGCGACCGGATCAAGACCGACCGGCGCGACGCGAAGAAGCCGGTGCGGCTCTACCGCGGCGGGCAGCTCTCCTACGTCCAGCCACCCTCGCCCGAGATCGAGGCCTTGCGTGATCGATGCGCTGCCGCGATGATCTGCGCTGCGCGCGGACCGCGGCCCGGCACCGGGTCAGCAAGGAGCTGCTCCGCCACGGCCGGGTCTACCGTGAGGGCAGCTCGCCATGGACGAAGATGCACCGGGCCTGGGTCGCGCGTCAGCAGCTCGACGACGCGCTCGCGCACCAGGCGCTCTCGGAGATGCTCACCCATCTCGACGGGCTCGAACGTCAGCTCGATCAGCTCGACCGGCAGCTGGAGGAGGTCGCCCGCACGCCCCGCTGACACGCGCGTCGATCTCAGAAGGTGGTGTAGCCGGTGCGGCTGATCGAGAAGCCGTGCTTGTCGGCGGTGTCGTAGCAGGCGACGCCGAACTGCCGGATCTCGCAGCGAAACGGGCCGAACGTATCGTCTCGACCGTCGGCGACGAGCGTGCGACCGTCGAGCACGGTGTTGCCGGCGCAGACGAAGCTCCCCGGCCCTGATCCGCCGACCTCGAGTCCCTGGGCCCAGTCGAGCTTGCAGCTCTCGGGCTGGGCCGGCGGCGTCCAAACGCGGTTCTGGATGTCGCAGCGCGCGACCCCGCCAGCGAGGCTGCAGCCGATGTTCGCCCCCGGGGCGACGAAGCTCGCGAGCGTGAGCGGCGGCTGCGTCGATGGCAGGTAGGCGCCCGCGGGGATGTTCGGCGCCACCGTCTTGACGACCGTGTCGGTCTTGGTCACGACCTTGGTGAGCACCCGCGTCTCGACCTTGACCTTCACGATCACCTTGGGCTTGGCCTGGCCGGTCGTGCTCGACCCGGAAGGCGCCGGATGCGACGGGTGCGCGCCGGTCGGGGCGCTCGAGACGGTGTGGGTCGTCGGCGGCGGCGCCGGATGGGCGCTCGTCGCGGGAGTCGTCGAAGTGTGGGTCGCAGGCGGCGTCGGGCTCGTCGGCGGCGTCGTCGCGGCCGGCGGCGGCGCCACCGCACTCGAAGCTTGCCCGACGGTGCCGAGGCTCGTCTGCGCGACCGCCCCGATGCCGCCCTGCGCGCTGACCGCGGCGACCCCGCCGTGCGATACGCCGGCGACCGCGGAGCTCCCGACCCCCGGCAGCGCGGCCGAGGTCACCGGAGCGGGCGTCGCACTGGCGGCGACCGTCGGAGCGGAGGCGCCGCTACCGCTCCCACTCGCGCCTGGATGCCTGCCGCCCGGCCAGTTGGATGCCAGCGGCGCCGTGGTCGAGCCTTGTGGCGCGCTCGACCCCCCGGGGGTTGCAGGCGGCGGAGAGCTCGAGCCGCAGCCGGCCAGCGCCGCCGCCACGGCGACGCAGCATGCGGCAGCGGTGACGCCGTGCGGCAGCCGGATTGTCGAGACAGGTAGCTTGTGGTCCATGAGCACGATCAGCGCAGCAAGCGAGCAGCAGGTGGTGGAAGCGGTTCCCCGTGGCCTACTTATCGGCGGGGAATGGCGCGAGGGACAGTCGGGAACGTTGACGGTGGAGGATCCGTCCACCGGTGAGCCCCTGACGGACGTGGCCGACGCGTCGCCCGAGGATGCGCGCGCGGCGCTCGATGCCGCCGTGGCGGCGGCCGCCACGTGGGCGGCACACCCGCCGCGCGAACGGGGCGAGATCCTGCGCCGGGCGTTCGAGGCGATCGTCGCGCGGGCCGATGAGCTGGCGCTGCTGATGACCTTGGAGATGGGCAAGCCGGTTGTCGAGTCGCGCGCGGAGGTCATCTACGCGGCCGAGTTCCTGCGCTGGTTCTCCGAGGAGGCGGTCCGGATCGACGGGCGCTTCGGGGTCGCGCCGAACGGCCGCGGGCGGCTGTGGACGATGCGCCAGCCGGTCGGGCCGTGCCTGCTGATCACCCCGTGGAACTTCCCGCTCGCGATGGGCACGCGCAAGATCGGCCCCGCGGTCGCGGCCGGCTGCACGATGGTCGTCAAGCCCGCCCAGCAGACGCCGCTGTCGATGCTCGCGCTCGCCGAGATCTTCGAGCAGGCGGGGCTGCCGGACGGGGTGCTGAACGTGATCACGTCCTCGTCCGCGAGCGCCACCGCAGGTCCGTTGATCGCCGACCGCCGGCTGCGCAAGCTTTCGTTCACGGGCTCGACCGAGGTCGGTCGCGTGCTGATGGCACAGGCGGCCGACGGGCTGCTGCGGCTCTCGATGGAGCTCGGCGGCAACGCTCCGTTCCTCGTCTTCGAGGACGCCGATCTCGACGCGGCGGTCGACGGCGCGGTGATCGCGAAGATGCGCAACATGGGCGAGGCGTGCACGGCCGCGAACCGCTTCCACGTCGCCGCCCCGTCGCGCAGGAGTTCGCGCGGCGGCTGGCAGAGCGCCTGCAGGCGATGAAGGTCGGCCGCGGGACCGAGGATGGCGTCGAGGTCGGGCCGCTGATCGACGCGCGCCAGCGGGCGAAGGTCGCTGAGCTCGTGGCCGACGCGACCACCCGCGGCGCGCGTGCGCTGGTCGGCGCCGGGCCGTGCGACGGGCCTGGCTACTTCTACGAGCCGACGGTCCTCAGCGGCGTGCCCGCCGACGCGCAGCTGCTCCGCGAGGAGATCTTCGGTCCGGTCGCCCCGGTCGTCAGCTTCACCGAGGAGGACCAGGCGGTCGCGGCCGCCAACGACACCGAGTACGGGCTCGTCGCCTACGTGTTCACCAGCGACCTGAAGCGCGCGCTGCGCATCGCCGAGCGCCTCGACACCGGGATGATCGGCCTCAACCAGGGAATCGTCTCGAACCCGGCCGCGCCGTTCGGCGGCGTCAAGGCATCGGGCTTCGGTCGCGAGGGCGGCCCCGAGGGGATCGACGAGTACCTCAGCACCAAGTACGTCGCGATCAACACCGACTGACGCGTGCTGCTCCCGGTGCTGCCCGGGGGTGGCAGCACCGGGAGAGCGATCGATCAGCGGCCCGGCAGATGCCAGACGTAGATCGTGCCGGCCGTGTGGTGGGCGAAGTAGCTGCCGACCGGGAGGATGATCCGTCCGCCGACGACGATCGGGCTGTTCCAGTGGCCGGACGCCGCCGGCAGCTTCGCCAGCACCCGGCCGCTCAGCGGGTTGCGGATCACGAGCGTCCCGCCCGGGTCGTACACGTAGAGCAGGCCGCCCGCGAGCACGGGGCTCGTTCCCGCCGTGCCGTCCTGCCAGGCGACCGACAGGCGGTTGCCGGCGCCGAGCACGTACGCGGCGGTGGCGCTGCCGTCGGCGACGAACGCGTACGTTCGCCCGCCGTGGGTCCAGACCGCCGGGGTCGTGTAGAGCTCGGTGGTGCCCGGGTCGTCGAGCTGCTGGAGCTGACCGCCGGTGCGCGGGCCGGCCGGGCCGCCGGTGCCATCGAGATGGTCGAGATCGAGCAACCGCAGGAGCCCGTCCTTGCCTCCCTGCAGTGCCAGTGGAGTTCCCCCGGCGCCCGTCAGTAACGCCGGCTCGGTGCTACCGATGTCCTGGTCGGAGCCGTTGAGCTGCTTCTGGTTGGCGGGCGTCCAGTTGTGCAGCAGCCGTAGCGTCGGCGACAGCTCGAGCACGCTGTCGCCCCAGTCGGTCGAGCCGTTGAACGGCCCGTTGCCGGTGGCGACGAGGATCTTGCCGTCGGGCTCGACGACCGTCCCGGACCGGCCCCAGATCCCGGAGTCGCTCGCCGGGCAGCTGCTCGGCTGGAGCAATGTCGTGCGGTCCGAGCACAGCGAGTTGAAGACGTGCGTGATCCGGCCGCTGACGAGGTCGATCTCGACGACGTGGCCCTGGTACGGCGGCGCATCCCCGTAGTAGCCGTCGGTGGTGACGATCAGCGAGCCGGCGCTGATGTTGAGCGAAGACGGCAGCTTCTCGTGGCTGGGTAGCAGCGTCACCCGCGTCGCCCACACCTGGCGGCCGGTCGCGACGGACAGCTTCCGCACGTAGCCGTCGGCACTGGTCGCGTACACGTACGAACGGTCCGGGTCGAGCACCGGCGTGGCGGTCGTGACCTGCGAGCTGCCGGCGAGGCGGGCGCTGCTGGGCGGGGTGAACTGCCACAGCCGCTGTCCGGTGCCGGGATCGATCGCGAACGTGATCCCGTATGTGGTCGTCATGATCGCCACGTCGCGGACGTGGCCGCGGACCTCGATCGCGTGCAGCTCGACGGCGGCGGAGTCGACCGTTCCCGGCGTCGTCACGATCCGCGCCCGCAGCCGGCCGAGATTCGCTGCCACGATCCCCGTGTCGAGCGGGCCGACGCCGCTGCGCTGCGCGTCGAAGTCGAACGTCGGCCAGTCGCCGCCCGGGACGGCCGGGGACCCGGTGCTCGCGACGGCGGCGCTCGCCGCGCCGACCAGCGCGAGGCCGGCGACCAACGCGGTCGCGGCGCGCGTCAGGCTCGATCGACGGGCCGGATCCACGCTCCGGCCCGGGTCAGGAGATCTTCAGCAGGACGACGGTGTTCACCGCGAACAGGACCGCGAACAGGACCGTCCAGCGGTTCAGGTTGCGCTCGACGAGCGAGCCGCCGCCGAACGGCCCCGCGCCGCTGCCGACGCCGAACGCCCCGGACAGCCCGGAGTCCTTGCCCGAGTGCATCAGCACCAGGAACACGAGGATCACGCAGATGAACACCTGGACTGCGTCGAGGATCGCCGTCATCTCGCGAGGATGGTAGCGGCGCGCGCTAGCCGGAGTTGCCAGCGACGCGGTCGAGCTCGCGCAGGATCTCGATCGCCTGCTCGCGCAGCGTCGAGTCGATCGCCCGCCAGTCCTCGTCCGACAGCTTGCCCGTCTGGTGGTCGAGCTCGGCATCGCGGATCTCCCTGTACTTCGCGTCCCGCGCGGCCTCGAGCTCGGTCAGCTCCGGCGGCGGCCCTGCGCCGCCCGCCGGCTCGTAGACGTGCCCCGGCGCCTCGCGCTCGCCGGCTTGGCGCCGGCGCCGGAGCGGCTCGCTGACGACGAACACGACCAGCACCAGCACCACCGCCACGATCACGTAGGCCATCTCAGCGGCCGAGCTGCGCTGAGTGGCCCGCTGGCGCTGAGCGACCCACCAGCTAGACCAGCTCGCGCGCGAGCCGCGCGCGGTACGGGGCGAGCCTCCGGCGCCGCGCCAGCGCCGGCAGCGGCCACAGCGCGAGCAGGCCACCGAAGCCGATGATCGTCGCCCCGACCCACAGCCAGGTGACGAGCGGCATCACGAGCACCTGGAACTCGACCGGCCAGCCGTGCCGCGCGTAATCACGGACGAGCCCGGCCACCGCTTCGTCCCGCAGGATCCAGATCGGGGCCAGTGCGGCGCTCTGGCGGGCGAGGCTCAGGTTGGAAGTCTGCTGGATGACCTTGTCGATCTCCGCCGTGAACACCTGGTTGCCGCGGTCGATCTCACCTGCCAGCGGCTGCAGGTTCGGGTTGGCGACGGTCCAGATGTCGCGCAGCGGGCCGGCGTCGAGCCCGACCGTGGTGTCGGCGTTGGTGTTGTCGAAGAAGCGACCGATCGGGCCGTCGCTGGCGTTGACGGACGGGTAGTAGCCACGCGTCGGGTTCAGCGTGACCACGTGACGGCGGCCGCGCATCACGTCGAGCACCGCGCCGAACTCGAGCTTCGTCGGCGACGCCGACGCCGTCGGACGGACGTAGCGGAACGTGTATCCGTCGAGGTGGGCGCTCTGCCCGGGCTTCAGCCACACATCGCTGGAGTGCTGGAACGACGACGACGCGGCCACCCCGACCAGCAGGACGGCCAACCCCAGGTGGACGGTGTAGCCGCCGTACCGCCGGCGGTTGCGCCGCACGAGCGCGAACACCGCGACCGGCCAGGCATCGTGGGTGCTCGCGCGTCTGGCACCGGCGCCGCGGTAGAGCTCCTGGAAGACGCCGGCGGCGACGAACGCGCCGAGCGCGAATGCCGCCACGGCGAACGGCTTTCGCCCGGCGTCGGTGAGCCCCAGCACGGCCACCAGGGTGATCAGCCCGGCGGCGACGGGGAAGCTGAAGTTGCGCTTGAGATTGGCGACCGTCGCGCGGCGCCACGAGATCATCGGCCCGATCCCCGTCAGCAGCATCAGGATCAGCGCGAGCGGCACGACGAACGGCGTGAACGCCGGCGGCCCGACCGACACCTTCGTCCCCGTCAGCGCCTGCGAGATCAGCGGGAACAGCGTGATCCAGAAGATCACGAACACGATCGCGACGAGCACCAGGTTCTGAAACACGAACATCGCCTCGCGTGACAGCAGCGAGTCGAGCTCGTGCTCCGAGCGCAGCCGCTCGCGCCGCCAGACGATCAGCCCGATCGAGCTCGCGATCATCACCGCCAGCAGCGCGACGAACGGCACACCGAGCGTCGAGGCGCCGAACGCGTGAATCGAGTCGAGCACACCCGAGCGCACCAGGAACGTGCCGAACACGGCGAGCGTGCCGGCGAGCATGATCAAGGACATGTTCCAGACCTTCAGCATGCCCCGCTTCTCCTGGATCTGGATCGAGTGGATGAACGCGGTGATGCACAGCCACGGCATCAGCGCAGCGTTCTCGACGGCGTCCCAGCCCCAGTAGCCGCCCCACCCGAGCTCGGTGTAGGACCAGCGCGCGCCGAGGATGATGCCGGTGCCGAGGAACAGCCAGCCCGCGAGCGCGAACCGGCGCGTGTCGCGAATCCACTCCGAGCCGAGCTTGCCGCTGATCAGCGCGCCGACCCCGAACGCGAACGGGATCGCCATCAGCGTGTAGCCCGAATAGAGCATCGGCGGGTGGAACATCATGCTCGGGTGCTGGAGCAGCGGGTCGAGCCCGGCGCCATCGGCCGGCGGGTTCGCGACCGTGTGGAACGGGTTGGCGGCGAACGCGGCGAGCGCCAGGAAGAAGCCGGAGAAACCGAGCAGGACCGCCGTCGCATACGGCGCGATCTCGCGCAGCCGCCTGCGGGTGAGGAACAGGACGAGGCTCGACCACAGCGACGACAGGGTCACCCACAGCAGCAGCGAGCCCTGCTGCGATGACCATGGCGCGGTCAGCTTGTAGAACGTCGGGGTCGTCGTCGACGATGTCTGCGCGACGACCGTGAACGAGAAGTCGTTGCGCAGGAACGCGATCTCGAGCACGACGAACGCGAGCACCATCAGACCCGCCAGTGCGTACACGGCTCGCCTGCCGGAGTCGACCCAGTCGCGACGACCGGCGCGCACGCCGTACAGCGAGGCGCCGGCGCCGTACGCGGCGACGCCGAGTCCGAGGAGCAGCAGGGCGCGACCGAGTTGACCCATCAGCTGTAGGCGCCCGACGCGGCCTGGTACTTCGACGGACACTTCGTCGTCAGCGAGTTCGGCTCCCCGACGAACGTCCCGTGCTCGTCCGTGACGTTGACGAGGACCGCACGGCCGGCCGCGAACGGGTCGGGCACGATCCCCGAGTACCTGACCGGGACGGCCACGTGCTGCTTGGGGTCGCGGATGCTGAAGTACAGCTTCGCCCCGACGTAGCGGACCGAGCCATCGAGCACCGTGCCGGCCAGGATGTACTGACCGCCCGGCTGCGCGCGCTTCAGCAGCTGCGACGCGGTGAACTCGTCCCGACCTGCGTTGAAGCTCACGTAGATGAGCGAGGTCGCCAGCAGCAGCGCTGCCGTGAGGGCGACACTCAGGCGGATCGCCCGCTTGCGACTCGGGTCCATGACCGGTCCGATTCTCCCACAGGCGGGCCCGCCATCTCCCCAGTCGGCGGTTGTGGAAAGGCCGCAGGCGCGCTGCGGCGAACCACGGACAGCTGCATCCGGGAGAGCCACTGTTAGCATTGGGTTAGCAGGGGCCCATAAGAGGGCTTGCGGCGAAACCATTTCGCGCACCTGCCGTTGATTCAGGGACACGATGGTCGGAACGTCGAGGGGAACGAAGCTGTTGGAGAGGACCAGGGCGCGCAGTGGCGCGATCCCGTGGCGGCGACCCGGCCGCGGGATCGCCGCGGCGAGTCCAGAGGTCGTCGCCGCCGTCGACGCCCGCGGCGTCGGCCCGCACGCGCGCGCCGACCCGCCGCTCGACGTCGCCTTCTATCAGTGCAGCTGCGGGTACGTGTTCGAGGCCGCTGTCTCGACTGCGGTGACCTGCCCGCACTGCGCCAGCCAGCAGGCCTGGTAGGCGTCCGCCAACCGGCGCTGCGCCGGGCGGGACGCGTTCACGGACCGCGCCGAGCGGTTGGCGGCGACCAGAGCAGCCGGCCGGCGGCGCGCGCGTGGGGCGAGAAGCGGATCGCGATGATCCGGGCACGGGCGGGAACCGAGAACGCGACGCACCCCTGCACGACAGCACCGGCGGCCATGTACCTGTCGAAGTCCTCCACCGGCGTCTGGCAGATCCCGCTGGGCACGAACACCGGGATCACGGGCCCCCGCGAGGCGAGGACGCTGAAGTCGCCGGTGGCCGAGCTGTCGTACAGCGCCGGTCCCGCGTTGGCGAGCTCGACGAGGATCGCGACCGCGCGAAAGCCGGGCAGGAGCGCCGCCCCCGACCCGCTCAACGGGTCGATCAACCGCTGCACGGTCACCGCCAGCGCGCTGCCCTCGGACCTGGTGTGCTGGGTCGTTCCGACCGGCGGACCGTGGGGCAGCAGCCACTGTGGCGCGCGCCGGCGCAGGTGTCCGATCCCCCGCGGGATCGCGAAGGCCCGCCCCGACCTGGCCCGCTGAGCGCCGGGCGTCGTGCCACATCCGGCGGCGAGCAGCGGCAGGGCGGCCAGCAGCGCCCCGGTGGCGAGCCCTGCGCGGAACCCGGTCGATCGAGCCATCGGCGTGCGAGCGTAGCTACACCGGCTCGTGCCGGCGGGCCATCGGACCCGCGACGGGGCGAGCGCCGGCCGGGGCCACAGTAGGGTGCCGCGCATGTTCGAGATCCACAGCCGCGACCGCGGCTCGCGGGCGCGCAGCGGCACGCTGCGGCTGGCCCACGGCGACGTGCGGACGCCCGCCTTCGTCCCGCTCGCGACGCGAGGGGCGGTGAAGACGCTCGAGCCGCGCGACGTCGCCGCGCTCGGCTACGAGATGATCCTCGGCAACACCTTCCACCTGCTGCTCGCGCCCGGACCCGAGCTCGTCGACGCCTACGGCGGGCTGCACGAGTTCATGCGCTGGCCGGCGCCGATCATCACGGACTCCGGCGGATTCCAGGTGTTCTCCCTGGGCCACGGCGGCGTCGCCGACGAGATCAAGGGCCGGCGCCGCAGCGGCCAGACGTCGGGCTCGATCCTCGGGATCGGCGAGGAGGGCGTCCGCTTTCGCTCCTATCTCGACGGCGGCGTCCGCTTCCTGTCGCCCGAGACCTCGATGGCGGTCCAGGCGGCGCTGCGCTCCGACATCGCGCTCGTGCTCGACGAATGCACGCCGTTCCACGTCACCCGCGAGTACACGGCCCGCTCGACCGAGCGCACGCACCGCTGGCTCGAGCGCTGCCTGACATGGCATGCGCGGCACGGCCCGGCCGGCCAGCGCGTGTACGGGATCGTCCAGGGCGGGATCGAGCAGGACCTGCGGGCCGCCTCGGCCGAGGCGGTCGCCGCCTCGGGCTGCCCCGGAGTCGCGATCGGCGGCACGCTCGGGCGCGACAAGCCCCAGATGCACGAGGTCGTGGGTTGGGCCACGGCCGCGCTCGAGCGCGTCTGCCCCGACCGCCCCCGCCACCTGCTGGGGATCGGCGAAGTCGACGACCTGATCGCCGGCGTCGAGCTCGGGATCGACACGTTCGACTGCGCCGTCCCGACCCGACTCGCGCGGCACGGCGTGGCGCTCGTGCCGGATCCGGCCGGGCGCTGGCGCGTCGATCTCGCCAAGGCGCAGTGGCGGGGCTCACGCGAGCCGGTGCTCGACGGCTGCCCCTGCCCTTGCTGCACGGCCGGCTTCACGCGGGGGTACCTGCACTACGCCCATCGCGCCCGCGAGCTCACCGGCGCCCGCCTGCTGACGCTGCACAACCTCGCATTCCTGGCGCGGCTGATGTCCGACCTGCGGGCCGCGATCGACGCCGGCCGGCTGGGCGAGGTCGCAGCGGCGCTGCGGTCCGGCGCCGCCCCCGGGGTGGCAATCGCCGCGTCCTGAGCTAAACTTGACAAGTACGGACTTAGATTTTATAGTCCGTCCCGCAACGTGAAGTTTGATTCAGGAGGTACCAAGATGGCACTAATTCGCTGGGAGCCCGCGCGCGAGCTCCAGTCCGTCCAGAGCGAGATCAATCGCCTGTTCAACACGCTGCTCGACACGCCGACCGCGACCTTCCGCGGCACGGTTGCACCGCGCTGGGTCCCCGCGATGGACCTAGTGGAGGGCGAGTCGGAGTTCGTCCTGCGCGCCGACCTTCCCGGAATCAAGGAGGAAGACGTCAAGATCGAGGTCGAGGACCGCGTGCTGACGATCTCCGGTGAGCGCAAGACCGAGCACGAGGAGCGCCGCGAGGGCTACCACCGGATCGAGCGGGCATTCGGCGCGTTCTCGCGCTCGCTGACGCTGCCCGAGGGCGTCGACGCCCAGGAGGTCCGCGCGAGCTTCGACCGCAGCGTGCTCGAGATCCACGTCCCGAAGCCGGCGGCCCGCAAGCCACAGCGGATCGCAATCAACGTCGGTGGCACCGTCGACGCGGACACGCCGGCGGTGGGGGCCGGCGCCGAGCAGGTCGCGGGCGTCGCCTAGCGGCTGACCCGCTTCGAGCTGCCGCAAGATCGGGAGGGCGGGCACACCAGCCCGCCCTCCCGCGTGCATCGCACCCTCGCTACTTGGTATTGGCCCCGATCAGGCTCTCGAGCGATCGGATCGCGCTCTGCGCGTCGTGGGCGACGACCTTGCGCAGGTGCACGACGGAGTTCGAGGTGCTGGTGGCGATCACGACCGCGACGACCACGGCGGCGATGAACACGAGTGCGAGCATCAGCAGCGCGACGAGCCGTCGGACGATCCGCCGGCCGCGCCGCGCGGAGCCCGAGCCGGGCCCGCGTGAACCGGGCGCCGCCGGCGCGCTCGACCGTCGAGCGGGAGTCGCCCGCGAAGCCGGCGCGAGCGCGGCCTGCTGGCGTGAGGCGTTGCGCGGAGCGGCGGCGCGCGAGTCCGGCTGGTCGGCCCTGCGCGCGGCCGCCGTCCGGACCGGATCGCGCGGGCGCAGCGCCCGGGTTGCAGCCGTCCGGGGCTCACGCGGTGCCAGCGCGCGCGTAGCGTCGGTGTCGGCCAGTCGTCGCGTCGGAGAGGTCCGGCGAGGCGAGATCCCCTCCTCGCCGGCATGGATCGCATCGGCCAGCTCGAGCGCGGTCGCGGGTCGGTCCTCGGGCTCGATCGCGAGCGCCGACGCGATCGACTCGGCAACGCCCGCGGGAACCATCGGGTTCAGCCGCTGCAGTGGCGGCGGCGAGCCTCGCTGCTGCTTGAGGGCGAGCTCCGACAGGGAGCTTGCCTCGTAGGGAAGCCTGCCGGACAGCAGCTGGTAGGCGACGACCCCGAGCGAGTACAGGTCGGCGCGCGGTCCGGCCTCCTCCCCGCGCGCCTGCTCGGGCGCAAGATAGGCGGCGGTGCCGAGCACCGAGCCGACCTGGGTGATGCTCGACTGGTCGGTCGCGCGGGCGATCCCGAAGTCGGCCAGCTTGACCACGTCGGTATCGGACACGAGCAGGTTCCCCGGCTTGACGTCGCGGTGCACCACGCGGTTGCGATGGGCGTAGTCGAGGCCGCGGCACGCCTGGCGGACGATGTCGACCGCCTGCTCGACGTCGAGGTGGCCGCGATCGCGAAGCAGCTCGGCACACGAGTGGCCCGCGACGTGCTCCATCACGATGAAGTGCTGGTGGGCGCGGTCGTCGAAGCCGAAATCGAACACCTGGACGATGTTCGGATGCACGAGGCGCGCGGCGGCCTGCGCCTCGCGGCGGAACCGGGCGACGAACGCCGGGTCGTCGGCGAGGTGCTCGGCGAGCAGCTTGACCGCGACGTGGCGCTCGAGCCGCTCGTCGAACGCGAGCAGCACGGTCGACATCCCGCCGACGCCGAGGCGGCCCTCGATCCGGTAGCGCCCCGCGATCATCGACGCTGCCGTCACCCGCCGATGCCTCCGCCGCCGGTCGGAAGCCCGCCGCTGCTAGTCGACGTCGTCGTCGTCTCGCCGGGCAGGCCACTCCCCCCCGAAGTCGTCGTCGTCGGCGTGGTCGGAGTGGTGGCGGTGGTCGTCGTTCCCGTGGTTCCCGTGGTTCCCGTGGTCGAGGTCGTCGTGGTCGGCGTCGTCAGGGTGGAAGTGTCGGTGCCGGTGCCCGGCAAGCCGGTGCCGCCCGTCGTCGACGTCTCCGTCGGCGTGGTCGGCGTGGTCGTCGTCGGGGTGGTCGTGGTCGTGGTCACGGTCGCCGTGGTGGTCGTCGGCGTCGTCACCGTCGACGTCCTCGTCTTGCGGCGTGGCGTGGTCGTCGCCGGCGTGGTTGCCGTCTCGGTGGAACTGGCTCCGCACGCCGTGGCGGCGAGCTGCGCGACCGTGCTGGCGCCCTGGTTGAGGTTCGAGACGAGCCTGCCATCGACCGAACCGAGGCTGTTGACCGACGCCTGGAAGCTCTGCAGAGCGCTCGTCGCAGCCTGGCACTGACCGGCGTTCAGCGCCTGTGACGCCAGGGCCAGCTTGGCGTTCAGCATGCTCGCCTGATTGGCGGAGAGCAGCGTGCCGCCGCTGCCGCAGCCGACCAGAGCCGCGACGGCGAAGCCGGCTCCGCCGGCCACGAATGCCGTGTTTGCAAGCCGCATCGGCTCCTTGACTTTAGAGACTGGGCCGGCAGGCGGCGGGCTGGGGACAGCACTTGCAGCTACGGCACCGGCCGCGTGCGCGTCCGGTGAGCGCAATTCACTGCCCGTACTTGAGCCTTTCGGCCAGCGAGTCGGGCAGCCGGGCCGCGCGGATCGCCGCCGCGGCACCGGCGACGTCGTACTCGGTCCGCCGATAGGCCGCCGACCATCTTTCGAGGTCCAGCTCGAGCCAGGCCGCACGCCGGTCCCCATCGCGCGGTTGCCCGACGCTGCCCGGGTTCAGCAACCATTCGCCGTCCGACACGTCGAGCAGCTCGTCGGCGGAGCGTGTCTGGCCCGTCGCCGTGCTGCCCTCGTGCCGGCAGAACGAGAGCGCGATGTGCGAATGGCCGACCAGGCAGACGCGCCGGGCCTGAACGTCGAGGCAGAGGTCGGCCTGCAACGGTGAGAGCACGTATTCCCAGATCGGGTCGCGCGGACTCGCGTGGTAGAGGCCGGCCGGCTCCTGCTCGCACATCGGCCGCAGCGTCTTGAGGAACTCGAGCGTCTCCGGAGCGATCGCCTCGGCGGTCCACTCGGCGGCGAGCCTGGCGCCGGGCGAGAAGTCCTCGAGCGGGAGCTCGCCGGTGACGCCGAGGTCGTGGTTGCCGGCCAGGCAGACCGCGCAGTGCTCCCGCGCCAGGTCCACGCACTCATCTGGCTCCGCACCGTAGCCGACGAGGTCGCCGAGACACCAGAGCTCCTCGCATTCGGCCGCCGTGACCGCCTCGAGCACGGCCTCGAACGCGTGCCGGTTGCCGTGTATGTCGGAGACGACCGCGACCCGCACGCCGTACAGTCTCCCTTGTGCGGCGGTCGCAGGCAGTCTCGCCACGCGGTGCCGGCGCCACGCGAGCGGTCGGGTCGCTGTCGCTCCTGGTCGCGAGCAGCGAGCTGGCCGTGCGGTTGCTGTCCCCGCGCACTCCCCTGCCCGAGCTCGAGCAGGTGCGACTTCTGGACCACTTCACGGCCGATGAGATGCGGCGTGGAGCCCGCTTCGCGCGTCCTCAGATCGCGCTCGGGCTCGCGCGGGGAGCGCTCGATCTCGCCGCGCTGGCGACGCTCGTCGCCCGGCGGCGGTCGCGCCCCGTCGCGGGCGCGAGCACCGTCGCCCGCGCGACGCTGGCCGGCGCACTGACGGGCTCGGGGCTGGCAGTGACGCTGTCGCTTCCGGGGCTGCCGCTCGCGGCGCTGGCGCGGCGGCGCGCGCTCGCGGTCGGCCTCGTCACCCAATCTTGGCGCGGCTGGGGCGCCGACCTGGCCAAGGCGACCGCGATCCAGGGCGTGCTCGCAGGCGCGGGCGGCGCCGCAGTCGTGTACGCGATGCGACGCTGGCCGCGCGGCTGGTGGCTGGCGGCGGCGGGTGGGTCGGTCGCGTTCGGCGCAGCGCTCGCGACGCTCGCGCCGGTCGTGCTCGACCCGGTGTTCAGCGACTTCACGCCACTGCCGGAAGGCCAGACCCGCGACGACGTGCTGGCGCTCGCCGCCGCAGCCGGCGTCCGTGTCGGCGAGGTCTACGCCGTCGACGCGAGCCGTCGCACGACCGCGGCGAACGCCTACGTGACCGGCCTCGGCCCGACCAAGCGGGTCGTCCTGTTCGACACGCTGCTCGACCGCTACGACAGGGATCAGGTCCGGGTAGTCGTCGCCCACGAGCTGGCGCACGTCCGCCACCGGGACGTGCTGCGCAGCGTCGCGTTCGCCGCCCTGAGCGCACCGGCAGCGGCGCTCGCCGTCCAGCAGCTCGGCTGGACGCTGACCGAGGAGCGCGGCAGCGCCGGGGCGCTGCCCGCAGTCGCGCTGTCGCTGGCGATCGTCTCGCTGCCGGTCGGACTGCTGGGCGCCCGCCTCTCGCGGCGGGTCGAGCTGCGCGCGGACGCGCTGTCGCTCGAGCTGACCGGCGCAGCGCAGGCGTTCGCCCAGTTCGAGCGAGCGGTCGCGGTTCAGAATGTCGCCGACGTCGACCCTCCCCGGCTCGCCCGGATGGTGGCGTCGCACCCGCCGACCGGCGAGCGGATCGGGATGGCGCTCGCATTCGAGCGCCGAGCCCGCCCCGCGCCGGCACGCTGAGGGTCTGGCCCGGGGCCGGCCTCAGCCCTCGTCGCCGATCACGTCCGTGTCGTCGCCCGGCTCGGCACGCCGGAACTCAGGCAGGCTCTTGATGTTCTCGCGCGTCTGCCATTTCGAGTAGTTGTCCTGCATGGCGTCGATCAGCTCGCGCATGAACTTCGCTGACAGGTTCACCCGTGACACGACGACACCAGGGATCTCGTCGTCCTCGATCTCGTGGTCGACACGGGCGAACGTGATCGTGAACTCGTAGTCGGAATGGCTGACGTTGGCGAAGTTCGCGTAATGGCCCGCCATCACCTCCGGCGAGAAGTGGATGTTGATGTGTCGCTCGGGGTTGTTTGAGTCCATGGTCGCCCTAGTATCCCCGACCGTGAGGATCATCGTCGTCGCCGTCGGCCGGCTGCGGCCGCCGTTCGTGGACGACGTCGCTCACTACGAGAAGCTCCTGAGCAGGTACGCGCGGCTCGAGCTGGTCGAGGTCGGTGACGACGCACAGCTCGCCCGGCGTGTGCCGGAGCGAGCGTTCGCGTCGCTGCTAGCGCTCGACGGCGACGCGATCGACTCGGTCGGATTCAGCCGCTTCCTGGAGGAACGACGGTCGAGCGGGCGCGATCTCTGCTTCCTGATCGGCGGCCCGTTCGGACTCGAGTCACAACCAGCGCACCTCGACCACCGGTTGTCGCTCGGCCGGTTGACCCTACCCCATCAGCTCGCACGCGTGGTGCTGCTCGAGCAGCTCTACCGGGGCCACAAGATCCTCGCGGGCGAGCCCTACCACTACTGAGGGATGGCGACCGACAGCCCGGGCGAACGTGAGCTGCGCCAGGCGGCCCGGCGGTTCGGCGTGCTCGTCGCGGCGCTCGTGGTGCTCGTCGCGGTTGGCAGCATCGCGTTCGCCGCCACGCAGGGGACTTCGCTCGCGTTCGGCTTCGTGCGCACGCTCGACACGATCACCACGCTGGGTTCGATCCCCGCGCCCGGGAACACGGGCGGCCGGATCGTCGCCGTCGCGCTCGAGCTGCTGGGCATCGGTACGCTTGCCTACGGCCTGGCGACGCTGTCCGAGTTCTTCGTCTCAGGCCAGCTCAGCGGGGTCCTCGAGCACCGCCGCAACCAGAAGATGATCGATGCCCTCAGCGACCACTACATCGTCTGCGGCTACGGCCGCGTCGGCCGCCAGCTGGCACGCGACCTGCGGGCGCGGTCGGCGGCAACGGTCGTGATCGACTCGAACGCCGTCAACCGCGATCTGGCGCAGGCCGCCGAGATCCCGTTCATCGAGGGTTACGCGTCAGAGGACGAGGTGCTTCTACGGGCGGGGATCGAGCGCGCATCCGGGATCCTCGCCTGCGCCGACTCCGACGCAGAGAACATCTTCATCACCTTGAGCGCGCGCGAGCTGCGCCGCGACATCCTGATCGTGGCACGCGCCTCCGCCGAGGACGCCGAGAAGAAGCTGGTTCGCGCCGGCGCAAACCGCGTGATCTCGCCGTACAAGACGACCGGCTCGGAGATGGCGCGGATCGCGCTGCACCCGCAGGTCGGGGGCGCGGTCGAGATGGCCGACTACCGGGTCGAGCAGATCGCCGTACCGCCCGCGTCCGCCGGCGTCGGCCGGTCGGTCGGCGAGGCGCGTGGCGGCACCGTGATCGTCGCGCTGCGGCGAGACGGCCGGCTCGACCCACAGCCGTCTCCGCAGACGGTGATCGCGGCGGGCGACACGCTGATCGCGCTGGGCACGCCGGCGGAGCTCGACCGGCTCGAGAACCTGTTCCAGGCGCCGGTGGTGCCGAGCGGCGCATGAGCGCGGTGGCGGCCCGAGACCCGGTCACCGAGCTGCGCGAGGCGGTCCTCGCAGCGGCGGCGGTCCTCGCGGAAGCGGCGGCCGGCGCGGGTCGCCGGCCGCCTGCCCGTCCATCGCTCGACCAGCCGAAGCGCGCGGGCCAGGGTGACTACGCCACGAACGCGGCGCTGCTGCTCGGCCCTGCGGTCGGAAGACCGCCGCGCGAGCTTGCGGGCGAGCTCGGACAGCTCCTGGCCGCGACGCTCGGCGACGCGCTCGCGTCGTGGGAGGTCGCCGGCCCCGGGTTCGTCAACCTGGTGCTGTCGGACGGCTGGCATCGCCACGGCGTCCGGGCGGTGCTGGCCGCGGGGTCGCGCTTCGGCGGGGGCCTCGCGCCGGCGCCCGAGCGGATCCTGCTCGAGTTCGTCTCGGCGAACCCGACCGCCGAGCTCGTCGCCGCCTCAGGTCGTCACGCCGCGTTCGGCGACTCGCTCGCACGCATCCTCGAGCACCACGGCCACACGGTCGGGCGCGAGTACTACTTCAACGACGCCGGCTCCCAGGTGCGGCGGTTCGGCGAGTCGGTGCGCGCCCGAGCGCTCGGCCTGCCCGTCCCCGAGGATGGCTACCAGGGCGAGTACGTCGCGTCGATCGCCGCGGCGATCCCCGAGGCGGCGGACGAGCGCGTCGAGATCGACGTCGTCGCTGCCCGCGCCGTCGAGATCCTGCTGCAGCGGATCAAGTCGACGCTGGAACGCTACGGCGTGAGATTCGACAGGTACTTCAGCGAGCAGGAGCTCCACGCCGGTTCGCCCAGCGAGGTGACACGGGCGGTGAGCGCGCTCGAGCAGGCAGGCCACGTCTACACCGCCGAGAACGCCGTCTGGCTGCGGACGACGGCCTTCGGCGACGAGAAGGACAGGGTCCTCTACCGGTCCGGTGGCGAGCCGACGTATCTCGCGGCCGACGTCGCGTACATGCAGAACAAGTTCGAGCGTGGATGGGAGCGCCAGCTGCTGCCGGTCGGCGCCGACCACCATGGCTACATCGCGCGGCTGAAGGCGGCGTTTGCGGGGCTGGGTCACGACCCCGACCGGCTCGAGGTGCTGATCCTCCAGTTCGTGCATCTGGTCGAGGGATCCGAGCGGGCGGCGATGTCCAAGCGTCGCGGCGAGTTCGTCACGCTCGACGAGCTGCTCGACGAGATCGGCGTCGATGCCACGCGCTACTTCATGTTGCAGAGCTCGCACGACCGCACGATCGACCTCAACCTCGACCTGGCGAGATCGCAGTCGAGCGAGAACCCCGTCTACTACATCCAGTACGCGCACGCCCGGATCGCATCGGTGTTGCGGCATGCGGGCGATCTGCGCGTCGCAACCGCTTGCGCGGCGGAGTCGGACTGGGGCGGGCCGGCGGTGGCGCTCGAGCCGGCCGAGCGCGGGCTGATCCGGAAGCTGCTGGCGCTGCCCGAGGAGGTCGCGGAGGCGGTCGAGCGGCGGGGGCCCCACCGGATCGCGGCATACGCGCTGGAGCTCGCACAGGAGTTCACGGCGTTCTACCGGGACTGCAAGGTGATCGGGGCCGCGCCCGAAGCTGTCGAGTCCTTCCGGCTCGGCCTGTGCGTCGCCACGAAGGGCGTGCTCGTGCTCGTGCTCGGGCTGCTCGGGGTCAGCGCCCCCGACTCGATGTGAGGGCTCAGACGAACCGGGCGAGCTCGTCTTCGAGGCGTCTGGCTTCGCCGGCCTCGAGTGGCGGCGCGCCCGTCAGCGGGGTCGCGGCCGCGCGCCGGGAGCGTGCCCGCCACTTCGGCAGCGTGTAGATCAGGCCGGCCGCTCCGAGCAGCAGCAGCGCCGGCGGCAGCACGTAGATCAGCAGGTTGAAGCCGCTGGCAGGTGGCCGGCCAAGCACGGCATCCCCGTATTGCACGACCATGTTGGCGCGGATCTGCGACGCGGTGTCGCCGGCCGCGATCAGCCCTGCGATGTACCCCTTCTCGGCCTGCGCCTGCGGCGAGGACACGAGCTCCAGCGGCTCGTGACACGACACGCACATGAACTGTGCCTCGAGGCTGAGCAGCGACGGCCGGGCGTGGATGGGCCGCGCGTGGGCGGCCCGCGCCGGGGCGGCCGCGGCGGTCCCGGTCGTACCGGCGACGGTCGCTGCGATCGCGATCAGCGCAACTGCGACCGGCATCGTCCAGCGCCCCGGTGCGATCGGCAGTGCTCGTGGCGGCCGGGTCATGCCGCCTGGCTGAGGATCCGCGGGAGCGTCCGGTCGACCCACTGCTTCGTCAGCTGGTAGTAGCGGAAAGCCTCGATCCGCCCGCGTCGATCGATCACGAACGTATCCGGCACGCCGCTGATGCCGTACGGCGCGATGAAGTCGCCGCTGACATCGCGCAGCACCGGGAAGGTGAGGTGATACTGGCGCACGAACGCGCGATCGTCGCTGGCGTTGTCGAGGTAGGTCACGCCGACGACCGTGCCTCCGCGGCTGGCCAGCAGCCGCTGGGCCTGCTCCAGTACCGGTGCCTCCGCCTGACACGGCGGGCACCAGGAGGCGAACACGTTCAGCAACACCACCTTGCCGCGCAGCTGCGAGAGGCTCTCGCGCTCGTGTGCGCCGAGCAGCGGGAGCCGCATGCCGTAGTTGGGCGCGCGCGGAAAGTCGCCGCGGGCCACGAGCCCCTTGATCGAGCCGCTCGCGCCCTGGCTCGACACGCCGTAGGCGAGCACCGCCAGCAGCCCGACCGCGACCAGCGTGATCACCCCGGGCACCGCGAACCTGCGCACCGGCACAAGGCTACCTGGGGGCCGGCGCCGCCGTCGCAGCCGACCTGCCGGCGCGGCAGTCACGCGGAAATCGCGATCGCCCACTCCCAGTGGGCGAGGAGCTGCGGGTAGTCAGCGGCGAACCGGTCGAGCCGGGCGGCGCCCTCGTCGCTCGGCGCCGTCATCGCGCACGTGACGGCGGCGATCGTGGTCCCATCCGGTGCGGGCTCGCACCAGACCCGGACGATGCCGGCTCGGTCGCCCTCGCACACGTTGGCGTAGTGACCGAGCACGGCCGGTCGCAGGCGACGACCACCCATGTGGTCACGCGATCGTGGCCGGTCCGGAACACGGTTCCGGACGCTGTCTCATCCGCGGGCGCAGCCGGGAACGATGGATCCCAGCCCGCTGCCCAGCGCCGCTCGCCGCCGGGGTGAACAGCTCGAACGCCTCAGCCGGAGCCAGCGCCACCCGGACCGTGCCGGCGAGTTCGACGAACCGGCCCATGTGCCCGCTCGCGGTCAACCTTCGGAGCCCTCGAGCAGGTGGTGGCTGTGCTCAGCCCCGAGCTCGAGCCCGTACACGGCCTTCAGCGGCTCGATCACGGCGACGGTCGCCTCGTCGAACGGATGCCGTCGCTCGAACGCGTGCAGCACGATCCCTCAGCGCTGCTCGAACGCCAAGCGGATCCCCAGTCCCACGAGAACCGTGCCGGTGATCCGCTCGAGCCACCGAGCGAGCCGGGTCTGGTCGAACGCGCCCTTCGCGCGACCGGTCAGCACCGCCAGAACCGTGTACCAGCACCAGTCGAAAGCGATCACGAGCGCTGCCATCAGCAGTGTCGTCGGGAGCACGGCGGCACGGTGGGAGACGAACTGCGGGAACAACACGACGAAGAACACGGCCAGCTTCGGGTTGGCCAGCGATGTCACGACGCCGTCACGGAAGTCGCGCCGCCGTCGTGGGGTCGTGGCGTCACGCAGCGCACCGGACGGCTCGGCGGCCGGGCTCACCCCGGTGGCGCCGGCGGCGTCCTCCCGGCCGTGAGCGCGACTGGCCCGGATCGACTGCACGCCGAGCCACACGAGCACGCAGGCACCGATCACCTTCAAGGCGACGAACGCCGCCTCCGATGCGGCGACCAGTGCCGACACTCCGACGACCGACAGCAACGCCCACGCGGCTACGCCGACCTCATTACCGGCGATCACGCGGATCCCCGACCTCCAGCCCCCTGCGATCGCGCTGCGCACGACGATCGCGGTGGCCGCCCCCGGCGTCACGGTCAGCACTGCCGCGATCGGCACGAACGTCCACAGCACGACGCACAGGCTACTCCGGAAGCCCTTGGCGAACGACGGTCGGCGCCGGCGCCGGCCACGGCGGCATGATCGCCGGCCCACAGCGCGACGTCACGCCCATCCCCCCTTTCGCGCCGCCTAGAATCACGTGTCGCGCGGACGTAGCTCAGTTGGTAGAGCGTCGGCTTCCCAAGCCGAAGGTCGCGGGTTCGACCCCCGTCGTCCGCTTTCCAGAAGCCCCGTAAATGCGGGGCTTTCGGCTTTCTCGGACAAGCCTCGGAAGTCGAAGCGTGTCCCGAATATGTCCCGGCGATCGCGGACGTGGAGAAGCTGCGCGAGCGCTATGACGCGACGCGATTTCAGTTCTACTCGCCCGAAGGTACGTGCTCAGGCGGCCGTCAGCGCGTGGGCGCGTGCTGCCTCATAGAGCGGCTCCGGCGCCCAGTCCAGCTCGTCCGCCGGCCAGTACAGGGTTCCGTCGAGCACGGTCACGTTTGCGAACCTGGCCGGGTCCCTGAGCGGCG